>CANBVC010000091.1 GCA_947372795.1 Beijerinckiaceae bacterium
CCGCCATAAAATCGAGAACATGTTCGGAAAGCTCAAGGATTGGAGGCGCATCCACACCCGCTATGACCGATGCGCACATACCTTCATGTCCGCGATCTGCATCGCCGCAACTGTAATCTTCTGGATGTGATCAATGAGTCCTGAGCCTAGATCGGCCATGACAGAATCTGGGATTGGATCCACTGCTAGTCAGCTCAAGCGAGAGATCGGCTTTGCGCAATTCGGCGATCTAGCGCTCAAGTCAAAAGATCTCTATCAAACTTTAACCGAAGCATGTCGCATCGCAGCCGATGTTTTGGAAACGGATTCGGCGAAAGTTATCTAACTCCAAGAATACGGCACAACCATGATCGTGCGCACAAGTGTCGGCTGGGGTCCGAATATCTTTGGTGTTGCAAAGATTATGGCTGCTGAAGATACCTCCGAAGGACACTGCTTACGGACCGATGAGGCTATGATATCCCCTGATATATCGAAGAAGACCCGCTTCACATATCCCCAATTCTTGATCGATAATGGGGTTCAGACGGTTGCTAACGTTATCATTATAGGAGGTCACAATAGACCTCCATTCGGCGTCCTGCAGATCGACAGCCGTGTACCCAGACGATTTATGAAATCAGATACGCTTTTTCTGCCAAGCTATGCAAATCTGCTGGCTGCCGCTGTCGACCGGATCCGCGTTTTGAACGAAGTGCGTGAGAACGAAGCCAACGTTAGAATCGAGTTGCAGAAAACCGTCGCAAATCGCACCAGCGAATTGACCGAGCGAACGAACGAATTGACGGCAGCAAATGAGCGCCTCAAGGAGGAAGCTGAGGAGCGTGGCAGGGTCGAGGAAGCTCTGCGCCAATCGATGAAGATGGAGGCCGTCGGACAGCTGACTGGTGGGCTAGCGAATGACTTCAATAATCTGCTCGCCAACGCCTCAGGAAGCCTCCAACTTATGAACAAGCGCGTGATGCAGGGACGCTATTCTGAGTTTGACCGCTACATGGATGCCGCAACTACTTCTTTGGAACGAGCGGCGGCTTTGACGCATCGTCTGCTCGCCTTCTCAAGACTCCAGACGCTTGATCCCAAGCCCACGTCGTTAAACACTCTGATTGAGGGAATGTAGGATATTCTCTGCGACGCGGTAGGGCCACGCACAACGATAGAAACAACCCTTGCGGCGGATCTCTGGCAGAGCCTGTGCGATCCTAATCAGCTTGAGAATGCGATTCTCAACTTGGTCATCAACGCGCGAGACGCCATGCCAGATGGTGGGCATATCCAGATCGAGACGTCCAATTGCGTGCTCACGGATTAGCGAGGTCAACAGACGGATAACCTCTCCGGTCGTGTGCCGAATAGCGAATACGTCTTGCTGTTTGTTACGGACACACGTAGCGGGATGCCCCGTCGGTAATCGAGCGAGCATTTGATCCCTTCTTCACCACAAAACCCATTGGAGAAGGCACTGGTCTTGGTGTGTCCATGATTTATGGATTTGTGCAGCAAACCGGGGGGCATGTGTTGCTTCGCAGCTCTGAAGGTATTGGCACGACTGTTGCCATCTACCTGCCCCGCTACCTTGGAATAGAAGCCACGAGAGAGGTGGCGGAGGCTATGGTTCGTTCCACTCACGCAGATTCCGGTGTCATTATTTTGTTAGTGTAAGACGAGCCCGCTGTGCGGCTTGTTATGGCGGACATACTCACTGACAACGGCTATACGGTACTCGAATCCGATACTGGGCAGGCCGCAATGCGGCATATTCTATCTCCCGCTCGCATAGACCTGCTTATGACCGATGTCGGCCTACCCGGTGGCATTAATGGCAGACAATTGGCGGACGCCGCTCGTCAGCAAAGGCGCGACCTGAAGGTTCCCTCCTTAACCGGCTATGATGAACAGGCGGCGTTTGGAAGTGGACAGATGGAAATGGGCATGGCGATTATGCCCAAGCCATTCAATATCGATTTATTATCCACGAAGGTGAATGACGTATTGCAAGCCCCTAGCGGCGAACTCAAACCAACAGAATTAGATTAGCAGGAGCTACTCGGGTTCCAGAATTCAATCTCAACCGCTTTGAGTAACCGAAAAGCAGGGCACTAGCGCCTACTAGGCTTACTTAAACACCCTCCCCATCTGCTCCGCCCACCGAAGTTATGTCGCCTCGATAATCTGCGTAAGCGTGGCTGATGGCGCCACGCGCCATAGCAGAAAGCGCTCGAGCAAATCGGGCAAAAGGTATGCCCGCCGCAAGATAGGGCCAAAGAATTGGGTTGCGACCTTCTCGGCCTTGGCGACATCTTGGATCGTCACGGCCTCTCCGATCTCGAGCTTTCGTCGTTACGACCAAGCCCACCAGCAAACTGCTCGACGAAGAGTTGAAATCCTGCGCGTTACATCGGCGACCCCCGAAGCCTGATCACTGAAACCGATTGACGATTATTGACATTCGTCAATCGTCATGAACATTTGCGCTACTCAAGCTCGACGATGGGCCCGAAAATGATCTGCATCCGCAAACCAGCCGAAAGCGCCAGACTGCGGTCGATAATGGCCGTCTCCACCCTTCTGATCCTGACGGGCTGCCAGGAAGCGACGCAGAAACCCGTCGAGGTGGTCCGTCCCGTGCTAGTGGCGACAATCCATTACAAGCCTCAGGTGTTGGACCGCACCCTTGTCGGCGTCGTCAGGCCCCGCATCGAAACCGACCTTGGCTTCCGTATCGCGGGCAAGGTCGCGAGGCGTCTTGTTGAGGTGGGGGACATGATCGAACAGGGCCAGCCGCTGGCGGCACTCGATGGCGTGGATCTGCGCCTACAAGCGGAACAGGCGGAGGCCGAAGAACGGGCCGCTCGGGGCGCGCTCGAGCAGGCGGCGGCGGCGGAGGAACGCGCAAAGGGGCTTCGTGGCGGGGGCTGGTCAACGGACGCCCAGATCGAGCTGACGCGGGCGGCGGGAGACGAGGCGCGAGCGCGTCTGCTGCGGGCCCAGCGCGCGGTCGAATTGACGAAGAACAGCCTGTCCTACGCCACCCTGCTCGCCGATAGCCCGGGCGTCGTCACGGCGACCCTCGTGGAGCCCGGCCAAGTGCTGGCGGCGGGCCAGACCGCCGTCCGCGTGGCGCGCGCAAGGGAGCGTGAGGTGGTCGTGTCCCTGCCCGAATCCCTGGTGGCGAGCGCGAAAGGCAGCGCCGCCTTCGTGTCGCTCTGGACTTCGCCCGACAGAAAATATGCGTCGAAGCTGCGGGAGCTGGCGCCCTCCGCAGATCCCGTCACGCGCACTTTTCTCGCGCGCTTTTCCATCTCCGATGCGGGCGATGACATGCGACTTGGCATGACCGCAACGCTGACCCTCTCTGAAAACGGCGGCGCGCCGGTGGCCCGCGTGCCTCTTTCGGCCCTGTTCAACCAAGGCGCCGGGCCATCGCTTTATGTGGTGAATGAACAGGCCAATGGCGTCGCACTCAAAAATGTGACGGTCAGATCCTATGGCGCACAGGAGGTGGAGATCACCGACGGCGCCGCTGAAGGCGCGCAGGTCGTCAGCCTTGGCGTGCAGAAACTCGATCCTTCGCAAAAGATCCGGGTCGTATCGTCCCTGGCCTTCTGAACCGCGCCATTCCGCCTATTCACGAGACATATGATGCAACGTTTCAATGCTTCGGCCTGGGCGGTCTCGCATCCGGCCCTGATCCTATTCTTCATGCTGGCGCTGGCCGCCGCCGGCGCCTTCTCCTATCGGGGCGTCGGGCGCGCCGAGGACCCCTCTTTTACAATCAAGGTTGTCATCGTTCGCGCGGTCTGGCCGGGCGCAAGCGCCGCAGAGATGCAAAATCAGGTCTCAGACCCCATCGAGAAGAAGTTGCAGGAGCTGCCCTGGTTTGAAAAGGTCGTCACCTTCACAAAACCCTCCTTCACCGCCATGCAGGTGGTTTTCAAGGACACCACCCCCGCCCGGGAGGTGCCATATCTCTTCTACCAGTTGCGCAAGAAGCTTGGCGACATCAAGACCGCTCTCCCCCAGGGCCTGATCGGCCCCTCCATAAATGACGAATATGGAGACGTGGATTCGATCCTCTTCATGTTGACGGGGGATGGCGCGGACTATGCGCAAATCAAAACGGCGGCGGAGGGCCTGCGCCAGCATTTGTTGCGGACCAACGGCGTCAGCAAGGTCAATATCTATGGCGCGCAGGATGAGAAGGTCTTCGTCGATTTCTCCAACGCGAAACTGGCGACCCTTGGCCTCGATCCGCAGGACATATTCGCCTCGCTTTCGAAACAAAACGCCATCGTCGCTGGCGGCGTCGTCGACACCTCGGCCCAGCGCATACCGTTACGGGTAAGCGGGAGCCTCGACACTTTGGAATCGGTTCGCAACACACCCGTCGCCGCAAATGGACTCGTCTTCCGGCTCGGGGACATAGCCACAGTCACCCGCGGCTTTTCGGACCCGCCGGACTTTGTTGCACGGCAGGAGGCCAGACCCGCAATTGGCGTTGGCGTGGTGATGGCCAAGGGCGGCAATATCCTCGACTTCGGCAAACAGGTGAACGCGACCTCCACCGAATTCATGCACACTGTGCCGCAAGGCTTCGACCTGACGCAGATCGCCGACCAGCCGCAAGTGGTCGAACATGCGGTGGGCGAATTCCTGCGTTCCTTCGCCGAGGCGCTGGTGATCGTTCTGCTGGTAAGCTTTCTCGCGCTGGGACTGCGCACGGGAATCGTGGTCGCCCTGTCGGTGCCGCTGGTGCTGGCCATTGTCTTCATCGTCATGAACGCCATGAGCATCGATCTGCACAGGATCACGCTGGGGGCGCTTATCATCGCCCTTGGGTTGCTGGTGGATGACGCCATCATCGCGGTTGAAATGATGGTCGTGAAAATGGAGCAGGGCTGGGACCGGGTGCGCGCCGCCTCTTTCGCCTGGGAGTCGACCGCCTTCCCTATGTTGACGGGCACTCTGGTCACCGCGGTGGGTTTCCTGCCCATCGGCTTCGCCAATTCGTCCGTGGGCGAGTATGCGGGCGGCATCTTCTGGATCGTCGCCATCGCCCTGCTCGCCTCATGGCTGGTCGCCGTCGTATTCACGCCCTATATCGGCGTTAAGCTCCTGCCCGCCCTCGGCGCCGGCACGCCGCACCATGACGCAGGCGATTTATATAAAACACGAACCTATCGCGCCCTGCGTAGGGTCATCCAATGGTGTGTGGATCATCGCGGATGGGTCGTAAGCGCCACGATTAGCGCCTTCGCCCTTTCGATCTTGGGCTTCGGCCACGTGCAACAGCAATTCTTTCCCCTCTCAGAGCGCCCTGAACTGTTCCTGCAACTGCGCCTGCCGGAGGGAACCGCCTTTGGCGTGACGCAGAAAGCAGTCGCGGAGGCCGAAGCGCTGCTGAAGGACGACGCCGATATCAGCACCTTCACCGCCTATGTCGGCCAGGGCTCACCCCGCTTCTGGCTGGGGCTTAATCCGCAATTGCCCAATGAGGCCTTCGCGGAAATCGTGATCGTCTCGAAAAATGTAGACGCGCGCGAACGCATAAAGGCTAGGCTCGAAAAGGCGGTCAAGGACGGGCGCCTGACGCAGGCCCGCGTACGGGTGGATCGCTTCAACTTCGGCCCGCCTGTCGGCTTTCCGGTTCAGTTCCGCGTCATCGGCCCCGATACGGCGCAGGTGCGGGCCATCGCATTTCAGGTGCGCGACGTGATGCGCGCCAATCCATGGATCGTGGACCCCAGTCTCGACTGGAACGAACAATCGCCCTCCATCCGGCTGGATGTGGACCAGGACCGCGCGCGTGCGCTGGGCCTTACGCCGCAAGATATTTCGCAATCCCTAAACATGTTGCTTTCGGGCGTCCCGATCACGACCATACGCGCAGGCGTCGAGAAAATTGACGTCGTAGTGCGGGCAAGTGAGGCCGAGCGTCGCGATCTCGCCCGTATTGGCGATCTTGTGATCAGGACCATAAACGGGGTTCCAGTCACCCTTTCTCAGGTGGGGCGGCTTGAATATACCCACGAGGAGCCGATCATCTGGCGCCTCAATCGCGACATGGCGATCACAGTGCGCGCTGACGTGATCGACGGCGTGCAGGCTCCTGACGCCACCACAGCGATCTGGCCGCAACTGAAATCCATTCGCGACGCCCTGCCGCCCGCCTATAGGATCGAGATCGGCGGCGCCATCGAGGAGTCTGAGAAGGGCAATGGATCCATCTTCGCCCTGTTCCCCCTCATGGTGCTCGCCATGCTGACGCTGCTGATGATCCAGTTGCAGAACTTCTCGCAGGTGATCCTCGTGTTTCTGACCGCGCCCCTGGGCATCGTAGGCGCCTCACTTGGCCTGAACCTCGCGCACAAGCCCTTTGGCTTCGTCGCACTTCTGGGTCTGATCGCGCTTGCGGGCATGATCATGCGCAATGCGGTCATCCTTGTGGATCAGATTGAAAGCGATGTGCGCGAGGGGCTCAGCCTGCGCGTCGCCATTGTCGAATCCACGGTGCGGCGTGCGCGCCCTGTTATCCTAACAGCGCTGGCGGCGATCCTCGCCATGGTTCCCCTGTCGGGCTCTGCTTTTTGGGGACCGATGGCGATCACAATCATGGGTGGCCTTTTTGTCGCTACGTTCCTCACCCTACTCTTTCTCCCCGGCCTTTACGCCCTCTGGTTTGCAAAGCGGCTGGATGCGTCAAAGGTATAGAACCCGCCAACACAGGATGGATGCGCTATGAACCGCAATCCAGCGAACGAGAAAACCTTGGATGCAGGATCAGCAAAGCCGGACCGCGAAATGCGTGAAGCGATTCTGATGACCGCAGTCCGCCTATTCCGCGATGTGGGCTATCACAAGACAACGGTGGCGGATATCGCGAAGGCGATGCGGATGAGCCCAGCGAACATTTATCGCTTTTTCGACTCGAAGAAGGCGATCCATGAAAGCGCTGCCCGCTTTTTGATGGGTGAAGTCGAGACCGCAGCCAAAACAATAGCGAATGGAAACGAGCCTGCGACGGAGCGCTTGCGAACTCTTCTGGCTACAGTCCACCATATGAACGCCGCGCGCTATGTCGAGGACTCGAAAATACATGAGATGGTCGTGGTGGCGATGGAGGAGAGCTGGGATGTTTGCGAGGCCCATATCCTCCAGATCACCCTTTGTATGGCACAGGTGATCGCGGACGGCGCCGCCGCAGGATTGTTCCATGTGGCGGATGTCGAAGTCTCCTCCAAATGCGCCAGCGCCGCTATGCTTCGCTTTTTCCATCCCCAGATGATTGCGCAATTCAATCACAAGCCGAGCGCGACTCTGGATGACATGATCGCCTTCGTGATCGCAGGCCTGACCGCAAGGCCTTCGGAATGAGCAGGCCGCAGACACAGTGGCGCGACATATGGATTTAGGTAATATTTATCGCACAGACTCAGTTGGGGTGGATCGCTTCAGCTCAACCCAACGAGATTTGATGCAACTCACAATTCAATTGGGATCATTGTTATCTTGAGTGCCTACCCACATTGCGCAGCACTGCGTTCGCCCTCCAATTCTCTGAATGTCGAATTGTGTATGTTTATGATCTCTTCCTCCACCCCTTGAGCGCCGCGCGCATCCGGTCACGAAGATCAGTTTCGAACATAATGTCGTCTTCAATCAGATGCTTGATGTCTACGTTCGCCGGGACAGCAACGAGGAGGACCTTTGGGGATCTTCGGCAGAAGATCGTCTGCGGGGTCGCCATCCTCGACAGGCTTCAGCCCAGCGATGAGACTATCGGTTTCCGCGATTGAGAAGCCGATCGGATCAAAATCAAAGTCGGGCATCGTCAGGTTGAGGTCGCTCAATTCCTGCGCGAGCAGTTCCTGATCCCAGCCGACGTTTTCGGCCAGCATGTAGGCCCTGATCTCGTCCTTGGAGAGGTGATCTACCCGGACGCATGGAACGCTTGTCAGGCCCTCCGCTTTCGCCGCCTGCACACGGGCGTGGTCCGCGATGATAACGCCATTGCTGTCTATCAATACGGGGGTCACAAACCCAAATTTACGGATGCTCTTCTCGAGCGTCAGGATCTGCTTCCTCGAATGCGTCCGCGCGTTCCTCGGGTGGGGCTTCAGATTCGAAGGCGCGACCTGAATGATCTTCAGGTCGAGACTCCCAGGTCCTGAAGCGTTCAGCGGTTCGGCAGATGAATTCAGAATACGGGTATGCGGCCTAGACTTCATCGGGCAACTCCAAGATCAGATCGTCGCCGCTTCCGCGTCCGACAGCCGGGTTTCAGGTTGCTGCCATGTCCCGCACCGGGGAGATGGCCGCTCGTTCTCTCGTCTTTACTCAGCGAGTGAGCGCGTACACCAGGGTGCGCGAGCGATGCTAAAAATATTAGCGCTTGATTCGAAGTAAAATCAAATTTATTGAAGTCAATATATAAATTGATTTTGCGTATATTATAAACAATAATTTTTTATTGTCTTAAAATGTAAATTTTTCAGTTTAAATTTTAGGGGTTGCATGATTATACAGAAATATAGATACGTAATTACTTTATCATGGGGGCAATTCTCTGTTCTAATTGAAGGGGCAGAGCCATGAATCTCCCGGGTTGCCGGGCGTTTTGTAACGTAGCAAGGCTTATCTGCACTACGCAGCCCTGCCCTTTTCCGAAAATTTCCCTGTATTTTCCCTGTAAATGCTCGCGCGCGTCGAGAGACCAGTTCGCTGGGACTGTCTCGTCAGCAACGCATTCTTGTAATTTTCCAGTATCAACAGTCTCCGCAGTAGGCCCCGCATTTCCGGGGGATTTCGGCCCAAACATTCATCCGGCGGACCCGTGGAGACCGAAATTTGCGGCTTGGGCGGGCCCTTTCTGGCCCCGGTCTCCGGTCGCAAAAGCGAGGTGGAGCGGATTTCTTCCGAGACTTCACTTCGTGCAGAGCATCCGAGAATGACCAAATGTGGAGCTCACAATCCAAGCGCAGGGTGTCATTCGTATGAGTGAGCAGTAGTGGTGCGCAACGGGTAACTCTGTACCGATGATCGGCTCAACCTTTCCCCCTTCGCGCGCAATGGCGCTCAACAGGCTTGCCGAATTCGTTCCGGCGGCCGGTCGACTTTATGACGCGGGGCGCAACACAGACGCGGGTCCAGATCAGCCAGGCGCCGTGTCCCGGCTGTCTCCCTATTTGCGTCACCGATTGATCACCGAGCATGAAGTCATCGCCCATGTACTCGCCCGGCACGAACTGTGCGCCGCCGAGAAGTTCATTCAGGAGGTGCTCTGGCGCACCTATTGGAAGGGCTGGCTGGAAATGCGCCCTTCCGTCTGGCGCCGCTTTCTGGAAGAGCGCGACCGGCAGCGTGACGCCTTTCACGATGAGCGCGCCGTCGCTGACGCCGAGAGTGGCCAGACCGGCATTGAGGGTTTCGACGACTGGGCGCGGGAACTCGTCGAAAGTGGCTATCTGCATAATCACGCGCGGATGTGGTTCGCCTCGATCTGGATCTTCACGCTCCGTCTGCCCTGGACGCTGGGGGCCGACTTCTTCCTGCGCCATCTGCTTGACGCCGACGCCGCCAGCAACACCCTGTCCTGGCGGTGGGTCGCAGGATTGCAGACGGTGGGGAAGACCTATCTCGCCACCTCAGACAATATCGCGCGCTACACCAATGGCCGCTTCGCTCCGTCCGGGCTGGCGCGGGAGGCGATTGCCCTGACAGAGCCGCAGATTGAGCCTGCGCGCGACCTGGATGAGCCGCCTCGGCATGATCCGGCGCAACCTTCGGTATTGCTTGTCACCCCAGAGGACATGCACCCGGAATCCGCTTTTGACGGCGCATCCGGGTTCCATTCCGTGCTCGTCGCCGGCGACCCTGCTTTGCTGTGGGGCGACGGCGCACGCCGCTTCGTGACCGCAGCTGCTGCGGAAACGGCAGAGCGTGCGGCGGCGCATTATGGTTGTCCAGCGAACATGATCGAGAGGCTGGACGGGGAGGCGGTGATCGCAGCGGCCCACGCTGCGGGAGTGAGACGGATCGTGACGCCCTACGCACCGGTGGGCCCGGTGGCGGACCAGTTGGCGCGGCTTGCCCCCCTGCTGGCGCGCGATGGCGTCACGCTCGCCCAGGTTCGCCGCGACTGGGACAGCGCCTTCTGGCCCCATGCAAAGAAGGGGTTCTTCGCGTTCAAGGAGCGGATCCCCGCACTCCTGCGACAGAGCGGCCTTGCATGACCCAGCCCCTCAACATCGTCTGGTTCAAGCGCGATCTGCGCGTGGCGGATCATCGCCCGCTGGCGGAGGCGGCAAAGCTTGGCCCGGTCCTGCCGCTCTACATTGTTGAGCCCGATCTGTGGGCGCAGCCTGACGCATCAGCGCGGCAATGGACCTTTGCGGCGGAGAGCCTCACTGAACTCCAGTGCGCGCTTGCAGCCTTTGGCGAGCCCCTTCGCGTGATGGTCGGCGACGCCGTCGCCATTTTCCAGGAAATTCACAAAAGCCAAGGCGTCGCGAGTTTATGGAGCCATGAGGAAACCGGCAACGGCTGGACCTATGCGCGCGATCTGGCGGTGGGCGCATGGGCCAGAGAGGCGGGCGTCCCCTGGCATGAGCCGCGCCAGTTCGGCGTGATCCGCCGCCTCAAATCGCGCAATGGCTGGGCAAACGCATGGGACCGCGCCATGGCGGAACCCATCACCATGCCGCCCAAGGCGCTCCAGCCGATCACCGGAGACTGGCCGACCCATATCCCGACCTTCTCCGAACTTGGCCTTGCGCCAGACCCCTGCCCCCATAGTCAGCCGGGCGGTCGGGCGGCGGCGCTGGCCACCCTGAAAAGCTTTCTGGGCGA
>CANBVC010000092.1 GCA_947372795.1 Beijerinckiaceae bacterium
GCGCTAGCGAAATCGTCAGGCGAGGGGAGCGTATGGGGCAGGGGGCTCGTCTGGTCGCTGACGGCGTCGAGGTCGAAAAAGGCCGCGCCGGGAATATGACCTGCAAGAAATTCGCGCCGCCCGTCCCGTCCGGTGGCGGGCATGTGCCAGGAAGCGTCGAGCACGACGAGATCAGGGTCAGCCAGATGAGCAGCGAGCCACCCTGTGCTCACAAGAAGTCCCGAACCATCCTGTGAAGTCATGCCTGCATCCTTCTGATCTCTAGATAAAATCCGGCTTGATCTGGGGCTTGCGCAGAAGCCAGCCCGGCGCTGGCAAATTCTTGGAGGCTAGAAACTCGGGATTATAGAGCTTGGAGGCGTAGCGGGCTCCGGAATCGCACAGGATGGTCGCGATCGTATGGCCAGGCCCCAGCTTCTTCGCGAGGCGGATGGCGCCAGCCACATTCACCCCCGATGACCCGCCAAGCAGCAGACCCTCGTGTTCCGCGAGATCGAATACGATCGGAAGCGCCTCTTCGTCGGTGATCTGGAAGGCCATGTCGACAGGCGCGTCCACCAGATTGGCGGTGACGCGACCCTGTCCGATGCCCTCGGTGATGGAGGAGCCCTCGGATTTCAACTCGCCGCGGGCGTACCAGGAATAGAGCGCCGCGCCCATCGGATCAGAAATAGCGATCTTCACGTTTGGGTTGCGCGCCTTCAGCGCCATGCCGACGCCTGCCAGCGTTCCGCCAGTGCCCACCGCGCATGTGAAGCCGTCGATCTTGCCGTCGGTCTGGTCCCAGATTTCGGGGCCTGTGGTGGCCTGATGCCCGCCCCGATTGGCGATATTGTCGAACTGGTTCGCCCAGATCGCGCCTTCCGGGCATTCGCGTGCAAGGCGCTCGGCGAGGCGGCCTGAGAGCTTCACATAGTTGTTCGGATTGGAATAGGGCACGGCGGGCACTTCGATCAGCTCGGCGCCCTGCAGCCGCAGCATGTCTTTCTTTTCCTGCGATTGGGTGTCGGGAATGACGATGACCGTGCGGAAACCCATGGCGTTGGCGACCAGAGCAAGGCCGATGCCTGTATTTCCTGCGGTGCCCTCGACAATGATTCCGCCGGGCTTGAGCCTACCCTGCGCGACAGCGTCGCGAACGATGGCGAGGGCCGCCCGATCCTTCACGGAGCCGCCGGGGTTCATGAATTCCGCTTTACCCAGAATGGTGCAGCCAGTTTCCTCGGAGGCGCGACGAAGCTTGATCAACGGGGTGTTTCCGATGGCCCCGATGACGGTATTCTGGTCGGACATGAGACGCCTTTCGCGAATTTTACCGTTTAATTAGGGTGAAGGTGGACAATCCGCAAGACGAAGGTAATTTATCGTCACTTCTTCTGGTGATCCGATTGTGAGGGTTGGCCGTAAGAAGCTCATCACGTTCATTAGAGCCGTCAAAAAAACGATGTCGACTGAACCTAGCGCTGCACACACCACCCAGATTCCGTCCACCCAAGGTGGACAGAGACCGATTGACGCTCTTCTTGCGTCTTATAGCGTCGGCGCTCTAGACCCTGCGACCCACGCCCTGATTGCATCTCATTTATTGCTCAGCTCGCGCAATCGTCGTTTTGTTGCGGCGCTTGAGGATCTTGCTGCTGGCGAACTTGAGAGCGTCGCCCCCGCCAAACTCCATGACCGCGACCAACGCCTCGCGCGTATTTTCGACGGCGCGGCTCCCCTTGATCCTCCCGTCAGACCGGTCGGCGCCTCTTCGGTTCTGCCTGCACCTCTTCTGAGGTTGGTCGGCGGCGATGTCGGCGACATCAAATGGCGCAGCAAATTGCCGGGGGTGCGCGAGCATCGCATCTCAGGCAATGAGCGGGGCGAAGCCTCGCTTTTGTGGATCGGCGGCGGACGTAGCGTGCCGTCTCATACGCACGAAGGCTCCGAGATCACCCTCGTTCTGAAAGGCTCCTTTTCGGACGTGACGGGGCGGTACGAGCGCGGAGACGTCGCGATCGTCGAGCCCGACTTCGACCATCGCCCCAAGACGAACGTGGGCGAGGATTGCATCTGTTTCGCTGTCACCGATGCGCCCTTGCATTTGACTGGCCCGGTGGGGCGGATCCTCGACCGGCTCTTTGGCCATCGGCGCTGACCATCGGTCAGGCCGTCGCCGCCTTTACTTCAGCGAAAGCCGCCAGCGCCCGGTCGCGCGCCTTGCCATGGTCCACGATAGGCATGGGATAGTCGCGTGGCAGCGACACTTGCGCCGCCCTCAGCACCAGCGGCGGCGCCTCCCACGGCTTATGGATCCATTCATCTGGCAGAGCGGCGAGTTCGGGAACATAGGTCCGGACATAGGCCCCGTCGGGATCGAATTTCATGCCCTGCAGGATGGGGTTGAACACCCGGAAATAGGGCGCTGCGTCCGCGCCCGATCCCGCGACCCATTGCCAGCTCGCTGAATTGCTTGCGGGGTCGGCGTCGCAAAGCGTGTCCCAGAACCATTCCTCGCCGATGCGCCAATCGGCCATGAGATCCTTGATGAGGAAAGATGCCGCGATCATGCGCACACGGTTGTGCATCGTCCCGGTGAGCCAGAGTTCGCGCATGCCAGCGTCGACGATTGGGTAGCCCGTGAGGCCCTTTTGCCAAGCCATGAGTTCGGCATCGGATGGCGTACGCCAGGGGAAGGAGTCGAACCGGGGCTGGAAATTCTTCCGTGCGAGGTCGGGGTTATGAAACAGCAGGTGGTAGGAGAATTCACGCCAGCCGATTTCCGCCACGAATTTCTCAACGTCTAGCGCCGGCGCCTTGCCCGCGTGCACCGCATGGCGCGCGGCTGCGAGAGCCTGCCGGGCGGTGATCTCGCCAAAGCGCAGATGCGCCGAGAGCCTTGAGGTCGCAGGAAGGTCAGGCCTGTCGCGATTGCTGGCGTAGGAGGCGATGCCCTCGTCTAGAAAGTCAGACAGCCGGGCTTTGGCGCCCGCCTCGCCGGGGCTCCATGCAGCGCACAGGCCTTCGGCCCAGTCGGGTTTGACCGGGAGCAGGCCGAGCGCGTCGAGCGCGATGCGCTTCGGCGCCGTTGAAGGCCATTGCGCCGCCGTGAGCTTGCGCGGGGCGGGCGTCGGGGCGCCCGGGTCAGGCAGGGCGAGGCAGGCTTTCCAGAAAGGCGTGAAGACCTTGTAGAATTCGCCCATCTTGGTGCGGATGGTCCAGGGCTCGAAAAGCAGCTGCCCATTGAAGCTCTCGACGCGCAGTCCTTCGGCGGAAAGCTCCGCCTTCACGCGGCTGTCGACTTCGATGGCGGGAGCTTCGTAGCGCCGCGTCCAGAAAACGCAGGATGCGCCCGCCGCCCGCGCCACTGATGGTACGAGCTCCCCAGCGCGACCTAGCAAAATATCGAGCCGCCCGCCGATCGCCTCAAGCGAGGCGCCTAGCGCCTTGAGGCTGTGATGCAGCCACCAGCGCGAGGCGCCGCCGAGGGGGCGAAGGCCGGGGCTCTCCTCGTCAAAGACATAGATGCAAAGGATCGGCGCGCCGCTCGCAACCGCCGCCGCCAGCGCCGGTTGATCGGTTAGCCGCAGATCGTCCCGCAACCAGACAAGGGCCGGACCGCCCTGCGCTTCGCTTTTCGCCACCTAATTCAACCCCCAAACGCCACATTTGATTTACGTCGCCGTAGCGGCGACGGATCACGGGGGCGAAGGCGCCGCTATTTCTTCGTCAGCGCCTTCTCGAGATAGCTCAGATCAACAAACTTGGCCGGATCTTCCTTCGAGCCGCGCAGATCAAGGAAGGCCTTCAGGGACTGCGGAGCAAGCCGCAGGTTTTCAGCCATGACCTTGTTGGGACCCATCCAGTCGTCATAATTCTTGAGCGCGTCTTCCTTGGTCCCGCCGATGGTCTTCACGAGAATACTGGCGCTCTCCTCGCGATTGGCGGGATCATAAAGGAAGGCCATGCCGTGCGCCGCCGCGCGGAGAAACCGCACCAGCGTATCCTCGTTCTTCTGCGCCCATGCTTTCTGCACGGTGTAGACGACCTGCGGCCCATCGAAGGCCTCGAAGGCGTAGCCCAGTTTATTCATGCCCAGAGACGCTGCCTTGTAGTCGAGCGGGGGGCTGAGCATGGTGCCAGCCACTGCGCCATTGGTGAGAGCAGCGAACCGGTTGGGCGTGCCGCCAAGCGCAATCATGTCATAGGAATCGCGCCCCACGCCATTTTTCTTGAGCAACTCCATCAGCATGGTCGCCGAGGCGTCCTGCAGTTGGGTGGCGCCGAGCAACTTGCCCTTGAGATCCGCATAGGTCTTGATCTCGGGTCGGGCCATGAAGACGAAGCCCTGCTTGGCCGTCTGCGCCCCGACGATGGCGATGGGCGCGCCTTTTTCCATGGCGGCGATGGCGACTTCGGCGTTCGCGCCGATGACCTGCACCGCGCCAGTGATGAGCATCTGCGTCTGCTGGGCCACATTATCGGCCATGATCATATCGAGCTTGAGGCCCTCGTCCCTGAGGAAGCCTTTCTCCTGAGCGATGAAAATATCCCAGTAGTAGGATGTCGGGCCGGAGTAGACATAGGAGAGCTCGCGCAGGGCCTGCGCTTGCGCGGATGCTATGCCTGCAATAGCGCTGGTCAGCAGGGCGAGCGCGGTAATGAGTGTCTTCATGGCGTTTCCTCGCGGGATTCATGACCCGATTATCGCTAAAATATAAGCGTCTGGACTCTCTGACGCAAATGTCATCAAACCGTCACGACAAACCATCATCCGCAAGGGTGGAGACAAATCATGGCTGATCACGACTCGACGACATCGTTAGAGGACAAGGTTCTGAAGGCGCAGCAGCGCAATGGCGGCCATGTCGAGGATGATGAGCCATCTCTCGAATATTCCGAGCCGATCGATGACGAAACCCTCGATGATGACGAGGGCGATGGCGATCTTGAAGGCGACAGCGAGACCGAAGAGGCGGAGCAGGGCGCCCCCGGCTCCCTAGCGCGCCGTCGCAAGAAGGCGCCGTCAGCGATCAGCGGCAAGAAATATCGTCGGCGCGAGCTGGTGAATATCGACGGACTACGTCCCAGCCTTGCCGAGCGCATCCGTTCCGATTTCCCAGATCTGCCTCCCAAAGCGATGATAAGCCGCAACGAGCTGGCGCGTTATCGCATGATCTATGTGGAGGAGTTGCTGCAACAAGAGCACGGCGAATTCACCGAGCTCGATAGGCAGGTGGCCGAGAGCATCTCCAATCAGGACACGATTGCAGAGAATACCGAAGAGGAATTCGAAGAGCATCGCACCATTGGCGAAGTGCTGTCCGATCATCTGGCGAGTTTTGGCGGCAGTTGGGCCTTCCTGATCTCTTTCTTTTGCGTGTTGGTGATCTGGATGGGCGTTAATCTCATCCGGGGCGAGGCGGCTGCTTTTGACCCCTATCCCTTCATCTTGCTCAATCTTGTGCTCTCCTGCATCGCCGCCATTCAGGCTCCGATCATCATGATGAGCCAGAAGCGGCAGGAGGCGAAGGACCGGTTGCGCGCGTTCAATGATTATCGCGTCAATCTGAAGGCGGAGCTTGAGATCCGCCACTTGCATGAGAAGATCGACTACCTGATTTCCAAACAGTGGCAGCGTCTTGCTGAAATTCAGCAGATGCAGCTTGAGATCATGCAGGAACGGCCCATCAAGTCGCGTAAGCCGCTCGCGTAATACGAGGCATCGCAGGATCCGTTTTACGGCCTCAAACGAGCCGATCGCGTTTGCGCAGCTCTGGGAACAGACGGGACCAGATAGCGGCGATGGCGACGGAGCCGACGCCGCCCAGCACCACGGCGGCGACCGGCCCCGCGAGCGCGGCGAGCGCGCCGGACTCGAAGGCGCCCAATTCGTTTGAAGCGCCGATGAAGATGCCGTTGACAGCCGAGACCCGTCCGCGCATCGCGTCGGGCGTTTCGAGCTGCACGAGCAACTGACGGATCTGGACGCTCACCATATCGACGAAGCCAGCGATGATGAGAAAGAAGCCGGCCAGATAGATGTTGGTCGAGAGGCCGAAGCCTATGGTCGCGAAGCCGAAGATGGCGACCGCCCCGAACATTTTCTCGCCGCAGCGCCCGCCGACCCCCGTACGGGCGATGATGATCGAGCATACGAGCGCGCCAACGGCCGGCATGCAGGTCAATATTCCAAGACCCAGCGAGTCGGTGTGGAAGACCTCCTTCGCATAGGCGGGCAGCAACGCAGTCGCTCCGCCCAGCAAAACGGCGAAGAGATCGACCGAGATCGAGCCGAGAATTGCGGGCTTGGCCCAGATGAATCGCCAGCCGGCTGTCAGCGTATGCCAGGTCACCGGCTCATGGGCCGCCGGCGCAAGGCGCGGCTTTATGGCGAGCAGCAGGAGGACGCAGGCGACATAGCTCAAGGTCGTGATGATGAAGACGAGCTGTGGCCCCACCGTAAATGCAAGGCCCGTAAAGGCGGGGCCCAAGATGGAGGCGACCTGCCAGGTGGAGGAATTCCAGGCGAGCGCGCTGGAGAAGGCTTCGCGCGGCACGATCATAGGCAAAAGCGCCTGGCTAGCCGGGTTGGCGAAGGCCCGCGCGGTTCCGAACAGCGCCACCAGCGTATAGACGATGCGCACATCGACCTCAGGCGTCAGCGCGCAAAGGATCAGTCCGGCCGAGGCCAGCATATTGCCGAAGTAGCAGATGATGAGCACACGTCGCCGATCATAGCGATCCGCCGTATGGCCCACCGCCAGCATGAAGATGATGTTGGGCATGAAAGAGAAAAGCCCGACAAGGCCAATGGCGAAAACGCTATCGGTCATGGCGTAGACCATCCAGCCGACGCCCACGTCGATCATCATGGCCGAGAAAGACGATAGAAACCGCGATACGAAGAAAAAACGGAAGTCGGGCGAGCGGAAGGCGAGCCAGCCATCGCTTTTCGGGGAATCGGACATGAGGCTGCGGTGTTTCCAGAGGGGGTGCGAAGCTTGCTATAGGGGAGGCGCCGGGCCGTTCTGTCAAATAGCAGCGCTGGCGTAACGCGCATCGCTTCCTATAATCATGTCCGGAAAAGGGGATTTACATGACGACCGACGCAGAGCGCATCGCCACCCTTGAAGCGCGCGTAGAAGCCTTGAGCGCCACGATCAAGACTGTGCTGACCACGCTGGTTCTGCGCGGCACGCTGACCAAGCCAGCCGTGGACGCTATCCTGCGGGAGGCCGAAAGCATGGTTCCAGTCCCGGCGGCGCGCGCCGAAATCGAGACGGTGCGCCACGACCTTCCCGGCGTGATGCGCGCCGCGATGGGGCCGGAGTCAGACCCTGACGATCACGGGCACTGAGCCAATCACCCTCCCCAGAGGGAAGGGGACTTAGCCGCGTTTAGCCCTTCACGGGCACGCGGATGCCGCGCTTCTCCAGACGCGGCAGCACTTCCTGCGCGAAATAGGGAAGCTCCTCGGCATAGTTCACCATGGAAAGGGCGATGCCGCGCAGGCCCGATTCATTGAGCTTCGCCAGTTCGCCGGCCACATGGTCGGGATCCCCCACGATCGGCACGCCGCCCATGCCGTTGGCGTATTGGGCCCGGCGCTTCTCGAAGGCTTCCTGACCCATGCTCGCTGGCGTCAGGCCCTTGATGGCCATGATGCAGTCCACCGCCGACCAATCGGCGCGCTCAACCGAGGCGTAATGATAATAGTCCTGCGCCTCCTTCATCGTTGGGCGGCAGGTGACGACGCCGACCGTATAGACCTCAAGCTCGCGGCCCAATGAGCGCGCCTCGGCCTTGATCTCACCGACCTTTTGCTGCGTCTCCTGCACGCTCTCGCGCGACGCGGTGGTGAAGAAGGCGTCGCAATTGCGGATTGCGAAGGCCCGGCCATTGGCGGAGGCGCCTGCGTTCATGATGACCGGTCGCACATCGCCCCAGGGTTTGGGCTTGGCGCGCACGCCGCGCAGATTGAGATGCGAACCCGCGTAATCGAACTCGCCCTCTTTCGACCAGGCGCGGGTCACGACGTCCATCCATTCCTGTGCATATTCGTAGCGCCGCTCGTGGTCGCGCTGGCTAACGCCGAACATTTCAAACTCGCCCTCGTTCCAGCCGCAGACCATGTTCAAGCCGAAGCGGCCCTCGCCAATATGGTCGGCGGTGACGCACATCTTGGCGGCCATGATGGGGTTGTAGAGGGGGGCGTGGATGGTGCCGAAAACGGTGATCCGCTTGGTGGAGGCCAGCAGGCCCGAGGCCCAGGTGAAGGTTTCGAGCGTCGCGCCCTGATAGTCGGTGTCGCCGCCGTAGCCCTTCCAACGACCGATAGGCAACATGAAGTCGAGGCCGATCTCGTCGGCCATCTGCGCGAGCCCCAGACTGTCGCGCCAGCTCCCGGTCCAACGATTCTCGACGAGGGTCACCGCCCGGCCCGAGGAGCAATTGGCCCCGAAAAGCCCGATGATGAGCTTGTTGTCGCTGTAAAAAGCGCTTCGGTTCGCCAGCGTTGGCGCGGGCCGTTCGAATGTCATTGAATGTTTCCTCACAATTTTTGGCGTTTATAAGCATCGCTTTAAGGGACAGGCTAGTCCTGTGCTTTGACCCAAGTCAATCGGCGCAATTGCAGCGTCAGTGGTCAAACAGCCGCGTGAACGCATCCGCCGCCCCCTTCACATCCGCTGCGCCCACAATGCCCGACACCACCGCCAGCCCGTTGGCGCCCGCCGCCAGCACCGGCGCCGAATTGTCGGCCTTCAACCCACCGATGGCGACCACGGGCTTCGAGGTCGCTGCGCGCAGGGTGCGGAAGCCTTCGACGCCGAGGGGCGCCGCTGCATTCGTCTTGGTCTGCTGCAGATAGAGGGGGCCGAGGCCGAGATAGTCGGGCAGGGCGGCGTCAGGGCTTGAGATCTGCTGGTGGTTGGTGATCGACAGGCCGATGATCGCGTCCGGGCCCAACAGCCCGCGCAGGGTCTCGACCGGCATGTCGGTCTGGCCCACATGAACGCCATCGGCGCCAATCGCAAGCGCGATGTCGGCGCGATCGTTGATGATGAGCGGGACGCCAAGCGGCGCCAGCAGCGCCTTCAGAGCGCGGGCTTCTTCCAGAAAGGCGCGGGTGGGGGCTGTCTTCTCGCGAAGCTGGACCATGGTGACGCCGCCTTGCACAGCGGCGCCCACCACGTCGATGAGGCTGCGGCCGAGCGACAGGTCGCGGTCGGTGACAAGACAGAGACGCAGGCTGGCGGGATCGAACATCACAATACTTTCAGTCTGGCGCAAATGTCGGCCGGGGTGATGGCGTCGAGCATATCCATAAACGCGACGCGGTAGCTTCCGGGGCGGTTCGCCTGTTCCGCCGCCATTTCGCCCGCCACCCCATAGACTGCGATCGCGCTGGCGGTGGCCTCGAAGGCGTCTTCCCCCACGGCGCAGAAGGCGGCGACGACAGCCGAGAGCGCGCAGCCCAGCGCGGTGACCCGCGTCATCAGTTCGTGCCCGTTGGCGAGGCGAAGCACCCGCTCCCCGTCGGTGATGAGATCGACGGCGCCGGTCGCCGCCACGACGCATAGATGATGCCGGGCGACGAGCCGCGCGGTGACGAAGGCTTCGTCAGTTGTATGTGCGGCGTCGACCCCGCGCGGGGCTGCAGCCTGCGGATTGAGCCCGGCGATGCGCGCTATGCTCATGATCTCTGAAGCATTGCCCCGGATCACGGCGGGGCGATGGCGCAGCAGCCGCAGCACTGCATCATTGCGGAACTTGCCGCCGCCGACCCCGACGGGGTCAAGCACCCATGGGCGCCCGAGCATATGGGCGGCTGTGGCCGCGCTTTCGCCACCTTCAAGAAAGGGGGGGGACAGGGTGCCGGTATTGACGGTCAGCACATCCGCCCGGGCAGCAAAATCGGCGGATTCTTCAATGGAATGGACCATGGCTGGCGAGGCGCCCAGAGCCAGCAACGCATTTGCGACCGTATCCATGGAGACGAAATTGGTGATGTTCTGAACGAGCGGCCGCGTCGCCCTAAGCCTCTCGAGAAGCTCGCCCGCACGTTTCGAGATCTGCGCGCTGTCCTGCGTCACCCTTGGTCCCCCTGCCACGACGCCAGCATTTATAGCATCGGGCGCGGGAGAAGAAGGGGGCTGATCGGCTTCAGGCCTGCGCCATCTGGCTTTTCATTGCGGTGTAGGCGCGGCCCCAGCAGTGGGACATATGTTCGGCGATGGAGACTGCCTTGCCACGAATAGACTCGGGTAGGGTAGCCTGCGCAGTGGGAACCCAGAGCGCTTGCCAACGGTCGAAATGCGCCTGCATCATCTCGAGCTTGAGATGGGGCGGGAAGGGCGCTGCCGTGTAGCGCTGCGTGCCCAAAAGTGCGCCGGACCAGAAATCATCCATGATCTTGAGATGTTGCGCCCAATCCTTGACCGAGCCGTTGAATACCGGCCCCAGAAGGTCGTCCGTTCGGGCCAGCTCATAAAAGGCGCGCACGCATGTCGCGATGGCGGCCTCCTCGGCGGAATGGTCAACTGGCGCGGACTGGGAAATCTCTGTCATGTTCGGCTCCAATGGCGGTCTCAGGCGTAGCCAGCGGCGCCTGACGCATCATTGATCCAGCGCAATAGGCTTTGGAACTACGCGATCTTCCGAGATTTGCTATCCGGCGGGAATCTGTCAACCTGAGCCTAATCGTGGGTTCACGCCACGTGGAGGACCGGCGCGTTCGGTCCCAAAACATAAATAAGGGGGCGGAGTAAATGAGCATCTGGCTTATTATCTTGGGCGGGTTGTTATCAATCGTCTACGG
>CANBVC010000093.1 GCA_947372795.1 Beijerinckiaceae bacterium
AAACGCGCCACGATGGGCTGACCCGTCGAGATGCCGCCGAGCACACCGCCCGCGTGATTGGAAAGGAAGAGCGGACGGCCATCGTTCCCCATGCGCATTTCGTCAGCGTTCTCTTCGCCCGTGAGCGCGGCGCTCTCAAATCCATCGCCGATTTCGACCGCCTTGACCGCATTGATGGACATGAGCGCCGAAGCAAGTTCCGCATCTAGCTTGCCGTAGATGGGCGCGCCCCAACCGGCGGGAACTCCCTCGGCGACAAGCTCGATCACCGCGCCGCAGGAGGAGCCCGCCTTGCGCACGCCATCGAGATAGCCCTCCCAGAGGGCGGCGGCCTCGGCGTCCGGGCAGAAGAACGGATTGTTGTCCACTTCGTCCCAATTCCAGTTGTCACGATTGATCTTGTGCGGCCCCATCTGCACGAGGGCGCCGCGAATGGAGACGCCGTGGATGATCTTGCGCGCCACGCCGCCAGCGGCCACGCGCATCGCGGTCTCGCGTGCCGAGGAACGCCCGCCGCCGCGATAATCGCGAATGCCGTATTTCGCGTCATAGACATAGTCGGCATGGCCGGGGCGATAGGCGCTTTTTATCTCGCCATAGTCCTTCGAGCGCTGGTCGACGTTTTCGATGAACAGGCCGATGGAGGTTCCGGTCGTCAGCTGCCGGCCCTGATCATCGCTCATCACGCCGGACAGGATCTTCACCTGATCGGGCTCCTGCCGCTGGGTTGTGAAGCGCGACTGGCCAGGGCGGCGACGGTCGAGATAGACCTGCAGATCAGCAGCTTCCAGCGGGATCATGGCCGGGCAGCCGTCGACGACGCAGCCAATCGCTGGGCCATGGCTTTCGCCCCAGGTGGTGACGCGGAACAGATGACCGAAAGTGTTGTGTGACATGGCCCGACCCTGCTGAGGCCCGACTTCTAGGGTCGGGCGCGAGCGGGGTCAAATGGCGGGGGTGGCTTCGCGCTGCAAAGGCTGCAAATCGGAGTCGGAGTGATTGACATAATCTTAGCAATTAGAGCAGAATTGCGTTTTATCGCAGCGAGCATGTTCTGTGGATCTATTGATAGCGAAAGCCCGTTATCTTGAACACAAGCTCATGGCCATCGAAGGGACGAATAATACTTTTAAATCCATGTTTTCAGTAAGGTTGAGAGTGGGGACCTGGACGACACGTGTCCATGTATCAAGGATCAGTGGGGCGATGATCGCCATCCCGACGCCCGCTGGGATTGGGAAAACATTTTACGCCGACACCGCACCCCGGATGTCTTCGCCTTCGCCGGATGGGTGGATGAGCATCGACTGGCCTTCGTAGGACTCGCTACAACAACCAGCGTCGCAGTTGAACTAAGATTTCTTGAAGGCGACCCAAGAGAAGATTGCCCGCTCGGCGGTAGTCGCGCCTTGATCGCTCTCGATTTATCGACAAACTATGCGCAAGCTTGTGCGAAAGCAGAAATATGGGTTCGCCCTGTCAATCAGACGCTGAAAAGTTTCTATATCGCCTTAGGCTTTGAATTGGAAACTCCGCGGGGTCAGCGACCTTATTTCAGGAGGAGGGTGTAAATGGTTCAGCTTGCACGTAACTTTCTCCGCTCTGTATGGAAACGCGCCTTTCGCTCTTTCGCCCACCCCGCCGTCCAACCGCGCGAAATACGCGGCCTGTTTTCGCAACTCACGCAGGAGCAGAAGACAATCGGGCTTGGCTATAAAGGTCCTACCAACCATGGCGACGAGGCCTTTCTGGTGAAAAACCAGCAGGCCTGATCGCCACAGTTCAAGCCACCGCCTCAACAGCCGCAATCTGCCGGGGCTGAGCGGGGGCGCCGACCCATTCGGTATTAGCCGGGATCGCCTCGCCCTTCATGATTACGGTCAGCGGCCCGAGCCTCGCGAAGCGGCCCACGTGGGAATCATAGAGAACGGTTGAGCCCGCGCCCACGGTCACGCCGACGTCCACATGGACGCGCCCGACCTTCATCACCCGGTCTTCGTAAAGATGGGTCTGCAGGGCGCTCATGGCGTTCAGGACGGCGTAATCGCCCACCTTCACGCAGTCGAACTCGGTGATGTCGGTCATATCCATCCACACGCCCTTGCCGAATTTGGCGCCGAGCAGCCGCAGCACCCAGGGCAGGAAGGGTGTGCCGCGCAGATGTTCGAGCAGCACGCGCCCGGCGAGGCCCCAATACATGACCGCGACCGCTTCCGTGCGCATGGCCCAGAAGGACCACATGGGCATGATCACGGGCTTGTAACGGCCCATGGTGAGCCATTTCACCACGATGACGACGCTGGTCATGGCAAGCGAGATCGCCATGGATGCGGCGATGAAGATCAGCAGCAACTCGCCCCAGCGCCCCGCCAGCAGCGAAGGCGCAAGCGCCTCGACCGCCCAGGTGCCGAAGGTGATGTAGAGCATGGTCGGCAATGAAATATGCACCGCCTCGAAGACGCCGCGCACGAATTTCTTCCAGCGCGGGGGCTCATAGGTCCAGTAGCCGCCCGCATCGAACTTCTGCCGGACTGGCAGCTTGATCGGCGGCGAGCCGAACCATGTGTCTCCGGGCGACATTTCAGCGTTGGTCGGCGGCTTCGACTTGATGCCGATGAGGGCGCCGGTGGGAATGTCCGCCCCTGGCGGCACCACGCCGTCATTGCCAATGAAAACCCGCGCCCCGGTGCGCACCCGCTCAAGGTGCATGTAGCCACGCCGGATGTCTTCATCGCCAAGGATCACCTCGTCGGCGATGAAACATTTCTCGCCGATCTCCACGAGATCGTAGCGGCCGGACAAATTTGTGGAGATTTCGGCGTCCTTACCGATCTTCGCACCCATCAGGCGATACCATGCGCGCATATAGACGGTGGCGAAGAGCGAGGAGAGCGTCTCCAGCGTCACCTCGGTCGCAAGCGCCACGGTCCATTTGCGCAGATAGAACCAAGAGTGGACGGAGTAAGTGCCCTCGGTCACGCGCGGCAGGACGATCCATCGCACCACCGCGATCAGGCCGACTGTGATCAGCACCAGCGCGAAAGCGGTCGGCCAAGCCATGATCGGGATCGAGGCGAGGTAGAGCGTATGGTCGATATCGCCCACGAAATCGTCGATCCGGTCGAAGATCCAGAAAGCCGGGAAGATCGGCAGAAGGCCTATGGGCGGGATGACCAGCAGCAGCATGGTGTAGACCGCCGTCTGCGTCGACCGGACCAACGAGGACGCATCCGACTGCGCAGGCAAGCTCTCAAGATCCACCATGCCGACATGCCGGGCCGGCGAGCCGTCCCAGATCTCGCCAGCGCCAAGGCGCGAGCCTGCGGGTAGCGAAGTGAGGTCCTTCACCTCGGCGCTACGCCCGATGACCACATTCTCCTCAATGACGCAGGAAGTGCCGAGATAGGCGTCTTCGCCGATCTCGATGCGGCCGATGATAAGCTCAGCGCCCTCAACCCGCGCATTGGCGAATTTAAGCTTTGAGCCAAGGCTCGCGCCCGCTCCAATGGAGACGAGATCCGGCGCGCCCCATTCGGCCTCGCCGATAAGCGCGTCATCGCCAATACGCGCGCCAAGCGCCCGCAGATAAAGGCGCATGATGGGCGAGCCCTGGAACCATTTCACATGCAGGAGGCCAAGAAAGCGCTGGGCGAGCCACCAGCGGAAATAATAGCTGCCCCACAGCGGGTAGCGCCCGGGCTTGGTGCGGCCCAGCAAGACCCATTTCATCGAAACGCCGATCACCACGGTGACGATGTTGATGCAGATATAGACGCCAAGCAGCGATACGATTTCCTGCAGAAGCGAGGCGGCGGCGTCGGTGAGCAGCATGTAGCTGACGAAGACGCCAAGCCACTGCGCGGTCATCAAGGCGAGCACGATGGGCAGGGTGATCGCCTGCGCGAGGCCACATAGAAAGCGACGCAACAGAGGGGGTGGCGTGAAGGAAAGGTCGCGCGGCGGCGCCATATATTGCGCGCGCCCATCCAGCAGCGCGCCCATGGCCCGCAGGCTGCGCGCTTCATACACGTCCTGCAGCGTCAGCGACGCCAATTCGTGATGCTTGCGCACAAGGGCCAGAAAACGCGCGGCGAGCAGCGAATGGCCGCCAAGGTCGGTGAAAAAATCGGCGTCGAAGGGTATGGCCTGAGGGGGCAGCACAGCGCGCGCGGCTTCCAGCAGCTTCACTTCAGCTTCAGTGCGCGGCTCCTCCTGCTCCTCGCCCGTATCGGGCGGGGCAGAGAGCGGCAGCTTCTTGAGAGCGTTGCGATTGGCCTTGCCGGAGGGCAGGCGCGGCAGCTCCTTGAGCATTTCGAAATGCGCCGGCGCCATATAGGCGGGCAGCTTCTGGCGAAGCGCCACACGCAGTGCGCGCGGATCGAACTCCGCGCCATCGCTGGTGATGAAAGCGATGAGCTGGTCTATGCCGTCTTCATTGCGCAGGACGACGGCGGCCTGCGCGACGCCTTCGAGCTCGGTAAGCCTCGCCTCGATTTCGCCAAGCTCCACACGAAAGCCGCGGATTTTCACCTGATCGTCGATACGGCCGCGAAAGAGAAGGTCGCCCTTGTGATCGAGCGCCACGGCGTCGCCGGAGCGGTAAAGAATGCGGTCGGCGCCTTCTGGATCGAAGGGATTGGGGATGAATTTTTCCGCCGTGAGTTCGTCGCGGCGCAGATAGCCCTGCGCGACGCCCGGGCCGCCGATGAGCAGCTCGCCCTCAACGCCGTGATCGACGAGGTTCAGCGCATCGTCGACCACATAGCAAGTGTAGTTCGGAATCGGCCGACCGATGTTGACGGGCTCGCCGGGGCGCACAACTGAAACCGTCGCGACCACCGTCGCCTCGGTGGGACCGTAGCTGTTGAAGATGGTGCGGCCCGGCCTGCACCAACGCGCCGCCACAGAAGGCGGGCAGGCCTCGCCGCCCAGAATAATGACGCGCAGGCTGGCGACATCGCGCGGCAGCATGGCCAGAAGGGTCGGCACCGTATCGAGCACCGTAACGCCCGCGCTCTCCATCAACTCGGGCAGGCGATCGGCGTCGGCCATCATCGCGGGATTAGCCACGTAAAGCGCAGCGCCCGCGAGATAGGGAACCCAGATCTCTTCCATAGACAGGTCGAAAGCGACTGAGGCGCCCTGAAACACCACGTCGCTGTCGTTCAATCCGTAGATTTCATTGGCGGAGCGCAGATAGTGGCAAATATTGCGCTGGGTGATGACGATGCCCTTGGGGACGCCAGTCGAGCCCGACGTATAGATCATATAGGCGGGGTGATCGGGCGTGGCGCCCATCGCCCGCGCGCTGACGACCGATGTGTTCAACTTGTCGATCAGATGCGATTCGGTGAGCACGTCGCAATTGACGCGGCCCTCGACGCCCGGCGCCTGACCGGGACTGGTGAGCAGGGCGCGAGCGCCCGCGTCCTCAAGGCAGACGGCGATGCGCTCAAGCGGCGCATCGGCGTCGAAGGGCAACCATGCGGCGCCGGTCTTGGCGATGGCGATCTGGGCGATGAGCAGCTCATGGCCTCGCGCCATCCATAGGCCGACCACGTGACCGGGGCGGACGCCCTCACGCACGAGGCCGCGCGCCATGGCGGTCGCCTTGTCGTCCACATCTGCATAAGTGAAGGTCTGGTCGCCAGCATACATGCAGGGCTGGTCGGGAATGAGGCTCGCGGTGGCGCCGAAGATTTCGCCCAGCAATTCGTCGCGCAGCAGCAGGGGAGCGACCCGCCCGCGCAGGATCGCGCGCGTCTTGTCGGCGCCCGCAGGCGCCAGCCTGATCTCGTCAAGCTTTGTATCGATCGGCATATCCATCGTGGTTTCAGTCACCCTCACCAGGTCCCGGTCACTTAGCCTGAGCACTCTCAACGCGCCAACACGGACTCCGATGCGCGTCCTGAACAGCAGTTCGCGGTATTCGAAATGGGCCAGTTTGAACTGAACCTACCCCCCTCGCGGAATCGCCGAATCGATTCCTTCTTATATTTATCGCGTCTGCGCTCTTAACCCAGCATGAACGCAAACTGTCATCACAACCAGCGGCGCGCGCCATCCTGAAAGATCAGCACCCTCCCCTGATGGATGTCCATCATCGGGGCGTCGGTGACTGACACGCCGCCAATCATGGCCATCAGAACGCGCGCGACCCCACCGTGGGACACGACAAGCGTATCGCAGGCGACTGTGGCGAGCCAAGGGCGCAAACGGTCCGCAAGCATGGCGTAGCTCTCCCCTCCGGGGGGCTGGAACAGCCATTTATCGCCCTCGCGCGCTTTGGCCGCCCATGGGTCCATGGCCTGCACCTGTGGCCAGATCAGCCCTTCCCAGCGACCGAAGGAGAGCTCCATGAGGCGATCATCGAGGGCGTAGTCCCTGGGGTCGAGCCCCATGGCGCCGCGTGCGATTTCCATCGTCTGCCTCGTGCGCGACAGCGGCGAGGCCACATAGCGCAGCTCGGTCAGCTGTTCGCGGGCGATATATTTGCGCGCGTCGCGCCCTGCGCTGGCCGCCTGATCGCCGCCACGGCCATTGAGGGGAATGTCGTGCTGGCCCTGAAGGCGCCCTTCAGCGTTCCAGTCGGTCTCGCCGTGGCGAATGAAGATCAGGCGATGAGGCAGAATATCCATTCTTCCTGCCTCGCCGATCCCGTCCGCAGCGTCAATCCTTGCCGGCCACCGAAATGTCGGGAGCCGAAGGATTTTTCATGCCGACCACATGATAGCCTGCGTCCACATGCAGGATTTCGCCGGTGATGCCCCGGCCCATGGGGGACACGAGGAAGGCCGCCGTCTCGCCGACCTCCTCGATGGTGACGGTGCGGCGCAGGGGCGCGTTATATTCGTTCCATTTCAGGATATAGCGGAAATCGCCGATGCCCGAGGCCGCAAGGGTCTTGATTGGGCCGGCGGAAATGGCGTTGACGCGGATGTTCTTCTCGCCAAGGTCGGCGGCCAGATAGCGCACGCTCGCCTCAAGCGCAGCCTTGGCTACGCCCATCACGTTGTAATGCGGCATCCACTTCTCGGCGCCGTAGTAGCTGAGCGTCAAAAGCGAGCCGCCCTCGGTCATTAGCTTTTCGGCGCGCTGGGCGACAGCCGTGAAGGAATAGCAGGAAATCAGCATGGATTTGCTGAAATTGGCCTCGCTCGTCTCCACATAGCGACCGGTCAGCTCGTCCTTGTCCGAAAAAGCGATGCAATGGACCACAAAGTCGAGCTTGCCCCAGAGGCGCTCGACCTCCGCGAAAACAGCGTCGATGCTGGCGGCGTCGGTGACGTCGCAATGGCCAACCACGGCGGCGTCGAGCTCGGCGGCCAGCGGACGCACCCGCTTTTCAAGGGCGTCGCCCTGATAGGTGAAGGCGAGTTCGGCGCCGGCGGCGCGCGCCGCTCTGGCGATGCCCCAGGCGATCGACCGATTATTCGCCACGCCCATCACAAGGCCGCGCTTGCCGGCCAGGATGTTGCTGCTCGGCTGTGAAGTCTGGGGTCCGTCTTGCGCCATGTTCCATCCGCTTCGCAGAAAGAGGGGTCAGCCATCGGGCCGGAGCCCGGCGTTTAAGCTTTGCGCGGCTTTTGCGCAAGTCCGCGCATCGCGCAAAGGGTCCGGGCATGGCGCAAAAGCTGAGCCAACTACGCCGAACAGGGCGGTAGGCGAGCCATGGCGACCATCCTAGAATTCCTCATCATTGCTAGAAGCGGGCGCGAATGTGAGGGAAAATCGACATCCTGCAGGAGCAATCGAGGGCCATATCCCGGCCCTTCGCCGCTATGCGCGGGCCCTGATCGGCTGGGATTGCCCAGATCCTGCAGCCCGAGCGGACGAGATGGTGCGGGCGGTCGTCGATCGGGCCCGGAGCAAGGGGCAGCTTGGCGCGTTTCAGGATCCGCAAATCTGGCTTTACGCAACGCTCACGGCCCGGAACCGAGCGCGCAGCGCCGCAGCGGCCAGCCACCCCAGCCTGGCGCGGCCTCGCGCGCCGGGACTGCCAACTGCGGTGGCGCAACTTGCGCTCGAAGAGCGAGAGGCCCTGCTTCTTGTGGTCGTGGAGGGCTTTTCCTATGGGCAGGCCGCCAGCATCCTCGGCCTGTCGCGACCTGGCGTCGCAAGTCGAGTGGCGCGGGCGCGGCAACATTTGGCGCGCGGCGCCCAAGCGACGCCATCGGGTCAAAACCAGCCTCGGCCGCGCCATCCGCCCTATCTGCGCCTTGTGAAATAGACCGCCATGGCGAACATGTCCCAGCCTCCCATCAGCGAGACCGAACTCAGCGCCTATGTGGACGCGGAGAGTTCGCCCGACCGCAAGGCCACCATTGAGGCGTGGCTTGCGCGCAACCCGGCGCAGGCGGCAAAGGTGCGGGCATGGCGACGGCAGAACCAGGCGCTACGGGCGGCCTTGGGGCGGGCGCAGCCGCCGATGACCATCAAGACCTTTCGGCCGGAGGCCCAGAGCGAAGAACACAATGTGACGCCGCTCTTTGCGGACGCGACAAACATGCGCGCCCCATGGGACCGACGCGACATCATGGCGGCGATCGCCGCCGGCGCCTTTCTGGCGGGGGCGGGCGTCGCCTGCCTTGCGGGGTATTTGATGGGCTAAGGCGGCTCAGACCATATCCTTGCGGGGATCATAGGTGTTGACGCTCGCCCATTTGCGCATCAGCCCCTCGAACTCCGGATCGATCTTTTCGGGCAGGGTCACGCGCAGGGTCACGAACAGATCACCTGCGGGCGTGGTTCCGACGGCAGGCAATCCCTTGCCGCGAAGGCGCAGGGTGCGTCCAGAATTGCTGCCCGGCGGCAGCGTCATCTCGACCGCGCCGCCAAGGGTGGGGACCTGCACCTTCCCGCCCAGCACCGCCTCGTAAACGGTGATCGGCAGATCAAGCCGCACGTCACGGCCCTCGACTCTGAACCAGGGATGCTTGGCGATGCGCACAGTCACCAGAGCGTCGCCGGGCTCCCCGCCCATGACGCCCGGATTGCCCTGCCCCTTGAGGCGGATCTGCTTGCCCTCCTCGATGCCAGCCGGGATCTTCACCTCAAGCGTACGCCCGTTCGCCAGAGCGACGCGGGCGCTGCCGCCCATTACAGCCTCCAGAAGCGAAACGGTGACGGAGCCCTGCAGATCCTCGCCCTTTGGTGCGCCGCGCGGGCGTCCACGGCCCCGACCGCCGCCGAAGAAATCCGCGAAAATATCGGAAGGATCGAAGCCTGCGCCGCCGCGCGGCCCGCCTGCCCCGCCGGCGGCGAAGTTATTCTCGTATTCCTGCGCGCCGGGATGACGGCGGCGACCTCCAGCCGCAAACCCGTCGAAACCCTGAAAGCGCGGCTTGCCCTCGGCGTCGATCTCGCCCCGGTCGAACTGGCCGCGCTTTTTCTCGTCGCCAAGAATTTCATATGCCGAGTTGGCCTCAGAGAACTTCTCCTTGGCCTTGGGGTCGGTCTTGTTCTGGTCCGGATGAAATTTCTTGGCGAGGCTCCGGTACGCCTTCTTGACCTCGTCTGCGTCAGCCGATTTCGGGACGCCGAGAACCGTATATGGATCACGCATTTAGAGCCCACCTCCGCGTCCGCCCTGAAATTGGCGCGGTCGCCATGTCTCGGTCGACTATATGGTTCGCCCCGCGCCGCTGCGCAAGATGCCAATATCGCCTAAGCATAACCGCCGCCCCGTTTGCCGAGCCGAGCCCGAACGCGCTAAACTTCCGCCGTCAAGAAATGAGGGGAACGATGCCTGCGACCATGAGCGGAATGACGAGCGCCGCGCCCCTGCCTCGCGTGGCGGAAAAAAGCGCCGCAGAAGCCCGGGTAGCGAAAAAGTTGGCTGACCGCTACCTCAACATCGCCGATCTGCGCGAGGCCTCCCGCAAGCGCCTGCCCAAGGGCGTCTTCGAATTTTTCGATCGCGGCTCGGAAGACGAGATCAGCCTCGACGAGAACCGCGCCGCCTTCCGCCGCATCAAGATGCGCAACAAGGCGCTGGTGGATGTTTCGACCCGCAGCACCCGCACCGAGCTTTTTGGCAAGCCCATGGCCATGCCGCTTGCGCTGGCCCCCACCGGCGCGGCTGGGCTCACATGGTATGAAGGCGAGCTCGAAGTCGCCCGCGCCGCCGCGCGCTTTGGCGTGCCCTTCACGCTGGCGACGCCTTCATTAACCTCAATCGAGCGCATCGCATCGGTAGAGAACGGGCGCAACTGGTTCCAACTCTATATGTGGCGCGAACGCGAGCTTTCCCATGCGCTGGTGAAGCGCGCGCAAGATGCAGGCTTTGAAGCGCTGATCCTCACCACCGACACCGCCGTCTCGCCCATTCGCGAATATAACAAGCGCAACGGCTTCTCGAGCCCCTTCCACCTCAATCCGCGCATCGTGATGGATGTGGCGATGCATCCGCGCTGGCTCTACGAGGTCATGCTGCCCTATCTGCGCGCCTCCGGCATGCCGCGCCCGGTGCATTACCCGGCGGGCTCACAAGGCAGGGCTGCGGGCTCGGCGGCGCCGAGCGCCCGCACCATGCAAGGCGACAATCTAACCTGGGACGATCTCGCCCGCCTGCGCGATTTGTGGAAAGGCCCGCTGATGATCAAGGGCGTGCACCTGCCCGAGGACGCCGCCAAAGCGGTGAGCCTGGGCGTCGACGCGGTCAT
>CANBVC010000094.1 GCA_947372795.1 Beijerinckiaceae bacterium
AGGCTCGCGCACATCATGAGGTAGCAAGCGACCGCCGCGATGACGAGTTCGCCCGTGAGACGCGCACGACCCGAAAAGCCCTTATGACTTTGTTTCGTGACCTTCAGATAATCGTCATAGAAGCCGATTGCGCCGAAGCCGAGCGTCACGAAAAGAACGATCCAGACATAGGCGCTGCGCAGATTGGCCCAAAGCAGCGTAGAGACAACGATGCCGGACAGGATCATAAGCCCACCCATGGTGGGCGTGCCCTTCTTGGTGAGGAGATGCGACTGCGGGCCATCCTCGCGAATGGGCTGGCCCTTGCCCTGTTTCAGGCGCAGCGCCGAAATGATCCCGGGCCCAAAGAAGAATACGAAAAAGAGAGCCGTCGCCGTCGCGCCAGCGGTGCGAAAGGTGATGTAGCGGAACAAATTCAGCGGGCTGAAGACTGCCGAAAATTCGGATAGATACGTCAGCATTCCCTTATCCTTCGGCGGTCTGGTCGGCGTCGCGCAGGGCGAACTTGCTCTTGATCTTGGCGACGACTGGACCCATGCGGCTGCCGTTCGAGCCCTTGACCATCACGATGTCGTAAGCGCCAATCGCCTTGATCAAGGCGACTTCGATCTCCGCTGAGGTGGGCGCCCAGGCGCCGCGCATAGCTTCTGGCAAAGCGTCATAGAGATGCTTCATCAATGGCCCTGCGGCGAAGACGAGATCGACGTCCGCATCGACGATGGCGCCGGCAAGATCGGCGTGAAGATCCGCCGCCTGCGACCCAAGCTCAAGCATGTCTCCCAGCACCGCGATGCGTCTGCCGCCGACCTGCGTCTCGCGCAGAAGATTGAGCGCTGCGCGCATCGAGGCGGGGTTGGCGTTGTAGCTTTCGTCCACCAGCGTGAAGTCGCCTGCAGGGCTGCGCAGGAAGGAACGTTCGCCGCGGCCCATCGGCGGCGTGAAGCGAGAGAGGTCGGCGGCCGCCTGATCCAGGTTTCCGCCCAGCGCCTCGACGGCGAGCAGCACAGCGAGCGAATTCATCGCCATATGGCGACCCGGCGCGCCCACCGTGTAGGTATAGCGACGGCCAAGAATGCGCGCCTGCACGCGCGTGCCTTCGGCTATGGTGACGGCGTCCTCAAAGCGTGCGTCGGCGCCCTTGCGTGAGCCGAATGTATAGATGCGCGTGAAGCCTGCATCTTCGGCGGCCTTGCGTAAACGGGCGTATTGCTTGATGTCGAGATTGAGAATGACCGCGCCGTCCGGCTCCAGACCAGAAAAGATTTCGGCCTTGGCGTCCGCGATGTCATCGACGCTTTCGAAATGTTCAAGATGCACCGGCGCGATGGTGGTGATGATGGCCACGTGAGGCCGCACCATCTCCACGAGCGGCGTGATCTCGCCCGCATGGTTCATGCCAATTTCAAGAACGCCGAAGCGGGTATCCTTGGGCATGCGGGAAAGGGTCAGGGGCACGCCCCAATGATTATTATAGGATGCGACGGAGGCATGGGTTGGCCCTTGTGCGGACAGGACAAGGGCCAGCGCATCCTTGGTGCTCGTCTTGCCCACCGAGCCTGTGACGGCGACGATGGAAGCGTTTGAGCGCGAGCGCGACGCAAGGCCCAGCGACTGCATCGCCGCCAGAGTATCGTGAACGATGTAAAGCGGGCCCGCCTTGAATAGCGCCGAAGCATGGGCTTCATCCACCACGGCGGCTGAGGCGCCGCGCTCGAAGGCGGCGGCGACATAGTCGTGACCATTGGAATTATCGCCCTTGATGGCGAAGAAGAGATCGCCCGGCGCCAGCGTGCGCGTATCGATTGAGACGCCGGTGATGGGCTTCGCAGCAATACCGTTCGTACGCGCATAGAGCGGCGAAACGATGCCAAGCGAGGACCAGAGGGGGGAAGTGTTCATGACGCGACATCCTCCAGCGCGGCGCGCACCGCCTGATGATCGGAAAAAGGCAGGACCTGATCGCCGACGATCTGACCTGTTTCATGGCCCTTGCCAGCGACCACGAGAACATCGCCCGCGCGCGCCATGCGCACGGCTGCGCCGATGGCTTCACGACGATCGGCGATATCAAGCGCACCGGGCGCGGCGGCGCGGATGGCGGCCCTGATGGCGGCGGGATTTTCAGAGCGTGGGTTATCATCTGTCACGATGACCACATCCGCGCAACGCGCCGCGATCTCGCCCATGATCGGACGCTTGCCCGCATCGCGGTCGCCACCGCAACCAAAGACGACGATCAGGCGTCCGGAGGCTAGAGGACGCAGGGCATGGAGCGCTTTTTCAAGCGCGTCGGGTTTATGGGCATAATCGACGAAGATCGGCGCGCCATGGCGTTCGCCGATTTTCTCAAGACGACCCGGCGCCCCCTCAAGATGCGCAAGCGCCTCCAGCACCGCAGTGGCGGGCGAGCCTGTGGCGATACAAATACCGGCCGCCACCAGTGCGTTCGAGGCCATGAAGGCGCCGGCCAGGGGCAGATCGATCTCGTGGGTTTCGCCATTCCAGACGACGCGCAGCAACGTTGAGGCTGGACGCGGCTTAGCTGAAGCAAGCCGCAGGAAATCGCCGTTAACGCCGGTGGTGAGCACGCGCAGGCCGCGCGCCTTGCAGGCGGCGATGACACGCTGGGCGATGTCGCTGTCAGCGTCGATAATCGCAGGTTGTCCCGGCTGCAGCAAGACCTCGAACAAGCGAAGCTTGGCCGCGAGATAGGCGTCGAGATCGGGATGATAGTCGAGATGATCGCGCGTCAGATTGGTGAAGGCGCCGGCGCTGAGGCGCACGGCCTCAAGCCTGCATTGATCAAGGCCATGGGAAGAGGCTTCCATGGCCAGATGGGTCACGCCATCGTGGGCGAGCTTGTCGATCGTCTGATGCAGCGTCACCGGATCGGGCGTGGTGAGCGAACCATAAGTTTCGCCATCGGGCGTGATGACGCCGGTGGTGCCAAGCGCCGCCGCGCGCGCGCCAAGCCGCGCCCAGATCTGGCGCGTGAAGCCGACGACCGATGTCTTGCCGCTTGTGCCCGTCACTGCGGCGATGGTGGCGGGCTGGGCGGGATAGAACCGGGCGGCCGCATGGGAAAGCGCGGCGCGTACATTTGCGACCTGAAGCACAGGCGCGCCCTGCAGAGCCTGAGCTGGCTGACGCACGGCGACGACAGCCATCGCGCCTGCATCGATAGCGCCTTGAGCAAAGCTCAAGCCATCCGCGCGCAAGCCGGGCATGGCGAAAAACACGAAGCCGGGCCGGACCGCGCGGCTATCCGCAGTCAGGCCCGCAACCTCGCACATCGCAATGTCTGCGGGCGCATCGGCGTCAAGAATAAGCTCGCGCAGCGAGACCATCAGTTCCCCTTGGCGGCGGGCGTGTTGACATAGCCATAGCCGAGTTTGGCGAGCAGCGGGAAAGGCTGCGTCGGCAAGTCGAGCCGCGGCGGCAGGTTGAGCATATTGGCGACGCGCTCGATGATCTTTCCGGTGACGGCGCCAGAGTTCCAGGCCGCAGTACGATAGCCCTGCGTTTCAGGCAGGGCTTGCGGTTCGTCCATGAGGGTCAAGAACAGGTACCTCGGCTTGTCCGAAGGAGCTATCGCCATGAATGTGGTGAAAACACGATCCTTGGCGTAATGGCCATGGACAATCTTGTCGGCCGTGCCTGTCTTGCCCCCGACGAAATAGCCGCGAATGTCGACGGTTCGCGCAGAGCCTTTTTCAGCATTGAGGCGCATCAGATAACGCAAGGCTTCGGAAACCTCCGGCCGCACCACCTGCGGAGCATTGCTGCGCGCTTCTTCCTCATTACGCTTGAGGAAGGTCGGATTGATGAGCTGCCCGCCGTTCGAAAGGGCGCCGACCGCCATCATGGCCTGCAAGGGCGCGACATTCAGGCCCTGACCGAAAGCGATGGTGATAGTGTTCAACTCACCCCAACGCTTGGGCACGAGCGGCTCTGCGCTTTCAGGCAGTTCGGTGCGCAAACGGTCAAGCTGACCCATCTTTTTCAAGAAGGCCTTGTGCCCCTCGACGCCAACCATCATGGCCATGCGCGCAGTGCCGATATTGGAAGAATAGGTGAAGACCTCCGGCACGCTCAGGACGCGGTGCTGGGCATGGAAATCGTGAATCGTGAACTTTCCGTAACGCAAGGATTCGCGCGCATCGACGCGCGAATTCAGATTTACCTTGTTGGCCTCCATCGCCATGGCGATGGAAATGGCTTTGAAGGTCGAGCCCATCTCATAGACGCCCACGTTCAGGCGATTAATTCGCGTTGATTCGAGCGCGTCGACGGGATTGTTTGGATCGTAATCGGGCAAGGACGCGAGCGCGATGATCTCGCCCGTATTTACATCCATGATCGCGGCGGCGCCCGCCTTGGCCTTGAAACGCTCGATCCCCTTTTCCAGCTCATCGCGGATGGCGTGCGTCACGCGCAGATCAAGGGAGAGGCGCACGGGCTTGAGATCGGCGGGATCAAGACGAAAACCAGCCATGCTGAGATCAGAAAGGCCAAGGCCGTCGATATGTTTCTCCATGCCGGCGATGCCGATATTGTCGACATTGGTGAAGCCAAGCACATGGGCGGCGACGGGGCCATTGGGATAGACGCGCTTGTTTTCGGGCAGGAAGCTGATGCCGGGGAGACCGAGGCGGAACACTTCTTCCTGCTCTTTGGGTTTGATGCCGCGCTTGACCCAGACGAAGCCCTTGCGTGAACCAAGACGCTCACGCAGCTCCTTGGCGTTAACATCAGGCAGAACGGCGGTCAGCAGCTCCACCGCTTCATCCTTGTCGATGATGCGGCGCGGCTCGGCGAAGACGGACATGACCTTGATGTCGGTGGCGAGAACTTCGCCATTGCGATCGAGGATCGCCGGGCGCGGACGCGACACCGCCTCGGAAGCGGCGCGGCGCAGGCTCTGCGGTTCGGGCTTGAAGCCGAGATAGACAAGCTTGCCGCCGATGGCGAGGAACAGGCACCCGAAACCCATGGCCACCAGACGAATGCGCCAGGTGCTCTTGTCGATGCGCGTGCGCAGGAGATCGGTGGTGGCGCTCGCCAGCCGTGCGCGCAAGCCGGTGCGCTGCGGTTCAGGAAATTGCGCCGGAGCGTCGTGAGGATCGTTCATTTCATCTCCCCCCTCGTCCCGCTGCGGGCGTCCCGCCGGTCGCCTTTTTCTCGATAGTACCCGTCGGCGGATCTGCGAGGCCCAGCAATTCAAGCTTTCGGCCAATGACGTCGACGCGCGCCGCGCGATCTGGCAAATCAGACGCCTTGACGACCTGATCGACGGCGACCGCTTGCATGTCGAGATGGCGATCGGCCAGCGCCTGCACGCGGCCGGGACGCGTCAGATACGCCCATTCGGCGCGCAGCATCACGATGCGATCATTTTCGCGTTCGATCGAGTGCTGGATCTTCACGATCTCGGCCGAATAACGCATCGTCTCGTATTTGATCGAATAGGCGTAAATCGCGGGCCCAACGAGCGCCATGACGGACAGGACATTGAGATAGCGCAGCATGTCAGCGCCCCTTTCCTGAATGGGTGGGCAGAGACGCGAGCGCAAGGAGATCAGCGTCAAGGCCGCGAGCAGAAGCGCTTGTGCGCTGTCCCGTGCGCAACTTGGCCGAACGGGCGCGCGGGTTGCGCGCGAGTTCTTCCGCGCCCGCGATCACCGGCTGCTTGCCCACGAGATCGAATGTGGCGGGCGGCGGCACGGGCTCGCCTGGCAGAAGGCGCGAACGCGCCTGGCCGCGGCCCGAGCGGGCGGCGAAAAATTGCTTCACGATTCGATCTTCGAGCGAATGGAACGTGACGACCGCGAGGCGCCCGCCCTCTTGCAGCACTTCCTCGGCGCCAGCCAGCGCGCGCACCAATTCACCAAGCTCGTCATTCACCGCGATCCACAGCCCCTGAAAGCTGCGCGTCGCCGGGTGAATTTCGGTCGGCTTGTGCGGCACGAGACGGCCGATGAGTTCGGCCAGCGGGCGGGTCGTCAGAAACGGCTTCGCAATGCGGTCCATCACAATGGCGCGGGCGATGCGGCGCGCCAGCCGCTCCTCGCCATAATAATAGAAGATGTCGGCAAGCTCTTCCTCGCTTGCCTCATTAACGATATCGGCGGCGCTGCGCCCGCTCTGCTCCATGCGCATGTCGAGCGGCCCGTCCTGACGGAAGGAGAACCCGCGCGCGGCCTCATCCAACTGCATCGACGACACGCCGATATCGAGGGTCACGCCATCGAGCGGCGCAAAGCCGGCGCTCCGGGAGATTGTAGCGAGATCGCCGAACCGCCCCTGCACCACCTGCAACCGGCCTTGCGATTCGCTGATGAGAGGCGCAGCGCCCGCGATGGCGTCAGGATCGCGATCAAGCCCCAGAACCCGCGCCTGCGGGCAGGCCAGCAGGGCGCGCGCATAGCCGCCCGCGCCAAAAGTGCCATCAAGATAGGCGCCGCCCGCACGCGGCGCTAGCGCATCTAAAACCTCATCAAGGAGCACAGGAATGTGCCGGGCCGGTCCGCCTGCGGCGAGATTTTGGTCATCGCCGCGGCCCGATTTCATTCCCGTGCTCCTTAAGGATGCGGCGCGCTGGCCGCATGTCTGGCGCTGAGCTGTTTCCGCATATCGCGCACCCGGTTTCTGGCCTCCACCAGATGCACACGGAACCGCTCGGGCTCCCAGATTTGAAACTTCTGACCAAGCCCCACGAAGGTCACCTCGCCGGCGATCCCCGCATAGGCCTTTAACCGCTCCGTCAGGATGACCCGGCCTTCCGGATCGACCTTCAGAATTTCGCTGGCGCCAAGCAGCGCCGTCGAAAACGCATCCCGCTCTTCCGAATAGGGGGAGAGCGCCTCCAGAAGGCCGTCGATCTCGCCCAGCAGCCCGTGGCCGCCGCAGTCGAGCGCTTCCGCCTCCAGAGAGGGATGAACGTACAGACCCTCGAATCCGTCCCGCGCCAGCACGCCCCGAAAGGAGGCCGGTATCGACACCCGGCCCTTCGCATCGAGCCGGCTGGTGAAATGTGAGACGAAACGATCCAAGCGAACAACTCACCCGGCCGGCCGCCATGGCCCGCCAATATCCCACGCGCGCCGCTGGAAAACGGCGCGATTGCGACGCTGACGCGCACACAACTCTGAACGGGATGATTTGGGATAGCATGGGATATTATGGGCGTCAACGAGAGAGTGAATCGAAACGGGACAGGCCCGTGCGGAGCCTGATTAGAGATTTTTAGTGTTAAGGAATGGTTCATATGTCCCGAACCGAAGCCGGATTATCGTTCAATAACTAATGGCGGGGTCGGAATTGATCGACTTTGGTTGCCTCCGCCGCTGACCATGCTAGGTCTGGGCTCTCGCTCATTCGAAGCAGCCGACATTTGGAGAACCTGACCGGACATGCGCGGCCCGAACGAAATCGATTTTTGGCGCGGGTTCGCGCTCTTGACGATTTTCGTCGACCATGTGCCAGGGCTGATCTATGAAAACTACACCATGCGGCACTTCGGCATTTCCGACGCCGCCGAGCTTTTCGTGTTTCTGGCCGGCTGGTCGATGCGTCTGCTCATGGGCAACCGCAAGGAGCCGCTAACCCTGCCGAGCATCATCATGCGGCTGGAAACCCGGGCGCTGACCATCTTCTTCGCCCAGCTGATCATCACCCAGATGGCGCTGGCGCTGACGGCCGCAGGGGCGATCTGGCTGGAAAACCCGCTCTTTCTTGAGTGGAACAACGCCTCCGCCGCCTTCGAGGCTCCTATCGAGACGCAGGTCGGGATTGTCATCCTCAGTCATCAGATGGGCTTTTTCGATATCCTGCCCCTCTATGTAGTCCTGATCGCAGGCGCGCCGCTCTGCGTGATCTCCGACCGCATCTGGAAATGGCTTCCCCTGATCCTGTCGGTGACGCTTTACGCCGCGATTCTGACCACGGGCGTCAACCTGCCGACCTGGCCCGTCGAAGGGCGCTGGTACTTCAACCCCTTCGCCTGGCAACTCGTCTTTGTGCTCGGCTATGTGCTGGCCGACCCCAAGGGCCCCATGGCGCCGCTGCGCCGCCACAAGACCGCCCTGCGCTGGCTCGGGCTCGCGGGGGTCGTTGCGGGCGTGATCATTGGCGTGGCGGATTACTCACCGGACCCGCTGGCGGTTCCAGATCCCAAGCTTTTCTTCATGTTTGACAAGACCTTCGTCACGCCAGCGAGAATTTGCCACCTGCTCGCGCTGGTGGCGCTCTTCAACGGGGCTTTTTATTATGCGGAGGACTGGATGCGGCCGCTATCACGGTTTCTCTCCATGCTCGGGCGCAATTCGCTCCATGTCTTTTGCATTGGATCCCTTTTTGCGCTGGCGTCGCAATTTGGGCGCTTTGTGCTCGGAGGGAGTATCCTGGTGGACACCATGGTGTTACTTATGGGCATATTAACCATGGCCGTCACGGCCTGGGTCGTGGAGTGGAGGGTTCGCAGCCGCGCGTCATGAGGAGCTTTCTCACCATTTTCGCCCTGCTGACGGCGTGCCTCAGCGCAGGCGCCCAGACCGGACCACCCCCGCTGAGCCCCCAATGCGAGGCCCCGGGCGCCGACATTTCGACGAATGCTCCCCTGACCCGCCTCGCCAAAAAGCTCGAAACCGGCGGCAAACTGCGCATTCTCGCCATCGGCTCCTCCTCGACCTATGGCATTGGCGCAAGTTCACATCGCAAGACCTATCCGGCCCAGTTGCGCGGCATCCTTGAGAACAGCTTGCAGGGCGCCGAGGCCGTGATCATAAACCGCGGCGTTTCGGGAGAAGTGGCCCAGACCACTGCGGACCGGATCCGCACCGAAGTCGCACTGGAAAAGCCGGACGTGGTGCTCTGGCAGGTTGGCACCAATGATGCGCTGGCTCGGGTGCCGCCGCAGGACTTCGAACGAACTATCATCTCGACCGTTGAATGGCTGAAAAGCGCTAATATCGACGTGGTGCTGGTCGGTCTCCAGTACACCCCTCAATTCGCGCGCGACGAGAATTATTTCGCCATCCGCGAAGCGCTGCGGCGGGCGGCTGCCGCCGAAAATGTGCTCTATGTCCGGCGTTACGACGCGATGCAGTTTATCGCCCGCAACAACCCCGGCAACGTCGAAATGATGACCAACGACGGGTTGCATTTGAACGATATAGGCTACCAGTGCATGGCCGAGCATATCGCTCACGCCGTCATCGCGAACCTTTTCGTCCGCAAGAAGGATCTGCCCAAAGGCGAAACGGGCAAGCCTGACGCACCCAAGGTCGAGGTGCCCGCAAAATAAAAATTAATTGCCAAGCTAAAGCTTATGGCATAATTTGCGCCAATGGCTCGCTCGCAATTGCTACCGGCTTGGATTCTTACGGGAGTCTTGGCTTGCTTTGATTTATTATTTTTGCCCTTCGCTGGTTTTTCCGTATCGGCGCCCACGCTTTCCTGGGTCTTGGGGGCAGCAGCGCTGCTTCTGTCAGGCGCGCTGTTTTACGGCAAGTTCCGCACGGAGCCATCTATTGTCGCCGCCCTTTCCGGCGCCGCCCTAATAATCGCGTATTCGGCCATCGTCGCAATCTACAGCTACCTTATCACAGCAGCTGCTCTGCCTCTCCAGGACTCTGTCTTGGCTACACTTGATGAGGCGGTTGGCTTTCACTTCGTTGACCATCTGCGCTGGATTGCGGGCCACCCGCGGCTCCGTCGCGCGCTGGAGATGGCCTATTTCAGCTGTCCGCTGCAACTCGTAATCATCATCTGTGGGCTCGCTTTTGTAGATAGCCCCGCGCTGGGCCGCTTTCTCAATGTCTATGCCCTTTCCGCCATCGCCGTCGTTACGCTCGCCGGGCTCTTTCCTGCGGCTGGGGCCTATCTCCACCATCCTATCAGCCCGGATGTACTCGCGCCTTATCACGACATCAACGCCGGGCGCTGGCACCTTGACCATTTCGAGGCCCTGCGGGCAGGAACTTTCAAACGACTGTCACTCGAAACGGCGGAAGGACTGGTTACCTTTCCCTCGTTCCATGCGGTGCTAGCCATAATTTTTGCGCATGCCTTGTGGGGGCTACCATACCTGCGTTGGCTGGGACTGCCCCTGAACGCAGGCATGATGCTATCTGCGCTCTCCATCGGCGGCCATTACCTCACCGATCTGGTTGGGGGGGCTCTCATCGCTGTCGCATCCCTCTTTTGGATCGAAAGCAGCGGTAAAACGTCGCCCGTCATGACGCTGGACCCCCGGACGCCGCACGTTTAAAAGAGCGTAGTCTTTCCACATACTCAAGGTCTGTCGGTCCATGGCGCGCCAATTCATCTACCATATGCAAGGCCTCACCAAGACCTGGCCCGGCGGCAAGAAGGTGCTGGAGAATGTCCACCTCTCCTTCTATCCCGACGCCAAGATCGGCGTGCTCGGCGTCAACGGCTCGGGCAAATCCACCCTGCTGAAGATCAT
>CANBVC010000095.1 GCA_947372795.1 Beijerinckiaceae bacterium
ATGCCAAGGCGCACGCGCTTGTAGTCATTGCCAAGATGGGCTGTGATGGAGCGTAACCCGTTATGGCCCGCATTGCCGCCGCCGACCTTCACCCGCAATTTGCCGGCGGCGAGGTCGAGTTCGTCATGGAACACGGCGATGTCGCCAAGTGCGATCTTGTAGAATTTGGATGCTTCGCCCACCGCGCGTCCCGACTCGTTCATATAGGTCGTGGGCTTGAGCAGGATCACGCGCTGCGCGCCAATGGCGCCTTCGCTGGCCAGACCCTGAAACCGGGCGCGGAAGGGGGGAAAATTCGCGATGAGCGCAATCTCGTCAAGGGCCATGAAGCCGATATTGTGACGATTGCCTGCATAGGCTTTGCCAGGATTGCCGAGGCCGACGAACAGGAGCATGGGCATATCCGCAAAGGTCGCTCCCGCCCGTTAGGGGCGGGAGCGGATGGGCTTACTTCTTGCCCTTGCCCTTGGCGGCAGGCGCAGCGGCGGCTGGCGCCTCCTCGACGACGGCCGGGGGCGTGATGTTCGCCAGGGTCACTTCGCCCTTGCTGCGAACCATGGGCTTGCAGCCTTCCGGCAGCGCCAGGTCGGACAGATGGATCGAGTCGTTGATGTCGGCCTTCGCCAGATCGATCGTGATCGAGTCAGGGATCGCATCAGCGGGAACGCGCATTTCGACCGAATGCAGCACGACGTTGAGCGAGCCGCCCTTCTTCACGCCCGGAGAGATATCCTGGTTGATGAAGTGCAGTGGCACATTGATGCGCAGGGTCGAGCCCGCGCGCAGGCGCAGGAAATCGACATGCATGGGGGTGTCGCGCACGACGTCGAGCTGGTAGTCGCGCGGAATGACGCGCTCTTTGCGGCCATCGATTTCGATGTCGAAAATCGTGGTCAGGAAGTGACCAGCGTAGATGAGCTTGTTCAGCTCACGATAATCGAGCGTGATGGTTTCAGGTGCGTCGCCGCCGCCATAGATGACAGCAGGAATACGGCCTTCACGGCGAACGCTGCGGGCGGCCCCCTTGCCGCTTCCACTGCGCACCGCGGCGGCGAGAGACTTGATCTCGGCCATTTCGGTGTCCTTTCAGGAGAAAACCCGCCCACGCCTCCAGGGGTGTCGGAAACGAGCGGGTCCGGGCTCTATAACCGCCTTGGGCCTCGCAGGCAACAGGGCGGGAGTGACGTCAAGCCTTAGTCGAAAAGGCTCGAGACGCTCTCTTCACGCGCGGTGCGGGCGATGGCCTCGCCAATGAGCGGAGCTATGGAGATCACCCGGATGTTGGGGGTCACGCGCATGGCTTCGGTGGGCAGGATCGAGTCTGTGACCACTAATTCCCTGAGCTTGGAGCTGGCGACACGCGCGACAGCGCCGCCCGACAGCACGCCATGGGTGATATAGGCTCGCACTTCCTTCGCGCCCTTCGCCAGCAGCGCATCGGCGGCGTTGCAAAGGGTGCCGCCGGAATCCACGATATCGTCGACGAGAATGCAGCTTTTGCCCTGTACGTCGCCGATGATGTTCATAACTTCAGATTCGCCCGCCCGCTCGCGGCGCTTGTCGACGATGGCGAGCGGAGCATCGATGCGCTTTGCGAGCGCACGTGCGCGCACCACGCCGCCGACGTCCGGAGACACGACCATAACATTGTTGAGGTCGAGCCGCTCCTTGATGTCGCGCACCATGACTGGCGCAGCGAAGAGGTTGTCGGTCGGGATATCGAAGAAGCCCTGAATCTGACCGGCATGCAGGTCGACAGTGAGCACGCGATCAGCGCCGGCGCGGGTGATGAGGTTCGAGACCAGCTTGGCGGATATCGGCGTGCGGGGACCGGGCTTGCGGTCCTGCCGGGCGTAGCCGAAGTAGGGGAGCACTGCGGTGATGCGACGGGCCGAGGCGCGGCGTAGCGCGTCGGTCATGATCAGCAGCTCCATCAGATGGTCGTTGGTCGGAAACGAGGTAGACTGCACGATGAAAGCGTCGGCGCCGCGCACATTTTCCTGAATTTCGACGAAAATCTCCATGTCGGCGAAACGCCGTACCTGAGCCTTGCAAAGGGGCAGGCCGAGATAGGCGGCCACCGCATCGGTGAGGGCGCGGTTCGAGTTGCCAGCCAGAATCTTCATGCTATCGGCCACGTGACAACCCCCAAGCTTAGAAAACCAAACGCGCGCGCCTCTTAGCAAGGTTGCGGCGTCCAAACAATATGACGGAGATGTGAAGTCCCTGCCTTTGGGATAATTGCGCGGGATTATCCTTCGAACAGTCAGCTCCGCTTCGGTCTAGGGTACGGCCGCGAGGACGGCGGCGAGATCTTCGGCGCTTTTGGCGGCAAGACGACCGAGCGCCCTGTCATCGGCCAGGCTCCAGGGGTCCGCGCCGGCGCCCTGAACGGTGATCGCATCTTCAATGCGTTGAATGCGGGCCCTGCGGCTGTCGAACACGTCCCAGACATAGCCAAGGGTCGCGCCGCCAGAGGTCTTTGAAGCGCTCAAGTATCCCTGCACGATATATTTGGCTGCTTCAGGCTGCACAGACGTGATGTCATGGCCTTTCGTTTCCGCCGCGAGGCTGCGGATGAAACGGTCGAGAACCGGCTGGGGGGCGCCCTCAAGCTTCGTAAAGGCCGCCGTCGTGGCGCGTGGGGCGCTCTGGGCGCGCGTCTGCGCTGTGGCGGGCGCACCTGCGCTACCGTCCACCTCGGCCGTTTGCTCCACGCAACCCGCAAGGGGAATGGCGAGGCTTGCGGCGAGACTTGCTGCCAGAATACGCGCCACCAACCGGAAAGCCGGCAGGCGACGGGTCAGCTTGGCGCCAGACGTCATGAGGCTCCTTCTCGCCCGGGCGCACCTATGCGCCGGATGGGAAAGCGTTAACGGTTTATTAAGATCGGGTCCAGACTTAGCTCCCGGCTTGGTGAACGCCAACGCTCGCAACCCATTGCATCCTGCGGGGGCTCGTCTAAATCTCGCTCATGCAGCGCAAACCCGCCGACCTTCCAGATGAGCCCGGTCTCGACCCGCAGGCCGACCTGTCCCTTGCCGACCTGTCCCCCGCTGATCTTCTCGACGAGCAGGCGATGGGCGAGGAGGAGGTTGCGGAGGCGTCGCCCTTCGAACTCGATCTGTCGAACGAAGAAGCCTCGCCCGGGGAAGTCCTGAAGGGGACGGCGGTCATCCGCGCCCATCTGCGCGATGCGCCAAAGGGGCCAGGCGTCTACCGCATGCTGAGCGAACAGGGCGAGGTTCTCTACGTCGGCAAGGCGCGCAGCATCCGCAAGCGCATCGCCAGTTATGCGCGGGGCGTCGGTCATTCCAACCGAATCGCGCGGATGATTTCGCTCACCAGCTCGATGCTGTTTGTCTCGACCAGCACAGAGACCGATGCGTTGCTGCTGGAAGCCAATTACATCAAGCAGATGAAGCCGCGCTTCAACGTGCTGCTGCGCGACGACAAATCCTTCCCCTACATCCTCCTCACCGGCGACCATGAGGCGCCGCAACTCACCAAGCATCGCGGCTCCCGTAACCGAAAGGGCGATTACTTCGGGCCTTTCGCCAGCGTCTGGGCAGTCAATCGCACCCTCAACGCTTTGCAGCGCGCCTTTCTTCTGCGCTCCTGCACCGACAGCTATTACGAAAACCGCACGCGGCCCTGCCTGCTCTGGCAAATCAAGCGATGCGCCGGGCCCTGCACGGGCGAGGTCTCGCGCGAGGACTATGCGCTGCTCACTGGCGAAGCGCGCGACTTCCTGTCAGGCCGCAGCCGCGCGGTGCGTGACCGCTTGGCGCAGGATATGGGCGAGGCGGCGGAGGCGCTGGAGTTTGAACGCGCCGCCCGATTGCGCGACCGCATCGCGGCCTTGTCGGCCATTCAGGGACAGCAGGGCATTAACCCCCGCAACACCGAAGAGGCCGATGTCTTCGCTATCGTGGAACAGGCCGGGCAATTCGCCATCGAGGTCTTCTTTTTCCGCACATTCCAGAACTGGGGCAACCGCACCTATTATCCGCGCGCTGACCGCAGCCTGACGCCTGGCGAAGTGCTCGACGCTTTTCTCGCGCAGTTCTATGCGGACAAGCCCGCCCCTCGGCTCGTGCTTCTGTCGGACGAGATCGAGAACCGGGAGGTGCTGGCTCAGGCGCTCGCCATCCGCGTCGATCATCGCGTGGAGATCCTCGTTCCCCAAAGGGGCGAGAAGAAGGAATTGGTGGACCACGCCGCGCAGAATGGTCGCGAGGCGCTGGCGCGCAGATTGGCCGATGCGGCTAGTCAGGAGAAGCTGCTTGTCGCGCTGGGGCAGGCGCTGGGCGTTCCGCGCGCGATCCGTCGCGTGGAGGTCTACGACAACTCGCATATCATGGGCACGAATGCGGTGGGCGGCATGATCGTCGCTGGGCCGGCAGGCTTCATGAAGAGCCATTATCGCACCTTTAACATCAAGTCGGACGACATCACCCCCGGCGACGATTTCGGCATGATGCGCGAGGTGCTGCGTCGCCGCTTCTCCCGTCTGCTCAAGGAAGAGCAAGGACGCGGGGAGGCCGAAGGCGCGCCGCCGCAGGATGTCGAGACCTTCCCCTCGCGGCCCGATCTCGTGGTCATCGACGGCGGCGCGGGGCAGTTCGCGGCGGCCCGCCAGATCTTCGATGAATTGGGCGTCGAAGGCGTGTCGCTCATTTCCATCGCCAAGGGCGTTGATCGGGACGCGGGGCGCGAGACCTTCTTCGTCGAGGGACGCGAGCCCTTCCGTCTGCCCCCGCGTGATCCTGCGCTCTATTTTGTGCAGCGCCTGCGCGATGAGGCGCATCGTTTCGCCATCGGCACGCATCGCGCCCGTCGCAAGAAGGATTTCACCAAGAGCCCGCTGGATGAGATCGCTGGCGTTGGCCCCGCCCGCAAACGCGCATTGCTCAACGCCTTCGGCACCGCCAAGGCGATTTCACGCGCGGGCCTAGGGGACCTTGAGAAAGTCGCCGGCATCAACGCCGCGACCGCCAAACTCGTCTACGATCATTTCAACGACCGGAACTGAGCGGGGCTTTTGCAAAGGCGGGCGAGGGTGTATTGCCCAACGGTGGATTGGCTCCGCCTGAAACGGCCCTGAAGATCAGCATTTCGCGACCCCATTTGTCGCGCTGGCGCATGCCCGACGGCGAATGAGGAGATGCGACGTGGCGGGCGCCAAAGACAAGATATTCAAGTGGCTTTCCCTGAAGACCTTGCCCGGCGAATGCGTGACGCTCGCCATCGGCGCCTTCGGCGGCCTGCTTTTCACTTTCCTGCATATTCCCGGCGGCGCCATGTCTGGATCGGTGATCGCCGTGGCCCTTACGACCGTCTATGCTCGCCCAACGCCGCTCGGCGGTCCCTTGCGTGTGCTAGCCCTCTCCACAATGGGCATGGCGATCGGCACTGTGGTGGGGCCTGACACTTTCGCCAACATGGCCGCTTATCCCGGCTCCATGGCGCTCATGGCGCTCTGCGTCGTCTTGATGACGCTGGCCTCGACAGCGGTCTGGACGCTTCTCATGGGTTGGCCGCCGGCCATGGCGCTTCTGTCATCTGTGCCGGGCTCCATGTCCTATATTCTCTCCGTGTCGATGAGCCTTGGCGCGGATGCCGCCAAGGTGGCGGTGGTGCAGATGTCGCGGGTGATTTTCCTCGTGACGGTGCTGCCTTTCATTGTGGTTTGGGAATCCGGCGGGCAGCACGCGGCGCTGGCGCAGACGGCGGTCGATCCGCTGAGCGTCATCGCGCCGACGCTGGCGATCGGCATTGTGACCGGGGCCATTTTGACGCGGGTCGGCATGGGCGGGGGCATGCTCTTTGGCGCGCTCGCCGCGTCTGGCGTGATCCACTATCTGGGCTATGGCGAAGGCCGGGCGCCGGGCTGGGTGCTCGTCGGCGGGCAGATCTTGCTGGGGTCATGGGTCGGGACGCGCTTCGTGGGTTTTGACTGGCGACTCTTCGGCAAGATCTGCATCGGCACCACCGCATCGGTTGGCGCCGCGATGGGCGTGTCGGTCTTGTTCGCTATGACGGTCTCGACCTTTTTCGATGTTTCCTTCGGCACCACGCTGATGGCCTATGCGCCGGGCGGGCAGGACGCCATGATGATCCTCGCCCTTTCCTTGGGCGTTGACCCGATCTTTGTCAGCGCGCATCATCTTGCGCGTTATTTTCTGATCAACCTGACGCTCCCCTTCATCATCGCGCGCATGCAACGCGCCAGCGGGGCGGGTAACAGTGAGGACGCGGCATGATGATCCTGCGCACGACTGACACCTCGCCCTTCGGCCGAAAGACGCGCATGGCGGCGCTGCATCTGGGACTGATGGATCGTATCGTCATCGAGCCCGCCGACGCGCTGGAGGAAGATAGCGCCCTGCGCCGCGAGAACCCGCTCGGCAAGATGCCGGTGCTGACGCTTGAGAATGGCCAGCGCATCTATGACAGCCGCGTGATCCTCGAACATTTCGATCATCTTGCTGGCGGCGGGCGGCTTATTCCGAACGACTGGAACGAACGGCTCGCCGTCCTCACCGCGCAGGCTCTGGCCGATGGCGTCATGGATGCGGCGGTGCTGATCGTCTACGAGGCTCGTCACCGCCCTGCTGAGCTGCACCACCAGCCCTGGCTCGACTATCAGCGCGGCAAGATCGAGCGCGCGCTGGCGTGGCTCGCCATCGCGCCGCCGGATCCGCGTCAGGTGAATGTTGGAACCATCTCCACGGCCTGCATGCTCGGTTATCTCGACTGGCGCAAACAGGTCGACTGGCGCAAAACAACGCCTTCGCTCGTCGATTGGCTCACCGCCTTCCGCGTCGCAGCCCCGGCTTTCGACGCCACGAAAGCGAGCGGCGCATGAGCAAGAAGACCTTCGAGGATTTCCCGGTCGGAACTGTCGTTCATTCGCACGGTTATGAGGTGACAGAACCGGAGGTCATCGCCTTTGCACGGGCTTTCGATCCCCAGCCTATGCACCTTGATCCAGAGGCGGCGAAAGGCACGCGGCATAAGGGCCTTTCGTCGCCCGGCATGCTCACATGTTCGATGGTCATGCGCATGCTTTGCGATGCAGTCCTCAATAACGCCGAGGGGCTTGGCGCGCCGGGCGTCGACGAGACGCGCTGGCTGCGCCCCGTGCGGCCCGGCATGGTCCTGCATATGGAATGGCGCGTCATGTCCGCGCGCGTGTCGCAATCACGGCCGCAAATGGGTCTGCTCGGCATCGAGGTGGATACCCGCGACCAGACGGGCGAACTGTTGACGACCATGCGCTACCCGGGCCTTTTCGCCCGACGCGACGCTTCAAAGCTGCCGCCCGACGAAGCGCCCAAAGCTGCGCGCGTGACGCCGGCGCAACTTCCTGTCTTTGACGATCCCATGGTGAACCTGTCGCGCTTCGCCCATCGTCACGATGATGTGGTGATCGGAGCGCGCGTCGAGTTGGGCTCGAAGCTCTTCACGCGTGAGGACATCATCGACTTCGCCACGAAATATGATCCGCAGCCTTTTCATTTGTCAGACGAGGGCGCGGCGCGGAGCCATTTTGGCAGGCTTGCTGCGTCGGGCTGGCATACGGCTGCGAATTATATGCGCTGCTTCATCGACACCCGCGACAGCGTGCGCACGCGCGCGGCTTTACTGCCCTTCGCGCTCAACCCCGGCGGCCCCTCGCCGGGCTTCCGCAATCTGCGTTGGCTGCGGCCCGTCCATGCAGGCGATGTCATTTCCTACGATACGACCGTGATCGCAAAAGAGCCTCATCGCACAAGGCCCGACCTCGGAATTGTTCGCAACCTCGCCACCGGCGTCAACCAGAACGGCGTCAAGGTGTTCGAGATCGAGGGCTCGTCGCTCACCCTGATCGATTGAGCGCGCCTTTAATGCCCGTCGAAACTCATCAGCGTGCGCACGGGCACGCCAAGATCGCGAATTTTTTGCGCGCCGCCGAGGTCCGGCAGATCAATCACGAAACAGGCGGCCACCACGTCGGCGCCGATCTGCTTCAATAGTTTCACCGCGCCTTCTGCTGTGCCGCCCGTGGCGATGAGGTCATCCACGAGGATCACGCGCTGGCCGGGCGCGATGGCGTCGTCATGTATTTCCATTTCATCCACGCCATATTCGAGCGAATAGGCGATGGAGACTTTGGTGTGCGGCAGCTTGCCCTTCTTGCGGATGGGCGCGAAGCCTGCGGAGAGCTGATGAGCCACGGCGCCGCCCAGAATGAAGCCGCGCGCCTCCATGCCTGCAACCTTGTCGATCTTGGCGCCGGCCCAGGGCTGCACCAGTTCGTCGATGGCGCGGCGGAAGGCGCGTGCGTCGCCAAGAAGCGTCGTGATGTCGCGAAAGAGAATGCCGGGCTTGGGGTAATCGCGGATGGTGCGGATTGAGGCCTTGAGTTCGTCGGCGATGGTCATGGAGTGTCCTTCAGTTCTGGCGCAGCAAGCGGCCCATGATGGCGTCGAGCTTTGCGAGCATGGCAGGGTCGCGTGCGTCAGGATGAGTCATTACGGCGCCGTCGAGCGCGCGGTCGGAGCCGATGGGGCAGGACTCGTGATGGGCTGGGAAATCGCGTAACACGCGGGAGATGAGGCGGCCCGCCTTTTCGGCGTTTTCGTGCACGGTCCTGATGACCGAGGCGACGTCGACCACATCGTGATCGGGATGCCAGCAATCGAAATCGGTCACCATGGAGATGGTGGCGTAGGAAATCTCGGCCTCGCGGGCGAGCTTGGCTTCGGGCATGGCCGTCATGCCGATCACATCGAAGCCCTGCGCTTTATAGGCGAAGGATTCGGCCTGCGAGGAGAACTGCGGGCCTTCCATGCAGACATAGGTTCCGCCCCTGACGCAGGGGATGTCCTCTGCCTGCGCCGCCGCATGGATGCGGGCCGCTAGATTGGGCGCGACCGGGTGGGCCATGGAGACATGCGCCACGCAGCCCGCGCCAAAGAAGCTTGAGGCGCGCCCATAGGTGCGGTCCATATATTGGTCGACGAGCACGAAGGTCCCCGGCGCAAGATCCGCCTTGAAGGACCCGCAGGCGGAGATGGAGATGAGGTCGGTGACGCCCGCGCGCTTCATCGCGTCGATATTGGCGCGGTAGTTGATGTCCGAGGGCGAAAATTGATGGCCGCGTCCGTGGCGTGGCAGAAAGACGGCCTCGGTCTCGCCGATGCGACCGAAGCGCAGCGCGTCCGAGGGCTCGCCCCATGGGGTGCTGATCCGTTCCTCGCGCGTCACCGTAAGCCCGGGAAGGTCATAAACCCCTGATCCACCAATGATTCCGACAACCGCTCTGCTCATGACCGCTCCCACGCCGAACCGCCCCGCTTTGTGCCCGCCTGCGTGGCCTTGCGCAAGGGAGCTGGAGGGTTCATTAAAGCTGTGCTTAAATTAAAATTGCCGGGCGGCTTGTCAGCTGTTCCGGCCTGGGCCAATTTCTGGCGAGCTGCAGGAGGGTTAAGATGAACGTCATCCATCGCAAGGGTTGGGAAATTGCGGAGCGTGAGGCGACCCCTGAGCATCTCTTCCTGAACCGGCGATCGCTGTTGAAGGCGGGCGCGGTTCTTGGCGCGGGAACCATCGCGCCCGGCCTTTCGAGCATCGCGCTTGCTGCTGAAGATCCCGTCACGCCCGAGGATGTGGGCGCGCGCTATAATAATTTCTACGAATTCGGCACATCGAAGAAGGTCCATGCGGCGGCTCAGGCGCTGAAGGCCCGGCCGTGGTCCATCAAGATCGACGGCCTTGTGGAAAAGCCCATCGAAATCGACGCAGATGCGCTCATCAAGCTCATGCCGCTAGAAGACCGCGTCTATCGCCATCGCTGCGTTGAGGCCTGGTCCATGGTTCTGCCCTGGACTGGTTTTCCGCTGAGCAAGCTGGTGGACTATGCGCGGCCTCTGTCAGGGGCCAAATATCTGCGCTTCGAGACCTTCCTGGACCCCAAGATGGCGTCTGGCCAGCGTAGTTTCTTCCCCTGGCCCTATGTGGAAGGGCTGACCATGGCGGAAGCCACGAATGATCTCGCCTTGATGGTGACAGGCGCTTACGGCAAGCCGCTCGACAATGTCTTTGGCGCGCCCATCCGCCTCCATACGCCATGGAAATATGGGTTCAAATCGATCAAGTCGATCACCAAGATCAGTTTCGTCGAACAGCGCCCCAAGACCTTCTGGGAAGAGTCCGGGCCGGGCGAATACGGCTTCTGGGCCAATGTGAATCCGCAGGTTCCCCATCCCCGCTGGAGTCAGGCGAGCGAAGAAGTGATCGGCACGGGCGGGCGCAAGCCGACGCAGCTTTTCAATGGCTACGGCGAATATGTCGCCGGGCTCTACAAGGGGTTGGAGAATGAGAAGCTCTATATCTGAGCTTCAGGGCTTGCGCTGGTAGGGTCCAAGCTCAGCGACCGCTGCTTCCGCGAAAGACGTGTCGAGGGC
>CANBVC010000096.1 GCA_947372795.1 Beijerinckiaceae bacterium
TAGCAGGTCGATTCCGACCACTTTGCCCCTGCCCTGCTCAACGCCCACTTTCTTGGCGGCGAGCTGCGCCCATCCGCCGGGCGCCGCGCCAAGATCGACGATCCGCTGACCGGGTTTGAGGAGCTTGTAGCGCTCGTCCATCTCGATGAGCTTGTAGGCCGCGCGCGAACGCCAGCCCTCTCGCTTGGCCTGCGCCACATAAGGATCGTTGAGCTGGCGCTCCAGCCAGAGTTTGGAGGAAAGCGTGCGCTTACCTGCGGTTTTCACCCGCACCTTGATCGAGCGGCCGCCTTCGCGACCGCCCCCACCCGTCGATGATCCGCTCATTTCGCCCTTTTAGTTAAAGCCGCAGATGGCTCCATACACGATCGGCGCTCATCATCTGCATCAAAATGCCTTCGCGCAGGCCGCGATCGGCGATTCTAACGCGATCAGCCGGGAAAGCCCGGCGGATTGCGTCAAAAATCGCACAGCCCGCGAGCACGAGATCCGCCCGCTCGGGCCCGATACAGCCGTTGGCGACACGGTCGGCATAGGTCATGGTCTGCAATCGGCCAATGGCTTGGGACACTTCTGCGTCATCCATCCACAAACCGTCCACCTGACGGCGATCATAGCGCAGAAGCCCGAGATGGACTCCGGCGATGGTTGTCACGGTGCCGGAGGTGCCCAGAAGGTGAAAGCGGCCGCAGCGCAGCTCGGAGGCGGTGCGCTCAAGGAATGGCGCAAGCTCTGCGCTCACATGCTGAACCATACGCTCGTAGGTCTCAGCGCTGACATCAATGCCGCCGAATCGCTCTGCAATAGTCACAACGCCGAGCTGAAGCGAGGCCCACATGCGAACACGCCCCCGCATCCCTGCATCGCCATTCACGTCATGGCCATGCGTTTGCACTTTGGGCCGCGACAGCCAGACGATCTCGGACGAGCCCCCGCCAATGTCGAAAAGCACCACGCCCTCGGCCTGATCGTCGGCAAGAGCAGCGCAGCCAGAAGCGGCGAGATGGGCTTCCGTCTCGCGGTCGACGACTTCGAGCGAGAGGCCGACCTCCTCGCGGACGCGGGCGATGAAGTCAGGCCCGTTGATGGCGATGCGGCAGGCCTCGGTCGCGATGAGCCGAACGCGGGTGACGCTGCGGTTCTCCATCTTGGTGCGGCAGACCTCGAGCGCTGCCAGTGTGCGGTCGATGGCGCCCTGACCGAGTCGGCCGGATTGGGTCAGGCCCTCGCCGAGCCGAACGATCCGCGAAAAGGCGTCGATGATTCGAAAACCTTCCCGCGCAGGGCGGGCGATCAGCAGGCGGCAATTATTGGTGCCAAGATCAAGCGCGGCGTAGACGTGGCTGTTCCGTCCTGAAACATGGGGTCCTCCCCCATCGCCAGGACGGCCAATCACGGGACGGCCGCTCAGCCGTACATCCGAGCCAGCAGGCGCCGCAGAATCGGGCGCTTCAAAGGACGACACCATTCATCTCCAGCCTCCACCTCAGCCGCGCATCGACGCGGAGGGGAGGCATTCGTTTGGAATGTAAGCATTCCTGCGCCTCACTGCAAAGGAATCCGCAAACAAGCGCCCAGGCAGCTTCATCTCAACCCATGAGCGCGACCGGCAGCCAGGTGGCGATCGCCGGGAAGATGCAGATCAGCAGCACAGCGAACATCATCAGGATCACGAAGGGCAGCGTTCCCCAGATAATCTGCGACAGTGAGATATCGGGCGCGATGTTCTTGATGACAAAGATGTTGAGGCCGAGCGGAGGATGGATCAGCCCCATCTCCATCACCACCGTCATCACCACGCCAAACCAGATGAGATCAAAGCCCGCCGCCTTGAGGGGCGGCAGGATGATCGGCGCCGTCATGAGAATGATCGAGACGGGAGGAAGGAAGAAGCCCAGCACGACCACCAAAACAAGGATGGCCGCGAGCAGCACCCATTTCGACAGCCCCAGGCTGATGATCCAGGCCGCAGTACCCTGCGAGATCTGCAGATAGCTCATCACATAGGAATAGAGCAGCGACATGCCGATGATCATCAGCAGCATGGTCGACTCGCGCAGGGTTCCATTGAGGATCGGCATGAGCTTGCCGGGACGCCAGACGCCATACATGAATCCGATGACGCAGAGGGCCAGAATGGCGCCGACGCCCGCCGTCTCCGATGGCGTCGCCCAGCCTGCGTAAAGCACGACCATGACGCCAGCCAGAATGATGACGAAAGGCGCGACCCAGACCAGCATCCGCACCTTCTGGCCGAAGGTATATTCATCCTTGGCGAGAATGGCCGAGCGAACGCCCGTGCGCGTGGCCTCAGCCTCGGCGATGCGCGTCTCCTTCTGGAAACGCAACACCGAATAGACAGCAAAAAGCGTGATCAGCAGCAGGCCCGGCAGGAGCCCCGCCAGAAACAGCCGCCCAAGCGAAACCTCCGCCGCGACTGCGTAAAGCAGCATGGTGACAGAGGGCGGAAGCAGAATGCCCAGCGTGCCGCCCGCCGCAATGATGCCCGCCGCAAAGCCGGGAGAATAGCCGCGCGAACGCATCTCTGGAATGCCCGCCGAGCCGATGGCCGAACAGGTCGCGGGCGATGAGCCAGCCATGGCGGCGAAGAGGCCGCAGGCGACCGTATTGGCGACGCCAAGGCCCCCTGGAATGCGATTCAGCCAAGCGTGCAAAGCCAGATAAAGATCGCGCCCTGCATCGGAACGCCCGATGGCGGCGCCTTTGAGAATGAAGAGCGGAATCGCGAGAATTATGGTGTTCGCCAGCTCCTCGTAGAAATTCTGGGCGATGGTGTCGACAGACGCCAGCGGCATGAAGAGGAACATGAAGGTCAGCGCCGTCACACCCAGCGCAAAGGCGATTGGCATGCCCGAAAACATCATGATCAGGGTGACGATGGAATAAGCCCCACCCACCACTGGCAGCGAAAGCCCCGTGAGCAGAGCCGAAGGCGGGCGATGCCAGAACAGAAGCGCGCACGCGCAGAGGATGGCGAAAACGAGCGCCGCCTTCGACCGTTCGGCGACCTGCATTGCGACCTGCAGGGCGAGCAACGCCATGCCGAGGGTCAGAAGGCCATAGGGGATCCACATGGGCGGCCCCCAGGCGGAATGGGAGGTCTGCCCCTCTTCCCACGCCTCCTGAAGCAGGAGACCTGATTTCCAGGCGAAAAAGATGCAGAAGCCCAGAACCAGAAAGTCGATGATCTTGTAACGCAACTCATTGAGGCGCGGCGGCAGGATCTCCGCCAGAACCTCAATGCCCACATGGCCCCGCCAGGCCTGCACCTGCGCGGCGGAAACAAAGGTCGCCCCCGCAATGAGGAAAATCGTGACCTCGTCCTGCCAGAGAGTCGCCCGGCCCGACAAGTGGCCCATGACGACCCCATAGGTCAGCACTCCCGCCGCGGCGACAAGCGCCATGGCGGAGAATTCGTAAAGACGCAGCATCAGCGTCGAGAGGATCGAGCGCGCGCCATCCGGCTTGGACTCGACGGAAAGAATCGCGTCCTGTGCTACGCCCCCGGACAAATCAGGACACCTGCTTGGCGAGCTTCAGCAACTCGGCGGATTCTGAAGACTTGGCTGCGAAATCGGCCCAAGCCGCCTCCTCCGCAACCTTGCGCCATTTGGCGAGCCCTTCGTCGGTCATGTCCGCGACCTGAACGCCCTTGGCGGCATAGATGCGAGCGACCTCTTCGTCGTCCTTTTTCGCCTCGGCCATCGCCCAGGCCTCGATCTCGGCGCCGACGTCGAGCAGCGCCTTCTGCTGGGCCGCTGGCAGGCTGTCGAAGATAGCTTTTGACATGAGAAGCGGCTCGAGCATGAACCAGAAGGAACCCTTGCGCGCCGTGGTGAGCGATTTGGCGAGCTCTTCAAGCCGGAAGGAGATGAGGCTGGTCGATGACGTCACCGCGGCATCGAGCGCGCCGGTCTGCATGCCGATGTAGATCTCGTTCGAGGCCATGGTGGAGACCTGCGCGCCGGCGGCCGTGAACATGAGATCCATCTCGCGGCTGCCGCCCCGAATTTTCAAGCCCTTAACATCATCGGGCGACAGGATCGGGCCCCGACGCGAGGCGACGCCGCCCGCCTGCCAGATCCAGGAGAGGATCTTGACGCCCTTGTCCTCAACCACCTTGTTGAACATCTGGCCGACGGGGGCGGTCTTCCACTTCGCGCCCTGCTCGTAGCTCGTCACAAGGCAGGGCATGAGCCCGATATTCGTGGCCTGAACCTCGCCGCCCGCATAAGCGATCGGGAACAGCGTCATATCGAGCGCGCCCTTACGCAGAGAGGAAAACTGGGCGAAGGTCTTCATCAAGGAAGAATTGGCGTAGACCTCGAACTTCAGCGCGCCATTACTGCGCTTCTCGGCCTCACGGGCGAAGATCTGGCATAGACGATCACGAAAATCGCCCTGATCGATCGTGCCGCCCGGAAACTGGTGGGAAATCTTGAGCACTTTTTGCTGGGCCTGCGCGCTGAGGCCGCTAGCGAGCAATACGGGCGCAGAGAGCGTTCCGCGCACAAGATCGCGACGTGTGAAGTCCATGGCCAACCCCCTGTAGCTGCGGTTTCTCGTTCTTTTCCGCCGACAATCACCATGCCTTATCCAGACGAAGGCTCCAAGGCTCGCGCCCCTGCAACGACAGGTGCGCGCACTATACTTTGGTCTAACACGCAGGAAAGTGGCGAAAGCACGGCTCATGGCGCCCGTCGTCCATGAAATCTGTTTATTCGGGAACAATCGATGCTTAAGATACGCAAAAATCATCCGCCTCGGCGGAACAAGGGAGATTCGCATGAAGCTGAAAACCACCTTCCTTCTTGGCGCAGCCATCGCGGCGTTGGCGGTCGCCTCGCCGGTCGCCACCATGGGCGCTTTCGCCCAGACAGCGCCCATCGTCGCCATCGACGATGATGATATCGGCGGTGTGGTGCGCGGCCCCAGCGGACCGGAAGCGGGCGTCTGGGTGATCGCTGAAACCACGGACCTCCCCACCAAATTCGCCCGCATGGTCGTAACCGACGATCAGGGCCGCTATGTCATCCCCGATCTTCCAACCGCCAATTATCAGGTTTGGGTGCGCGGCTACGGCCTTGTCGACAGCGCAAAGATGCGCGCCAAGCCCGGCCAGATCCTTAACCTCGCATCCGTTCCTGCGCCCGACGCCGCCTCGGCCGCCCATTATTATCCGGCCATCCACTGGTTCACGATGCTGAAGATCCCGCCCGCTTCAGACTTCGGCGGCTCAACGGATATTCCCAAGAACATCACGCGCGACCGCTGGCTCAAGCAGATGAACAACGTCGATTGCATCGGCTGCCATCAGATCGGCCAGGAAGCTACCCGCACCATTCCCGCCCAGTTCGGCAAGTTCGAGGATGGCGAGCAGGCCTGGATCCGTCGCCTTCAATCGGGTCAGTCGGGCCAAGCCATGACGAACCGCATCGCAGGCGAATTCGGCGCCGTGCCTTATAAATATTTCGGTGACTGGACCGACCGCGTCGCCAAGGGCGAATTGCCGAAGAACAAGCCCGAGCGCCCGCAGGGCGTGGAGCGCAATATCGTCGTTTCATCCTGGGAATGGTCCGAGCCCAACAAATATCTGCACGACCTCATCTCGTCAGACCGCCGCTATCCCACCGTAAACGCCTATGGGCCGCTCTATGGCTCGCCGGAATACTCCACCGACAACATGCCGATCCTCGACCCTAAGACGGCGAAGGTGACCTACTTCAAGATGCCGGTGCAGGATCCTAACATGCCCCTGTCGCTTGGACCGGGTCACGCGGGGGATGAGAAAGTCATGGCCGCCTCCGCCTATTGGGGCGAGGAGAGCCTCTGGGACACTCGCGCCAACAACCACAACTCCATGCTCGATAAGGAAGGCCGCGTCTGGCTCTCGGCCAGCGTACGCGGCCTCGACAATCCCGCCTTCTGCAAGAAGGGCTCGGAGCATCCCTCCGCGAAGGTCTTCCCGCTCGACAAGTCGTCCCGTCAGGCCGCTGTGCTCGATCCCAAGACGATGAAATATTCCTTCATCGACACCTGCTTTGGCTCACACCATCCGCAGTTCGGCTATGACGCCGACAATACGGTGTGGTTCAGCGGCACGGGCCCGGTTGCAGGCTGGGTGAACTCTAAGAAGTTCCTCGAGACCGGGGACGTTCAGGCATCGCAGGGCTGGGCTCCCTTCGTGCTCGACACGAGCGGCGACGGGAAACTCGGCGAATATGTCGAGCCCGATCAGCCCATCGCGCCGGGCAAGGACAAGCGCATTCCAGGCGGCTCGCCCTATGCCGTCATGCCGCACCCCACGGACGGCTCGGTCTGGTATACCGTCGGCGTCTTCGGCGGCGCGCCGGGCTTCCTGCGCTTTGACCCGAAGACCGGCCTCTCGGAGGTCTTCAACATGCCCAAACCCGGCACAGGCATCCGCGGTGGCGACATCGACAAGAATGGCGTGCTTTGGGGGTCTGGCTCCAGCGGCCATCTCGTCAGCTTCGACCGGCGCAAGTGCAAGGCGCCGCTGAATGGTCCCGCAGCGCTCGGCGATCACTGCCCCGAAGGCTGGGCCTTCTATCGCTATCCCGGCCCCGGCTTTGAAGGCGAGACCAATAGCGCGGAAGCGAGCTATTACACTTGGGTCGACCAGCACAATACGCTCGGCCTTGGCGATGACGTGCCCGTCTCCACCGCCAACCTGCAGGACGGCTTCATCGCCTATTCCGGGGGCAAGATGGTCATGCTGCGCATCCCCTACCCCATGGGCTTCTACGCCAAGGGTCTCGATGGCCGCATCGACGATCCCAACGCCGGCTGGAAGGGCCGTGGCCTTTGGAGCACCAACGGCGACCGCACGCCCTGGTTGATGGAAACCGGCAAGGGCTCGCGCCCGCGCGCCGTCCACATTCAGGTGCGCCCCGACCCGCTGGCGAAGTAAAGCCGAAGCAATCGAAGCATCAGCGGGCCGCGCAATGCCGCGGCCCTTTATATAAAACGACAGCCCGCAAAGGGCGCGTAACGACAAGGGAGGAATGCGATTGCTTCAGCAATTGAAGTTCAACGGCGAAGTCGTCGTCGTGACAGGCGCAGGCTCTGGCATTGGCCGCGCGACCGCTGAGGCGGTTGCTGAGCTCGGCGCGACAGTCGTGCTGGTAGGCCGCACGCTCAACACGCTGGAAGAGACAAAGACCGCAATCGAAAAGAATAGCGGCAAAGCGGAAGTCTTCGCCGCCGATGTGTCGAAAGACGACGAAGTTAGAGCGCTGCGGGATTTTGTCGACGCACGTTGGGGACGCTGCAAGGCCGTCATCAATAATGCAGGCAATAATTTCGTCTCGTTCGTGACTGACCTATCGACTGAAAAATGGAATGAATTGATCGCGGTCGATCTCAACAGCGTGTTCTTCATGTGCAGGGAATTCATCCCGCTGCTGCTGAAAGAGAAGTCCCCCTCCATCCTCAACGTAGCCTCAACCTTCGGCCATATCGGCTTCCCGAAAATGCCTGTCTATAGCGCAGCCAAGGGCGGCGTCATTTCCTTAACGAGGCAGCTTGCGGTTGATTACGGAGCGCAGGGATTGCGGGTCAATTCGATCTGCCCCGGCCCTACGCTCTCGCCACGCGTCAAAGGTCATTTCGAGTCAGGCCGCACGGACCCTTCAGTGACGCTGTCAAAGGTGATGCTCGGGCGTTTCGCGCAATGCGACGAGATCGCCAATGTCGCGGCGTTTCTCGTATCAGACGCAGCGAGCTTCGTTCACGGAGCTTCAATTCTGGTTGATGGCGGCCAGACCATAAATTGATGGACACGAATTCAAAAAGGCAGGAACCAATGAACAAGCCAACCGCATCGCCGCCCATACGCCGCGTCGTCACCGGCCATGACGCAGGCAGTGTCGCCAAGGTGTTACTGGATGCGCCCGCAACCAATTCGCGCGGCCCGGGCAATGGCCTTGTCTCGACGCTCATCTGGAGCACCGACCGCACGCCTGCGCAGGCACCTCTGGGCGAGGAGATTGAAGACATGGGCGCGCGCATGCTTGGCAGCGCGCCGCCACCTAACGGCAGCCGCTTCGCGGTCATCGATTTTCCCGCAGGCGTCGTCTCAGCCATGCATCGCACCGAAACCGTCGATTACGTCATCGTCATCGAAGGTGAGATCGACATGGACATGGATGACTCCACCGTAAAGCTTCGTCAGGGCGATGTGATGGTGCAGCGAGGCACCAATCATTCGTGGGTCAATCGCAGCGACAAGAAAGCGCGCGTCGCCTTCGTGCTAATCGACGCGGAGCCTCTGGGCATCGGCCATCCCGTGCTTGGCAAATCCGCAGCAGGCTGACTTTTCTTCCTCGACCAAAGAAAGATGCACGCATGGACATGGAGCTTCCCGAAGAACTGCGGATGCTGAAAAAGACGGTCGCTGATTTCGTCGACCGGGAACTCATCCCCATCGAACATACGACGATGGATGGGCCGGTGATGCGGCAGGACATCAGGGAGAAGCTTCAGGCAAAGGCTAAGGAGCTCGGCCTGTGGCTGCTTGACACGCCAGTGGAATATGGTGGCCAGGGCCTTGGGCTTCTCGCCATGGTGGTCGTGTGGGAGGAGCTTGCACGCACTATCGCCATGCCGCCGCGCGGACCGCTGATCTTCGGACCAGATGTGCGGCCTATTCTTTTCACGCTGCCAGAACACCACAAGCAGAAGTATCTGCTGCCCGTGCTGCGGGGTGAAAAGTTTACGGCCTTCGCGCAGTCCGAGCCAGACGCGGGCGCCGATCCCGGCTCCATGCGCACCACCGCCGTACGTCAGGGCGACCATTACATCATCAACGGCTACAAACGCTGGATCACCAATGGCGGACGGGCCGACTACTTCCAGCTCGTAGCCGCGACAGATCGCGCCAAAGGCAGCCGAGGCGGCCTTAGCATGTTCCTTGTCGATGCGGACACGCCGGGGGTGACCGTCGTGCGTCCCGTGCCGACCATGATGGGTGATGCGCCCTATGAACTGGCTTTCGATAATGTGAAAGTGCCGGTCGAAAACCTCATTGGCCGCGAGGGCGACGGCATGAAGAACGCCCAGTCATGGATCACCAGCGGGCGCCTCTATCAGGCCTGTCGTGGCCTTGGCGTCGCTCAACGCTGCATCGACATGGCGGCGTCCTACGCCAAGCAACGCGTGACCTTCGGCGCGCCCCTGTCAGACCGTCAGGCGATCCAATTCAAGATCGCCGACAGCTACATGGAGCACAAGATGGTGCAGCTGATGGTCTATAACCTTGCAGCGCGCACCGAGGCGGGTATCGCCCAGCGCCATGAGAGCTACATGGTCAAGATCGCAGGTACGGAACTTGGCTTTCGCGTCGCTGATCGCTGCATGCAGATCCATGGTGGCATGGGGCTGACCATGGAAATGCCGATCTCGAAACTCTGGCGTGACGCGCGCAGCTTCATGATCACGGAAGGACCGGTGGAACTGATGCGCTCTGTTCTTGCTCGCGAAATCCTGCGCAATTACTGAAGATACGCGGGCGCCGACCTCTGCGGTGCCCGCTGTCGCCTTATTTATAAGAAATCATATCGACGCGAGTAAGCGTCACCTTCGCCTCGACACGCGCCGCAGTGGTGAGGTGATAAGCTGTGTAAAGCTCGGGGAAAGCCTCGTTCGAGGACATACCCTCAATCGGCGCAATCACATTGAAGCCCCGAAGAGCCGCTTCGCCACCCGTATGCAGAACGGTCGATTGAGCCGCAGTGCCATTGATGATGATTGTCTGCACGCCCTTATCCCTGAGCATCTTTTCGAAGTCGCTATTAAGGAACTTGTCGGGGCCAAGCGCGGGCAAAACAGGTTCACCGGGTTTCGGCGCGATGTCGGGCATCATATCTTTCTCGCCCGTATTCGGGAGGGCGACAGAGAAGACCACGAACATGCCATGCGATCGGGCGTCCTCGAGCAGCTTTTTCATCTTAGGCATGGAGGCGGCGCAGCGAGGGCGGCGCTCCTGAGAACAGGTCTGCGTGGTGAAATCAAACAGCAGAAGCGCTGTGGTTTTGGGGTCCACCGTCGCCGGCTTGAGCACTGGTGGCGGCGGCAGTTTCACTGAGGCCCAGTCATCGAGAACGCCCTGAGCATGAGCCGCCGATGAAGCCATCGATACGATGGATGCGAGCAGAATATCGCGAAATCGGATCATGTTCACCTCCCTTACTTGCCAGCGCCCAGACGGCGCACGACCCACGGCAGCACTACCGTCTCGAAAATCTTCTGGTCGCTGAGCTGGCCGGAACGGCCCATATGGCCGCCAGTAGGATTGACCCAGGCCTCCTTGGGGTCCCCGTTGTTCAGAAGCAATTGAAGATCATCGATCGGCACCTGCGTGTC
>CANBVC010000097.1 GCA_947372795.1 Beijerinckiaceae bacterium
TCGAGACGGCCGCTATGGTCGCAGATCTCGGCGCTGACGGTCCGCGCCTGCTCGACGCCTCGACCGCACATCGGATCGCGCCGGGCTGGTCTTACGGCTTTGCGGAAATGGCGAAGGGGCAGGGCGAGGCCATCGCATCGGCGAAGAACGTCGCCAATCCCGGCTGCTACGCGACTGGCGCCATCGCTTTGCTGCGTCCGCTCACTGACGCTGGTCTGATCGCGCCGGACACGCCCATCACCATTAACGCGATCTCTGGCTATTCCGGCGGCGGCAAATCGATGATCGAGGCCTATGAGGCGCGCAATGCGCCTGACTTCGAGCTTTATGCGCTCGGCCTCGAACACAAGCACATGCCGGAGATCATGACCTATGGACGCCTTAACCGGCGCGCCATCTTCGTGCCTTCGGTGGCGGACTTCCGGCAGGGCATGCTGGTCAGCATTCCCTTGCATCTCGATATGCTGAAAGGCGCCAAGGCAGCGGATTTCGCAGCCGCGTTGCGCGCCCATTACGAAGGCTCACGCTACGTGCGGTTCACCGACGCACCAGCCTCCGGCAAGCTTGAGCCGCAGGCGCTGAACGACACCAATGATATGGAGCTTTTCGTGCTCGCCAATGAAAAGCACGGGCACATTGTGCTGGTCGCCCGTCTCGACAATCTGGGCAAGGGCGCCTCGGGCGCGGCGGTTCAAAATCTTGAGCTGATGCTCGGTCTTTAATCAGAAAGAAAAGGCGCGGGATCGCAGACCCCGCGCCGATGTTCCTCACATGCCCTTTTTCCATGCGATCACGCGGCTCGCCTGCGAGCCGAGGCCATCGATGCCGCAGGAGATCGTGTCTCCGGCGCGCAGATAGTTCGGGGGCTTGCGGCCGAGCGCCACGCCGGGGGGCGTGCCGGTGGTGATCACGTCGCCAGCCTCGAGCTTCATGAAGCGCGACACATAAGACACGAGATGCTTCACGCCGAAGATCATCGTGGAGGTGTTGCCGGTCTGCTGACGCACGCCGTTCACATCGAGCCACAAATCGAGCTTCTGCACATTGCCGAGTTCGTCCGGCGTGACGAGCCAAGGACCGAGTGGACCGAAGGTCGGGCAACCCTTGCCCTTGTCCCACTGACCGCCCGCGCGCTCGATCTGATATTCGCGCTCTGACACGTCGTTGCAGACGCAGAAGCCGGCCACATGCTCAAGCGCGTTGCGCTCTGCGATATGGCTGCCGCCGGTGCCGATGACGATGGCGAGTTCGACTTCCCAGTCGGTCTTCGTGGAGCCCTTGGGGATCACGATGTCGTCGTTGGGGCCGACCACGCAGTTTGTGGCCTTCATGAAGACGATGGGTTCAGCCGGAATCTTCGCGCCCGCCTCAGCTGCGTGGTCGGCGTAGTTGAGGCCGATGGCGATGAAGTTACCGGGGCGCGACACGCAAGAGCCCAGACGCGGCTTGCCACGCACGAGCGGCAAATTGCCCGGACGCGCGCGCGCGATCTTGCGCAGGGTTTTGGGCGAGAGCGTCTCGCCACCGATGTCACCGACGATTTCGCTGAGATCGCGAATGCGACCGTCCATATCGATGAGACCCGGCTTTTCCTTGCCCGGCTTTCCATAACGTACCAGTTTCATCTTGTGCCCCCCTCAACCCTGTAAATGACTGCCGCAATTCCTAAGCGAAGCCATGCGACGTTCGCAAGCGGATTATCTTTGCGGGCAGGTGGTTTACATGCCGCTGAGCTTGCGCAGCCTATCCTTTGTCTCCTGCGGCATGCGCCATACTTCGTCGATCACCGCCTGCAATTGCTCGCCCGAACGCGGTTGATTCACCGGCAGGTTGAGCTTGCGCATATCATCAAGACATTCAGGATCTGCGAATGTCGCCGTCAGCGCCTTGCGCAGGGCCGCGACGCGCTCCTTTGGAACATCTGGCGGCGCCGCGAATGGGCGGCCAAGGGCGAGAGGCGCGGCGGCGGCTTTCAGAAGCCGCAGCTTCTCGGGATCTTTCACAAGGTCGGAAGCGAAGGGAGTGTCCTTGAGTTCAGGTTCGGGCTCGGGGCCGAACTGGACGATGGTCTTCACCGTTTTATCAACGATCCATGTGGGTCGCGTTGACATGATTGAGGAATAGAATGTTGGGAAGGCGTCGACCTCGCCGCGCTCCATGGCGAGAAAGACTTCGTTCTGGCCGGGATAGCCGAGCACGATGCGCAGCTTCATGTCGAGCGCCTCTACGAGCAGGCGCGTGTTGAAGCTTGGCGTCGAATTCAACCCCGGCGTTCCCACCGAGATTTCCTGTTTCTGGATATCGCCGATGCTGGCCACTGGCGCCTTGGCGCGCACCACCAAGAGGCCCGTCTCGTAACTCGGCGAACCCAGCCAATTGAATTTGCTGGAGTCATACATAGCCTCCTTGTTGCCAAGCAGTGGCTCGAAGGGGAGGGTGTTTTGTAGTTGACCGAAGGTGAGACCGTCGCGCGAGGCGACGTTATAAAGATGGTTCGTGGCGATCACGCCGCCTGCGCCCGGCATGTTACGCACCACGATATTGGGCGCTCCGGGCATATGTTTGACCATATGTTTGGCGACGACGCGCGCGAGCGTGTCATAGCCTCCGCCCGTCGCGGAACTGACGACCATCGAGACGGTCTTGCCGCGATAGAAATCGTCCAAAGCGTCAGCATTGGCCGCAGTGGCGGCGACACAGCCGATAGCAAAAGCAAAGGCGCAAAGACCAGCGCGCATTGTCCCTCCCGTCGCCGACCTTGTTATGGTTTGTCCTTATGGACCGATCGGTTCTCGGTATCATGCGCAAAGGCGCGCATCTGTCCAGCCCCCGGCGCCGGGGGGCGGTCTAATCGCGCGTGGGCTGGTAGGGGCCGAGATCTTTTGCCGCCTTGTCCACCAGCGATAGCTCCAGAATTTTATCGAGGTCCACCTTGGCGTCTGTCACATCGCCCTGAGCGAGAAAGAACTTCAGATCCTTGCGCAGGCTCTCCACATTGGGACTGCCGTCGGGACTGATCGCCTGGACATAGCTACTCCGGATCTGGTCTTCCTTCATGTTGAGATTGCGGGCGAGAATGGCGATCACGGCCTGCCCCTTCGGGCCGTTGGAAAAGCGCCCTTCAACCACAGCGTCATTGTAGTCGCGAAGCGCGCGCACATAGGCGCGCAGGAACCGCTCTCCAACCGTGCGGCGTTCCTTCAGAAATTTCTCCGAGAAGAAGACGAGGCCGATCTGGTTGCCCGGATAGAAATCTTCCGAGGACGCGAAGCGAACCGCCATGCCCTGATCGACCAGATAGGTCGCGAAGGGCTCGATCATCAGCGAGGCGTCGATCGCGCCATTGGCGAATGCGCTGGCCTGTGCAGGGAAGGGCAGAAACACCTTGTCGATGCTGTCATAGGGCACGCCCCCCTTGCGGGCGGCCTCGTTGAGGGCAGAGCCCGGACTGCCGCCCGGCGCGACGAGCGCGAACTTCAGCCCCTTAAGATCGGCGTAGCTCTTGAACCGGCCGGAATCGATGACGGCCTTGCGAACCATCAGCGTCTGGAACATATAGCCAGCCTCCATCCGCGACCGATCCGCCACGATACGGATGCCGATGCCGCGCGAGGCTGAATTGTAAAGGCTGGCGGTCGCCGTTCCCCCACCCACATCGAGCTCACCCTGACCAAGGGGCGCCATCATGCGCTGGGCGCCATCGAAAGGCGTCAGGGCCACATCGAGTCCTTCGGCTGCGAAATAGCCCTGATCCATGGCGATGAAGAAGCCTGCGTCGGAACTATTTCCGACAGTGCCGACAGAGATGCGATCAGCCGAGCTGGCGCCGGTTATCGTCGTCATAAGCGCAAGGAGAACGGCTGCGCCGCGCGTCATGAACATGGCTGTCTCCGGGATCCAAAGTCTCTGAATTATAAATGAAACGCTTGCAGCTCCCCGCCCCCTTGTGGGGAGGGGTGAGGGGTGGGGGTCGTGAGGCCTTTAAAGGTGAGCGCCTTGGCGACCGCGCCAACGATCAGTATGCGCAGACCCCCACCCCGTCCGCTGACGCGTCCGACCCTCCCCACATGGGGGAGGGTATATGCTCCTACTTCGCCTTATACGGCCCTAGCTCCTTCGCCGCCGCTTTGGCGAAGGTGAGGTCCGTAATCATGTCGGCCGTGATTGTCTTGCTGGTGACGTCGCCGCTCTGCTTGAAATAGGCGAGGTCGGTCCGCAGGCTTTCCATATTGATGTCGCCATCCGCATCGGCGAATTGCGGCGTCATATTCCGGATTGTCGCCTCGGGGATGTTCACGCCCTTTGCGAAGATGCGGATGACATCGTCTGCCACGGGGCCGGTTTTCCAGCGGCCGTCGGCGATCGCGTCCTTGAAATCACGCGCGCCGCGCAGGAACGACTTCATGAAGCGGGTCGCGACTTGCGGGCGCTCCTTGATGAACTTGTCGCCATAGAGCAACAGGGAGACTTCGGCGCTCGGATAATAGGCTTCCGTCGCGGTCACGTTAACGGCGGCTCCCGTGCTAACGACCTGGCTCAGATAGGGTTCGATCATGATTGTGCCGTCGATGGCGCCGCTCTGCAGCGCCGCGACCTGCGCGCCGAAGTTCAGATAGTTGATCGACATGTCGTTGAAGGTCAGATTGACCTTCTTCAGCACCTCGTTGAGCGAGGAGAGAGGGGTCGAACCCGGCGAGGCGAAAGCGAATTTCAGCCCCTTGAGGTCGCTGTAGCTTTTATATTTGCCGGTATCGATGAGGTCCTTGCGCACCACCAGCGCCTGATAGCCATAGCCCGGCGCGGTGCGCGCGCGCGAGGCGACGACGCGAACATCGATCTTGCGGTCTGCGGCATTGTAGAGCGCGGCGGTCGTTGCGCCGCCGCCGACGTCGAGATCGCCGGTGCCCAGCAGAGGCATCATCTTCACGGCGGAATCGATATGGGTGAGGGTGACGTCGAGGCCCTCGTCTTTGAAATATCCGCGCTCCTGCGCGATGAACAGGCCAACGTCTCCAGCTGCGTTCAACACGGCCACATTGACCTTGTCTGCAGCCTGAGCGGCGACGCAGGAGATCAGGCCGATGCAGGCGGCGATGACGCTACGAATGTGATGATGTCGCACTTTGTTTCCTCCTGTCACGCCTTGGCAGCGTGATCAGGAGGAAGATTAACTCATCCCTTTGGAAATCTGAACCCCTCAGTCTTCGGCTGAGGCGACTTTGGCAGGCTTCAGACGCACGGGGCGCAGCAGGAAGGAGGGGATGTGATCGCCAAGGCCAACCACCGGCGCGTCGTCGTCATCATGGCGACGGCGGTCTGGACGGCGGCGCTCCGCCTCGGGCTGCGCCTGACGAGGTTGCGCTTGACGGGGCTGAGACTGACGAGGCTGCGCAGGACGCGGCTCACGGGTTTCGCGCACCTCGACCGGCTGCGGCTCCGAGCCAAGGTCGGCGGCAGGTTCGGTGCGGGCGAATCGTTCCGCGCGTGCGGTGGACTCCGGCTGACGGTTGCGGCCACGGCCGCGCTCCGATCCGGCGCGCTCCGAACCACTACGCTCTGAGCGACCGCCGCGCGAGCCTTCGCTACGACGGCGGCTGCGGCGCTCGTCGCTTTGCTCGCTGGTCTCTACGATGTCATCGAGCGAGCCACCCATCCAATTGATCTTCTCGGTGGTGAGCTTCGCGATTCCGTCGATATATTTGGTGTCTTCCCGGGTCACGATGGTCAGCGCCGTGCCCGAACGCCCAGCGCGGCCGGTGCGGCCGATGCGGTGGACGTAATCCTCCGCATGAGTGGGCACATCGAAATTGAAGACATGGCTCACGTCCGGGATATCGAGTCCGCGGGCCGCCACATCCGAGCAGACCAGCAAGTCGACATCGCCGGTCTTGAAGGCGTCAAGGGAAGCCATGCGCGCTGACTGCTCCATGTCGCCATGCAGGGCGCCTGCGCGGAATTCATGCTTGGTCAGGGACTTATGCAAGATCGCCACATCGCGCTTGCGATTGCAGAAGATAATGGCGTTCTTGAAGTTATCCGCCCCGCGAATGAGCCGACGAAGAGTCTCGCGCTTGGCCCCGCCACCAGCCGAGGCGACGAGCCCCTGGGTGATGGTGGCCGCCGTGGATGCTGCGCGTGCGACTTCAACCCGCACGGGATTATGCAGGAAGGCCTCCGTCAGCCGGGTGATCTCCGGCGGCATGGTGGCCGAGAAGAACAGCGTCTGGCGCGTGAAGGGCACGAGCTTGCAGATCTTCTCGATGTCCGGAATGAAGCCCATGTCGAGCATCCGGTCCGCCTCGTCGATGACGAGGATTTCGATGCCCTGGAGCAGCAGCTTGCCGCGTTCGAAGAAGTCGAGCATGCGGCCGGGCGTGGCGATGAGCACATCCGCGCCGCGCATGATCTTGGCTTCCTGATCGGCGAAAGAGACGCCGCCGATGAGCAGGGCCACGTTGAGGCGAGAGTTCACGCCATATTTCAGGAAGTTTTCCTCGACCTGAGCGGCGAGTTCGCGCGTCGGCTCGAGAATGAGGGTGCGGGGCATGCGCGCCCGGGCGCGTCCCTGTTCCAGCCGGGAGAGCATGGGCAGAACGAAGGCGGCGGTTTTGCCGGTGCCGGTCTGGGCGATGCCGAGAACATCGCGGCCCTGAAGGGCGTGGGGAATGGCCTGCGCCTGGATGGGTGTGGGGGTCGTGTAACCGGCTGCTTCGACGGCTGCGAGTACCTTCTCGCTGAGTCCTGTGTCTTTGAAAGTCATTATTGACGCCTGGGCGTAGGGCGCAAGCTGTGCGCGCTGATCGCCACTGTCCGCGTTTGCTGAGAAAACCTCGTTGCACGGTTTGCAACGGAATTGACGAACGGGCACGCGTGGGCCTCTCGTTCGACGTGACACTCATACGGCCTATTGTCGGAAAGTCAATGGATTTCACACTGCGCAGCTGTGGTGGCTCAGCCGCGCGCCCAGGGCCACATGCGCCCCAAGGTTCCGTCATTGCGGATGAAATGGTGGAAGAGCGCCGCCAGTCCATGCAGCCCTGCGAGGCCGAACAAGCTATAGGCGAGAAGTTCGTGGATCTCTTCGGCCGCTTCATAGACTGGCTTGTTTGATGCGACGCCAAAGTCGACTTTGAACAGGCCAAAATCGAAAGCCCGGGCGTGCCAGACATATGCGACTATCCCGACCAGCGGCAGGACGATCATAAGGGCGTAAAGCAGCCAGTGAACCGGAACGGAGAGCTTGCGGGTAAGCGCGGGCGTGCCTTCAGGATAATCCGGTGGCGCGTGGCCGAATCGCCAGCCGATGCGCAGCACCGCGAGGGCCAGAACCACAAGGCCGACGACCGCGTGGATATTGATCCAGAACGGGCGGCTTGGCCTCGGGATGAGCCCGAAGGACAGGCCAAGAGCGCCCACGAAAACAATCAGGGCGAAGCTCGTCCAGTGGTAGAGGATCGCCGACCGGCTGTAGCTGGTAGCAGAGTGCGCATCCTGTGTGTTGGACGAGTCGGTCATGTGCGCTCCTTGTCAGGCTCTAGATATCCACCAGTTCCTGCTCCGCCGCAAATGCTGCGCGTTCCTGAATGAAAGTAAAGCGCGCTTCCGGCTTGTTGCCCATCAGGCGTTCGACGGAATCAGCCGTGCCTGCCTGATCCTCTGGTTTGATCTCAACGCGCAAAAGGGTGCGACGGCGCGGGTCCATCGTAGTTTCTTTCAACTGCGCGGGCATCATTTCGCCAAGGCCCTTGAAGCGGCTGACCTCAACCTTGCCCTTACCCGTGAAGAAGGTCTTCATCAGTTCTGCCCGGTGCACATCGTCGCGCGCATAGGCAGTTTTGGCGCCCTGGGTGAGCTTGTAGAGCGGGGGCACCGCCAGATAGAGGTGCCCGCCTTCGATCAGCTTTGGCATCTGGCGATAGAAGAAAGTGATCAGAAGCGAGGCGATATGGGCGCCGTCCACGTCGGCGTCGGTCATGACGATGACCTTGTCGTAACGCAGGTCCGCATCGCGATATTGCGACCCGCCCGCGCAGCCGAGCGCCTGGGAAAGATCGGACAATTGCTGATTGGCGCTGAGCTTGTCCTTTGTCGCGGAGGCGACGTTCAGGATTTTGCCGCGCAAAGGTAGCACCGCCTGGTTGGCGCGGTCGCGCGCTTGTTTTGCGGAACCACCTGCCGAATCGCCCTCTACGATAAATAATTCAGAGCCTTGCGCTGAAGTGTTCGAGCAATCTGCGAGCTTTCCGGGCAGGCGCAGCTTGCGCGTGGCGGTTTTGCGAGCCACATCCTTTTCGGCTCGGCGGCGCAGGCGCTCCTCCGCCCGCTCCACGGTCCAGTCAAGCAGCTTGAGGGCTTGGGAGGGCGAGGCTGCGAGCCAGTGGTCGAAGGCGTCGCGGATGGTCTGGTCGACGATGCGCGTGGCGCCGACCGACATCAGGCGGCCCTTGTTCTGGCCCTGAAACTCCGGCTCCCGGTAGAAGATCGAGATCAGCGCGGCGCAGCCCGTCATCACATCGTCGCTGGTGACCGCCGCGAAGCGTTTGGCCTGACCGATACGCTCCGCATGGTCCTTGAGGGCGCGCAAAAGGGCGCTGCGCAGGCCCGCTTCATGGGCGCCGCCATCGGGCGTGGGGATCGTGTTGCAGTAGGAGTGGACGAAACCATCGTCGTCGCCAAGCCAGGACACCGCCCATTCCACCGAGCCATGGCCCTCGGGCTTCTGCACCTTGCCGGTGAAGGACTGCTCGACGACGGTGGTCTTACCCTCGATGTCCTGCGTCAGATAATCCTTCAAGCCGCCGGGGAAGCGCAGCACCGCCTCGGCGGGCGTGCCGTCGGAAACGAGGGATGGCGCGCAGCGCCACCTGATTTCAACGCCGCCAAAGAGATAGGCCTTGGAGCGCGCCATGCGGAACAGGCGCGACGCCTTGAACTGCGCGCCCTTGCCGAAGATCTGATCATCGGGGCGGAAGCGCACGCGGGTGCCGCGCCGGTTGGGCGCCTTGCCCACGGTCTCGAGCTTTGTCACGGGCTGGCCGCGCTCGAAGATCTGGCGATAGAGCATCTGGCCGCGCGCGACCTCCACTTCGAGGCGCTCCGACAGGGCGTTGACCACCGATACGCCGACGCCGTGCAGGCCGCCCGAGGTCTGGTAGGCGCCTGAGTCGAATTTGCCGCCTGCATGCAGGGTCGTCATGATGACTTCCAGAGCGGACTTCTTCGGGAATTTCGGGTGGGGATCGACCGGAATGCCGCGCCCATTGTCGCCGACGCAGAGCCAGCCGTCTTCCTCATAGGACACATCGATCCAGGTCGCGTGACCGGCCACGGCCTCGTCCATGGAATTGTCGAGCACTTCGGCGAAGAGGTGATGCAACGCGGCCTCATCCGTGCCGCCGATATACATGCCGGGGCGACGGCGCACGGGCTCCAGCCCCTCAAGCACCTCGATGGAGGCGGCGGTATAGCCAGACTCGCCCGGAGTGCCGGTTATAGCCCGCGCCGCCTGTTTCGGCTCTGGGGCGGCTTTCGCGGGGGCTTGTTTGCGCGCGGCGGCGCCGCCGAAAAGATCGTTACTGGCCATGGTCCTGCCGGTTCGGTGCTGATTCGTCTGATGTTCATCTATGCCACGATCAGGGCGAAGATGGGAACGGAACGAAAACGAATTTATGTGAAAGCGGCATCTTGGCCGCAGTCTCTCAGCGCGCGTCCCGCCGCTGCAACAGCTCAGCAGCCACGGTCGCGGCGATCACGGCTGGGCTTTTGTCCCGCACCCGGGGCGTGCCGATGGGGCAGACGAGGCCGCTGATCGCTTCCGCCGCCACCCCCAGATCCCCCAATCTTCGCTCGAAACGCGCCCGCTTCGTGGCCGAGCCGATGAGGCCCACATAGGGGAAGTAGCCAAGCTGCAGAGCCCGGGCCACGATGTCGAAATCGAGCGGGTGGGAATGGGTCATCGCCACCACGAAAGCGCCGGGCGAGGCGGCGTCGAGCTCCTTTACCGGGTCTGCGCTGGCCACGGGCTGGGCGTTGGCTGGAGCCCGCTGCGGGAACCAGTCGGGGCGCGGATCCACCCAGCGCACCGCAAAGGGCAGGGGCGCGAGAGCCAACACGAGAGCCCGGCCAACATGGCCTGCGCCAAAGAGCATCACAGGGGTCGCTGGCGGCGAGTAACTTTCTTCCTCCTCGCCGGGTGCAAGGTCCGCCGGATGTTCCGCCACGCGGCGCAGGATGGCGCCCTGCGCGTCTTCGCGCCAAAGCAATCGCAGGTCGGGGTCGCGCTCTGCCTGCGCCCAGAGCACGATTTGCGGCAGGCTGGCGCCGTCGAAACATTCGATGCGTATGG
>CANBVC010000098.1 GCA_947372795.1 Beijerinckiaceae bacterium
GATCTCGGTCGTTATGGGATCGAAACCCTTGGCGGCGAGCGCCGCGCCGAACTGCACTTTAGACGCCTGCGCCGCCGCTCGTTGGGCGGGCGAATAGACATAGACGCCGGAGCGATATTGCGTGCCCGCGTCATTGCCCTGCCGCATGCCCTGCGTGGGATCGTGGCTTTCCCAGAAACATTTCAGCAATTGATCATAAGAGATCTTCGCGGGGTCAAAGACCACCAGAACGACCTCGTTATGACCTGTCATACCCGAGCAGACTTCCTCATAGGTCGGATTGGGCGTGAGCCCCGCCGCATAACCGACGGCGGTGGAATAGACGCCCTCGCCAAGCTGCCAGAATTTGCGCTCCGCGCCCCAGAAACAGCCTAGGCCAAACACGGCCGTCTCAAAGCCCGCAGGCCAAGGTCCCTGCAGCGGATTGCCTTTAACGGCATGACGGGTGGCGGTGGGGATCGCCTGCATCCGCCCCGGCAGGGCTTCCGCGGGGGTGGGGATGGTGTGACGCTTGCGGAAACCGAACATGGGGCTCTCCTGATATCCCCCTATCTAAGCACGTCAGCCGCGCTTTGTAGAGGCGCAGGACTACTCAAGACCGGCGAAGCGGTCGTAGCCGGGCTTGCGACGGATCATCAGGAGAACCACTACCCCGACCAAGCCCAGAAGCAGCCCCAGGGGAACCCGCATGATCTGAACCATCACCGGATCCCAGAGCCATGGACTGATCTTGTCGAGCAGCGCGGGAAGGCCGGGCAATCGCGGCCGGAGGACGTCCTCGGCATAGGTCAGGGAAACAGCGCCCGCCCCGATGGAACGCGCGCCGTCAACCACAGCGGCCACGAAGCCACCGGTCAGGCAAAGATAGGCGGCGATGATGAAAAAACCGCGCAGCATCCTGTCCACACTTGAGTTAGAACATAACCTTAACTGAAGCTGGACAAGCCTGTCCACGCTTTTCTCAGCGCGGCGCAGGCGTCCCGGGCCCTGATCCAGTCCCGGTTCCCATGGTCGAGAGCCGATCGAGCAAACGCCCGACGGCGTCGATACAGTCGTTCAGCCGGACATCGGTGGGGCAGCGCATGCTGACGGCCGAGTCGCCCCGGCGCAAATGGATGCGCGTCCCGCCAAGGGCGTTGCTCATCATGCTCTGCCTCATCCCTTGGCCCATCCCTTGGCCCATCCCTTGACGCAGCATGCCCGGACGCCATGCCCCGCCGGGCCCGCCCATGTAACCGTCATCGTCGTCATCCTCGTCCCGATTTGGGCGCTCTCCGCGCCGCATGCGGTCCCGGTCGGCGCCGCCACGGTCCTGTTGGATGAGCTGGAGGGTTGGCGGGCCTGCCTCCGTCGTGGCCTGCGCCAATGGGCGCCAGACCGCCGGATCCGCCGTCTGCGCGAGGGCGCCGCTTGCGCCTGCGACAAGCGCGCAAGCAAAACCGATGATCAGCCTATTTTTCATGGGAAGCCTCTCCGGTGGTCGAACCTTACCAAGAACACCTGACCGATAGCAGGGTTCCCACCCCCGACGCCCCGGCTCTCTGGCAAAGATTCAGCTCCAATCGACGCTGGCGACGTTTTGCAGCTTGGCGAGACGGACGCGATGGTTTATGCCCTGCGCACGTTCCAATGATTTGTGCCGTCTAGACGCGCCCGGATTGATCGAACGGACAGCCTGCGCTTTGTCGCATGCTACGGAGGGGTGGCCGAGTGGCTGAAGGCGCACAGCGCGCCAACGGCGCGCGTCCCCCTCTGAGAAGACCGCGTGCGCTTTGTCGCATGCTGCGGAGGGGTGGCCGAGTGGCTGAAGGCGCACGCCTGGAAAGTGTGTATGCGGGAAACCGTATCGCGGGTTCGAATCCCGCCCCCTCCGCCACTAAACCGCTTCAAACTTCTCACTGCTCCGCTTGAGCCGCGAAAATCCCCTGGATTTTTGCGTCCGGGTCCAGATCGCGCTCCGATCGTCGCAGACGTAAGCCGCCTCGCCGCTCAAGCGCTGGGGGCGCTCGGCTCCCACATGGGAGCTGAGATCGTCTCGGCGAAATTCGTGAACATGAGATTGAATGCGATGCTGACACGATCCGTGGAGCCCTCATTGGAGGGAACATGGTGTCGCAGCCAAGACGGGAAAAACACCATTCGCCCAGCTTGGACGGGCGCCACGGCGACATTGGCGGTGAAACGCCCCAGTTTGGAACGAGGCATTAAGATGCCAGGCCGCGGATCCTGTAGGACGAGATGGGATCCAGTTTCTGGCACGGCGACGTAGTATACGCCGCTAAGATAGTTGTTCGGATGATTGTGGGTGGGGTGATAGCTTCCCGGTGGATTTATATTAGCCCAGCAACCCGTGATCATCATTGGATACTGCTCGACCTGCAGGTCCTTCGCAACGTTAACGGCGGCGAGCTCGACCAGTTTTACGAACTCCGCGAAGGCCGGACGATTGTGCAGGTCCTGAGGCGTTTGCCAGTTGCTGCCGCTTGGCGTCTTGGGGCGCGGCGCAATCATCTTTTCGATTTCCGCTCCGAGCCGGGCGTTCAATGGTCCTGCATCCGCCGGAGGGAGGTCCACAGACCACAGCGGAGTGGGGAAAAGTTCGTGAGCTTGGGGCTTCAACCGCATGTCCTCAATTGAAGTATCAACTTAGCCGAAACTGTAACAACGTGTGAGGCCGCATTCAATATTGCTGGCATATAACCAAGCTACTCTTCGTGATGTCATCATATTTTCAATTTACACCCCCACCCTATGCGTGCCGATAGTTGCAAAGCCTCGCGGAACGAACGCATGTCTATGAAACCCCTGATTCTACGTTGCCACCGCTGGATCAGCCTGATCTTCGCCATTCCCTTGGCGGTCGTGATCGTGACGGGGTTGCTGCTTTCGCTGCCGCCGGTTCTGCAGGCCTCGAACATCAAGCCGGGTTCTCTCACCCTGCAAAAACTCGAAGCCCTGATGGATCAGCACGACCCGTTGGGCGCCGCGCGCTCGCTTCGCTTCGACACATTCCAGAACGTGCTCACGATCGACAATACAGGCATTGACCCGAACACTGGCCTCAAGGCGCAGGAAGCCGATTGGCTTAGCGAACTCACCGGCAAGGCGCGCGGCGTACACCGACGCCTCAATGGCGACTTGGGATGGCTCGTCATCGCTTCGACAATCGCCATGTTGATCGTGATTGCGCTTGGCGTGTTCATGGGGCTGCCACGGTTGTCCAACTCACTGTCGGGCTGGCACAAGGTGACGGCATGGGTTCTGCTCCCGCTGATCATACTGTCGCCCCTGACGGGGCTCTTCATGGCTGCGGGCGTCACCTTCTCGCAACCTGCGCCGCGCTTGCAGGCGCAGGCGCCGTCGCTTCGGGAATCGGTGCGGCTGATCGCGGCGAGTCATGACCTCTCGGGTCTCGAATGGATACGAGACCGCGGCGGCCGGATGATGGCGCGCATCAATGGCGTGGCAGGGCAGGACACCTATATCGTGACGCGCGAAGGGCTGACGCCTGCGCCATCCAATTGGCCACGCACCTTTCACGAAGGCGCGTTTCTTGGACTGTGGAGCGGCGTGATGAACGTCATCCTGTCCATCGCCTTCGCCTTGCTGCTCGGCTCAGGCTTGATCATCTGGGCGCGACGCGCGTTGCGGCCCCGTAGGCGCGCCAGAACGATAAGCGCCGCTCAGGCGTGAGGCAGGTCTGATGCGCCCAGCGCCTCTATCACTTCAGCATCCGTGAGCTGATGAAAGTCAGAGTAAAACTGTCCGATGGCGGAGAAGAGCGGGGGCTGTTGAAGGCAGACCACCTGATCCGCAAAGGGGCCCAGATCAGACAGGGCTTCGGTTGAGCCAACTGGCGTCGCAAGAATGATCGCCTTGGGGCTACGCCGCCGCAAGGCCTGAAGCGCTGCCTTCGCCGTCGTCCCCGTCGCAACCCCGTCGTCGATGACGATCGCGGTTTTATCCTCGACCGAAACGGGCTTGCGATCTGCAAGGTAAAATTTGCGGCGACGCTCGATTTCCGCGAGCTGTTCGTCGGCGAGGCTATAGATGTCGGCAGCGGTGAGGCCCGCAGCTTCCATCACGCCGGTATTGAGGACAAGGTCCGGCTTTTCACCATCCACGATCGCAGCAGCGGCGAGTTCAGGCATGGAAGGAACGCCGATTTTCCTGACCAGAAGCAGATCGAGCGGCGCGTGCAGCACCCGAGCCACTTCCGCCGCGATGGGAACGCCGCCACGCGGCAGCGCTAATATGACGGGGTCCGCAATCCCCATGCTCTTGAGGCGCAGGGCGAGCTCACGCCCCGCATGTTCACGTGAGGGAAAAGAGGTGAACATCATGCGCGCGCTTTCTCCAGAAGATGAAGCGTGAACCAATGCGCCGCCAGTTCGATGACGCGCTCCATCGCGCCAGGCTCTTCGAAGAGGTGGCCCGCGCCCGGCACGATCTCAAGCCGCTTTTCACAACGCAGCTGAGAAAATGCAGTTTCATTGAGTTTTATGACGACGTCATCAAGCTCCCCCACGATGAGTAGCGTCGGCGCCTTTACCCGTTCCAGCCCCTTGACGGCCAGGTCTGGCCGGCCTCCACGGGAAACGACGGCGGAAATTTCGTCGGCATCTTCGGCCGCTGCGCTTAGCGCCGCCGCAGCCCCCGTGCTTGCGCCAAATAGCCCGACCCTTGCGCCGCTCAGCGCCTCAATATCGCCCACCGCCCCGATCGCCTCGCGCAAGCGTTCCGTCAGAAGCGCAATGTCAAAAACCTTCGTCCGGTCACCTGCTTCCTCGGGGGTCAGCAGATCAAAAAGAACCGTAGCCAGGCCCGCGCGATTGAGCGCCTGCGAAACAGCGCGGTTGCGCGGGCTCATGCTGCTCGAGCCGCTGCCATGGGCGAAGATGACGACGCCCTTTGCGCCTTCGGGAATAGAGACGTCCACCACGAGCCCCTCCATTGCGCTTGAGGTTCTCACTATCTAGGGCGCGTTTAGTGAATGCCCATGCGCCCGAGGCGCGGTCACGGTCGCGCGTCTGGACCTTGAATTTGTCCCATGCTAGCCTTCTCAAAACGTCGGCCTAAGACCGACAACCGGGAGGATGCCCATGACCATCACGATCAAGGTGAACGGCGCCGCCCGTTCCGTCGACGCGGATCCAGATACGCCGCTCCTTTATGTACTCATCAACGATCTTGAACTGAAAGGCCCGCGCTTCGGCTGCGGCCTTGCGCAGTGCGGCTCCTGCTCGGTGCTCGCCGATGGCGTGGAGATCCGCTCCTGCCAGACGCCGATATCAGATGTGAAGCAACGCGCCATCACGACGCTGGAAGGTCTGCCCGCCCTTTACGCAGAGCAGCGCAAGCTGCCAAAGGCGCCTGACCTGCACCCGCTGCAACAGGCCTTCATCGACGAGCAGGCCCTTCACTGCGGCTATTGTTACAACGGCCAGGCCATCAAGGGCGCGGAGCTTTTGTCGAAGACCGCGATGCCGACCGAGGCGCAGATCCGCGATCATATGAATGGGCACCTGTGCCGCTGCGGCACCTATCCGCGCATCATGAAATCGATTCAGGCTGCGGCCGCCAAGATCGCAAAGGAGGGTTGAGATGGACGACGCTGTGGTCTCCCCCAATCGCTCCGCTGATGGCGCGACATTTCTTTCCCGGCGCGGCCTGCTCAAGGGCGGCGGCGCCTTGGTCGTCGGTTTCGCCCTCGCCCCGGCGGCTGGTTTCGCTCAGGCTGCGCGTGGCGTGAAGGCTGGTCCGCCGGATTATCATGCGGTGGACACCTGGCTCGCGATACACGCCGACAACACGGCGACGGTCTACACCGGCAAATGCGAGCTCGGTCAGGGCAACCAAACGGGGCTCCTGCAGGTCGCGGCCGAAGAGCTCGACATGGGCATGCATCAAGTCAGCACCATCCGGCTCGACACCAACATCACGCCCGACCAGCAGGCGACAAGCTCCAGCTCCTCGATCCATCGCGGCGCGCCCGCCCTGCGCGCTGCGGCTGCAAGAGCACGCATGGAGCTATTAGCGCGCGCTGCGGCGCGCCTTGGCGTGCAACCCGGCAGCCTTGAGGTCCGCGATGGCGTTGTCTCCGTGCGCGGCGAGAACGGCTTCCGCAAAGTGACATATGGGCAGCTGCTCGGCGAGAAGCCCTTCAACGTCAAATACGACGGAACAGCGCCCGTAAAGGCGCCGAATGAATATCGCCTCGTCGGCCAGCGTCCAGCGCGCGTGGACATTCCCGAAAAAGTCGCTGGCAAATATACGCTGGTCCAGCACCATCGCGCGCCCGGCATGTTGCACGGACGCGTTGTTCTGCCACGCGGCCAGCGCGGCTTTGGCGTGGGGGCGAAGCCCGTCAGCGTCGACGAAACATCGATCGCCCATATCAAGGGCGCGCAGGTCATCCGAAAGGGCGACTTCGTTGGCGTCGTCGCAGAACGCGAATGGGATGCGGTGAAGGCTGCGCAGGCCCTGAAAGTCGTCTGGCGGCAGGGCGAGCCGCTTGGCGATCATAATTCGGTCCATGCGCGCATGCGCAAGGACAAGACGACAGATACGCTCATCGCCAATGTCGGCGATAGCGCGGGCATGATGCAGAAGGCGGCCTTCGTCAGGGGCTCCTCCTATCAATGCCCCTACCAGTCGCACGCGCCCTTTGCGCCGAACTGTGCGCTCGCGGACCCCACGGGCGAGCAACTGGTGATCAAATCCCCCACGCAGGATGTCTATAGTTCGCGCAAGCAGGTCTCGGAGGTTCTTGGAATTCCCGAAGAGAAAATCCGCGTCCAGTTTTTCGAGGGCTCGGGCACCTTCGGGCGCTCCTGCTACGAAGACGCCACGCAAGCCGCCGCCATCATGGCGACGCAAACTGGCAAGCCGGTGCGCGTGCAGTTCATGCGCTGGGATGAGCTTGGCTGGGACAACTACGGCCCTGCCCATGCAGCTGAAGTGCGCGCGGGCGTCAACGCCGACGGTGATATCATCGCCTATGAATATGACGGCTGGCAGCATGGCTGGACCGTGACGTCCACCGTTTCGGATAGCGCAAGAACCAAGGCGGGCGTTGAACGCGCGAGCGGCTCGGGGTCGATCACGGTCAATCCCATCAGCACTGGCTCCATGTACAAGATCGCCGACCGGCGTGTGACGAGCCATGCGGCGCCAATGGTGAACTATCTGCGCGGAGCCGCGCTGCGTTCCCCGCTCGATCTGTCCTTCGCCTTCGCTTCGGAACAGACGGTCGATGAACTGGCCGTCGCCGTGAAGATGGACCCCGTCGCCTTCCGCCGCCGCAACATCGGCGATGTGCGCTGGCTTGATGTGCTGGACGCCGCCGTCAAGGCCGCCAACTGGGCGCCGAAGGTCATGGGCTCAGAAACCCAGAGCGGCGATGTCGTGCGCGGCCGCGGCGTCGCGCTTGGCACACACCATGTCTCCTATGGCGCTGCTGTCGCAGAGATCGAGGTCAATCGCAAGACGGGCGTCATCGTGACGAAGAAGCTCTATGGCGCGATGGATTGCGGCCTCACGGTCAACCCTGCGCTCGTCGAGAACCAGATGGTCGGCCAGATGATCCAGTCGGTCAGCCGCGTGTTGAAGGAGGAAGTGACCTTCGACGACAATGGCGTCACCAGCCTCGACTGGAGCACTTACCAGGTGCTGCGCTTCGCGGAACATCCGGAAGTCACGCCCGTCGTCGTTCAGCGCATGAACGAGCCATCGACGGGCGCTGGCGAAGAGGTGATGGGCGCGACTGCAGCCGCGATCGCCAACGCCTTTTTCGATGCGACTGGCGTGCGCATGCGCCAATTCCCAATGACGCCCGAGCGGGTTCTTAAAGCGCTCGAAGGTCAGCAGCGCACATAAAGTGTGCGGCGCCGGGGCGATCCGGCGCCGCTTTCATCAAACGCCAAGCGTCAGCTGTTCGGTCCAGACATCGTGTCCATAGAGCCAATCTGGATTGGTGGCGCTGCGCATCCAGTTATTTGCGCCAGACCCCGCTTGCACCGCAGAGGTCCGAGGATTGCGCGTGGCTTCATAGGTCTGAAAAGCGCGCTCGATCGACGTTCCATTAAAGCTCTCGATGGCGCGGGCGAGGATCACGGCGTCTTCAAGGGCCATGGCGGCGCCCGACGCCATATAGGGCGTCATCGGATGGCAGGAATCTCCAAGCAGGGTGATGCGCCCCTTCGTCCAGGTCGGCAGGGGATTGCGTTCAAAGATGCCCCATTTATGGACCTCCGGGGCGGCGGCGATGGTGGCGCGCACGTCAGGATGAAATGTCTTGAAGGCTTCCTTCAGCTCTTCAAGATCGCCCTTGGTCGACCAGCTTTCACGCGTCATCCAGTCGGCCTTTTCTGGCGTGCTGGTGGTGAAGTAAACCTCATCGCGGGCGGCGGTCGTGAAGTAGATAACGATATGCCTGTCCGCGCCCCACCATTTCGTGCGCGATGCGCCGATATCGACATCTCCAAGGAGCGACACGGGGAACGTGGTTCGATACGCGACGCGCCCCGTAAATTTGGGCTGCTCGGGGCCTGACACATAATCGCGCACCAGTGAATGCACGCCATCAGCGGCGACAAGAGCGTCGACGCTGGCGACCTCGCCATTCTCAAAGCTCAGTCGAACTTTCGAACCATCCTGATCGACGCTCTTCAGCTTGTAGCCGAGGCGCAATTTGCTGGTCGGGACGAGGTCAGCGAGCGCCTCGTGCAAATCGCCGCGATGCATGGCGAGGAAGGGCGCGCCATAACGCTCCTCGACTTCGCGACCAAGCGGGAATTCATTCGTTGTCGCGCCTGTCACCGCGTCGCGGTTCAGAGAGGTCTGCGGCGCGAAGGCGACGTCGCGCAGGCGCTTCTCGATGCCAAGGCCGCGATGCACCTTCATCACATTCGGGCTTTGCTGAATGCCCGCGCCAACACGCGCAAAGGCTGCCGCCTGTTCAAAAACCGTGACCTCGCAGCCCCGTTTCAGCAGCAAGGACGCGGCGGCGAGGCCACCGATCCCTGCGCCGATGATTCCGATATGGATCGGAGCATAGGCCATGATTCATTCTCCTATTGAAGCGTCACATGGGCATCTTCGATGAGTTTGCGCCACGTCGCGATGTCCTGGGGAATACGTCGTCCCATCTCCTGCGCGGAGGTGGGGGTGATTTCAGCGCCGTTCGCCCGAGCCCTGGTTTTGGGATCCGCCAAAACACCGAGGATCTCGCGCGAGAGGTAATCGATGATGGGCTGCGGCGTGCCAGCCGGCGCCATGAAGCCAAACCAGATGCTCAGGTCGTAACCGGCGACGCCAGCTTCCTGCATGGTCGGGATTTCGGGCGCAGTGAGCGATCTTGTCGCGGTGCTGACGCCAAGCGCGCGCACCGTGCCTTGCCGAGCCTGTTCAGCGCCCTCACCCGCAAACATCATGTCCACATGCCCGCCGAGAAGATCAGTGAGCGCGGGACCCATACCTTTGAAGGGAACATGGATGATATCGATGCCCGCAAGCTCTTTGAACATTTCGCCGGCGAGGTGGTTCGAAGACGCCGTCCCACCCGATGCGAAGGAAAGCTTGCCCGGCTGCGCCTTCGCGAGGGCGATCAGATCCTTCACCGAATGCACGGGGATTTTCGGGTTCACGACAAGATAGAGGGGGGTCGAAAAAGCGATGGCGATAGGGGCGAAATCCTTGACGGGATCATAGCGCAGGCTCTTCGATGATGCGACATTGATGCCCATGCTCGTCGAGCTGGCGAAAAGTAATGTGTAGCCGTTGGGCTTGGCCTTCATGACAGCCTCAACGCCGATGACCTGACTGGCGCCGGGAATGTTTTCGGTGATCACTGTCGCGCCGGTGCGCTCACTCAGGCCTGCGGCCACGATGCGGGGCAGGATGTCGCCCAAGCCTCCTGCGGGGTAAGGCGAAACGATGCGAATCGTCTGGCTTGGGAACGGCTGCGCAAAACCCGACGCCGGGGCTTCCACCCACAAGCCAAAGGCGAGCGCCAAACATGCGATTGCCCTCTTTCCATGCCCCATGACGTTCATCTCCCCCGAAGTTACGCCCGACTTGAAGCGCGCCAAGCTGCGGCGCGCGCAATCTAACCAGCGAAGGCCGCCTTGGATACCCCTTCAGGTTTGGCGCCGCGGGCGATATCAATGACATCCTGCGGACATCTTGGGCATTGATCGCCGCGCCAGGCGACATGCCCATCGGGGCGCACCAAACATAGCCGCGTTGCATAGATCGCAGCAGCGGTCGGATCATCAATGGTGTGAAGACTCACAGGGACGCCGCACAAGGCGGCCGCTTCGAGCAAG
>CANBVC010000099.1 GCA_947372795.1 Beijerinckiaceae bacterium
AGCTCACTTTTAGTTCTTTTTCCGTTCTGTACAACAAGTTGGTAACAAAAAAAGCTGCCCTTTCGAGCAGCTTTCTTGTTGATTTTGTTGAGTTTTTTAGGTTTTGAGACCCAAAAAAGCTTAGCGCTTCGCATACTGCTAGCCACATAAACCCTTGATATTATTTATGTTTTAGACACGCTATCAACCGTGTACAACACCTGTACAACAAGAATTATTTCCTAATTAATCTAAGATATTGATTTAATGAAACTATCTCAGCGCCTTCTGTCTACCAACCATAAACCAACTCCCTGCCCTGTACAACATTCTGTCAAACTGGAAGCTGATCGATACGGTCAACGCCCGGCAAAAAGGGATAACATTGCTCTGATCAAGATGTGCGGCCTCAAATTTGGTGTGCGGCCCGCACCTTCATGAAAAAATCAACCACCTCTCCTGCCGTAGAGCGTTCTGCTGCACCGCCAGCTACTTCTTCCTGTGTCCAGATCCATGACCTTGCAGGATCATGTAGCATTGACCATTCCCCAAACATGCGTTCAGGGATAACCTTGGCTACCTGAACCTTGACTTCCGTATGTCTACGGTCCCTTGCAATACGCTCCATCGTACTTTTTACCTGCTGTTCCGGACCTTCGAGCCACTGAAGGTAAATGTCACGGCGACAGATCAATGCGCCCGTAATCCCAGAACGAGCGTTTGCATGCCGCGCATTCACGAGCATTCCACCCAGAGTGCTTTCATCAAAGCCAAAGGGGTGGGATGTGTAGATGATATGGAATACGCTCATGAATACCTCTTTTTGCCAACATTCTGGCCCAAAGTAACTTACCGCAGGTATTTCTGTCGAATTTCCATCCTGACTGCATCAGCGACCTGTGCTGCGGCCCGGTTATGAGATACCGCTTAGCGCCGGTTAGCGGCCATTTTTAGTCCCGTAGCGACATCGGCTGCAAGTCCGCGCTGTTCGGCGCGGATTTGATTAGCGTCTTGTGTCCGTGGCGCTGTCGAAGCCATCCCAAGAAGCATCACGCCCCTCTATCGACGGCGAAATGGGACGACATTGCTCTGATCAAGAAACGCTTCCATCCCCTCTTCCGTCACGGTCCGTTGAAATTCAGCGTAGGCTTCATGATCATCCAAGAATGTCTCATCCCACACGATGGATGTCCCTTTGGAATTCACGACCTCGAGTGTCCAATAACGACCTCCCTCAAGCTTCACTATAAATACCTCGACACCGACCCCGTCTTGGCTGATGTGGCCGCAATGCTCCGAATAAAGAAGGTTTGGCATTCCGTCTGTCATCAATGGCTCCATTGATCCACGCATCAGCTAATTGTGCCTCGGTAACTGGCGAGGTCAAGGCCTCCGCATTTAACCAGAACATTAGCCCCCCGCCTTGGCGAGGGGCATATTAATTGGTGTGTAACAGAACTCATCCAGTTCGCTTCATCTCCTTAAGAGGCCCCTTGAGGCGCAACTCAGCAGTACCCTTCTCGGCGACATCCTCGATCTGGATGTCCAACTCGCCGAACTTGACCGCCTCCATGATCGACCGGATAGCATCTGGAAGATCCTCCCGCTTGTTCACAGCAATTGCTGTCATCCCCGGCTTTAGTTCCAGCACCTTGCTCCCATACCAGACTGAGAAGTAGCAGCCCCCTGCTCCACTCATCCAGTACCAAGCCCTAGTGCGCTTCACACGCTCCACCAATACCCGCTCGCCTTCATCATTGGTCTGCCAAACACGGCGATGACGGGTGAACATCTCGCCCGCTATCAACGCCTGTACCATTGCCAGCTGGTCATCGAGCTTTTCGAGCAGCTTAGCCCTGCGATGCTCCGTCTTGCTCTGTAGGCGCTTCTGCTGCTGGGCGACGATCTTCAGCTTGCTAAGATGGCTCATTTTACACTCCTGAGTTGGGGCATAAGCGCCCGTTACTCAGCAATGTTGCTGTCTGAACCTGGCCAATTCCTACCGAAAAATCCGGCTCAAGTGCCTGATTTTACGAAATATTTCGGTTGACGAATGGGAAGTTTGAAGCTGCCCCGATGGTTACGCGGGAGAAGCTGGGGGGGAAGCGCCTGCCGCATCGCAACTCTTTCCGCTGGCAACGATCTCTCCTTGATTAGCAAAGGAGAGACCTCAAACAGGCCAGCAGACGTGCTCGCAGCCATTCCACACCCCGGGCGGGATAATCCCGTTCCGGTGCGCGGCTTCATTCAGGAATGGTGGGCGGCATCATTCCGTTATGGTGGGCAACATAATCTCGGAATTGTGGGCGGCTTCGTCAGGAATCAGCACCAGACGTTCAGACGCTCTCCAAGGCCCCGGTCATAGGGTCTTCGATCGATAATCACGGCTCATGCCCACGCCATTCAAGTTGATCTCGATGACGGGATCAAAAGCCCAGCGAGCTCGGCGAGCGCCACGCGTCGTTAGTGAAGGCAGAGATGATGAAATGCTCGTCTCCGAAGGTCGTGCTCTGGGAGCTCACGCGCTCGTGGAGCCAAGGCTTCTCGCTATCCTATATAGAGTACGATACCGTTCTTGATGTGCTGCATCGATTCCGGCTAGACCCATTTATCTCGTCTTCACTCTTTCTGGATCTGTGCCCGACTCAGGACATAGTCGACAACTGCTCGTGCGAAGATTGATTTTATCTTCCCGAAATCAAAGGAAAACGATGCCATGAGAAAGGAGGCAAAGACCCTGCACGGCAAGGCCGTGGATTCGCTCGTCATTGCGGTCGATCACTTCAACCGCGCCTGGGACCGGGGCAGGACGGAAGCCGTTCTCATCATGCTCGACCGGGCGTTTGAGCTCCTGCTCAAGGCAATCATCATCCACAAAGGCGGTGACATAAGAGAGAAGGCGAAAGAAGGAATGACCATCGGGTTCGACCCCTGCCTAAGGAAATGCTTTTCGGACGCAAAGCTGAAATGCCTCAGCGAGGAGGAGGTTTTAGCATTGCAAGCGCTGAATACGCTCCGCGACGCCGCCCAGCACCACTTCATCGAGGTCTGCGAAGATCTGCTATACGTCCACGCGCAGAGCGCCGTGACCCTGTTCACGCGCCTTACCTTCGACGTCCTCAAGAAACCGCTGCGTGACGAGATTCCGATTCGCATTCTACCAGTCTGCGCCAAGCCGCCGACGGACCTTCCCGCGCTCTTCGATATCGAGTTCGCCGACATCAAGAGAATGGTCGCTCCGGGATCTAGGAAGCGCCTTGATGCAAAGGCGAAGCTGCGCTCGCTCGCGATCTTACAAGCCTCTCTCGATGGCCGACGCAGCCAGCCGAGCAACGCGGAGCTCGACAAAGTTGTGAAGCGGATCCACACCGGCGAAGATTGGCGAACCATCTTCCCCGGGGTTTCCACTCTCACGATCCATGAGGAGAGAAATGGGCCTGGGCTGACAATCCGCATCACAAAGAACCAGGGCGAATCCGTACAGCTCGTCCAGGACGGAAATCCCAACGCCACCGTAGTTGCGGTTAAGAAGGTCAACGACCTCGACTACTACAATCTCGGTGCAAAGCAGATGGCAAGCAAACTGAAGTTGACCGTCCACAAGATGCTATGGGTGATGGAGCGGGAGCGGATCGCCGCCAATACTGACTTCCACAAGGTCATCAAGATTGGCAAACAGGAACACAAGCGGTATAGCGGTCGTTGTCTCAATAGGCTGCAAGAGCTTTTCGCAGACGAGGCGGTTCACGACGCTTACACCAATCGGAATGCCGCTAACTCTCCCGCAAATGCCTGACACGCTTTCGCCGGAAGAACGTTCGACGCGAGTGGCTCTCGTCCGCGGGAGGGACACGAAGATCGAGATGATCATGCGCCGCCTCGTTCACGATCTCGGCGACCGGTATAAGCTCTGCCGGAGGAACTCCACGAGTCGCCCGACATCGTCTCCCAACGAAGCCGAAATGGCGCGAGAGTCTAGGAAACCTAGATTGCCGTTTTCAGGCATATTCTCTTAGCTCAAGGCCGACATTGGACTAACTCGTCGGATCATTTTGAAGTTTTTCGGGGCATCGCGTTATTGCGGTCAGGTAGGTTAAAGAAGAACCTCATGTCCGGCTCTGAAGCAAGTTCATAGCTCGCAAGCCCGTAAATTTGAATCAACGCTCTTAGCCACCGTTTTAGGTTTTCGGTAGGTACACCTGAAAAATTTGGTCCTTCTGGTAAGAAGATAACTCTTGGGTCATCGATCAATTTTCTCAGTTCAGAAAATAACGCTTCCGCCTGCGGCTCATAAGTGAAACCCAAAACTGGAGCTAAATGCAACAAGGCCTTTGAAACACGAACATGTAGCGGGGCTCCAGTGATTGCATGCTGAACCGCTTCATCAATCCTAGGGAAAACGCCGCTTGATAGTGTTTGCCTCATTTTATGGTCTTTTCGATAAAACCCAGCGTGGTCGCGTTTTCGATCAGCGTGCGGACCTTTGCGCGATCAAGTCCGCTAGGCACCTCAGCATCAATTTCGAGACGAAGCGTCACTTCACTTCCCGCTATGGTTGTTAGCTGTTCAACGATAGCCTCGACGATCTGATGCATCACGCGAGCAGGACGGTCAGGAGAAATCATAACGGTTCCGGAGAAACGTGTGGGGTTCTTCTCAACCAATGGCACAGGTGAAGCTGGAGGTGTTCCCATCGGACCACCGCCGGGTGCCGGGGGCGTGCCAGCAGGGCCAACAACATCACCACCGGACACGACCGCTGGCTTTAGCCGATGGGCTTCAGCGACATCCGGCTGGATAATGACGGTGTCGCTATCTATGACGATCTGCGCACCACCTGCGTGGTCAATCGCTAGACCCACATAAATCTTCTTTGCCTCATCCCATCGCTCTGCATACGCAAACGGGCCCGGGAGCATGCCGCCGACAGCAGCGTGAACCGTCTTCGCCAGAACCTCGCGGTTCTTGACTCGTGGCATGTAGGTGTAGCGGTTGAGATACTCCCAGAGATCCTTCAGATGTAGGTGGGGCTTGCCGTTCCAGATGTATTTCTGAAGCTCACGGTCGAGCCGAGCGGGTCCAAGCTCAGGAAGCAGACCTTCGTCGCTGACGAGCTTCTTGCTTGCCCTGGCCAGCAAACCGTCCTGAGCCGGGACCTTGGCGGTTGTCCATTCTAGATCAGCCTGGGCGGTCTCCTGCACAGGATAAATCAGATAGCACCAGGTTTCCTTGAGCCGGGTCTTCAATGTTTCATTGGCCTCGACAAGCTTGGCCTTAGCGAGCGCGCTGTCGCTCTGGGTCAGGTTCAGCCGGTCGATTTCCCTTACCATCTCTGCCCAGGCCAAAGACGACCGCATGGAGGACTTGAGGTTGTCGAGCTGGCGCTGTTCCGCTGCCAAGAAAACGAGCATGTTGCGATAGACGCGCGGGGTCGTGCCTCGCTGCATCAAGATATCCTTGGCCTCGGTTAGGGCCTCGGAGCCGTCGCGGCCGGTATGGGAATGGGCCACACCTAGAATGACGGCGCGCACGCCACCCGCTTCGTCGGGCACATCAGACGAGCTGCCCGGTGCAACCTGCACGGCGTCGAAATGCCCGCGATCAGACAGTCCGTTGATGTAGCTCCCCAGCGCCTTGTCGATCTCGAGCAGGACCAGCGCCTCTTCGATTTGTCCCGCACGATCTGCAGCGAGCCGGTTCAAGCTCGCCGACATCGAATACCAATAGCGGCCCAAGTCGCTGTGCATAAACTTGGATTGGTTGGTCAGCCTCCTTAGGGCATCTCCAAAGATGGCAGGGCGTTCCCCCGGCTGAACCACACCTAAATTGATCTGCTTGTCGTCGAGGCCCAGGTTCTCCTGACCGTGGGTCGGAGCCGTGCCCATGAAAATGGCGCGCGCGACGCGCCGGGTCGCCGAATATTTGTTCAAGTTCGGTGCGGATTGGTCAATTCTATAGGGCGTGGACGTGATGCCATCCACATCACCGGCAATGATGGATTGCCAGCTTGCGTCCAGATAATGGAGCAATTCGGGCTCCACCCGCGCAGAACTGATGGCCACGTTGCCCGGCATGATCATGACCGAAGGATCATTGCCCATCCATAGCTCGTGGATGACCTGCGCCATGAGGCGAAGAACGCCACGTGTGCGCTGGAACTTCTCCAGAGAACCCCAGCTCGTATAGAGCTGGTCGAACATCTCGGGATGTATGGGATAAGATTTCTCGAGCTTGCGCCGATAGTCCTCGTCAGCGCATCCTTTTGGAAAATCGTCAGCGTTTTCACGATAGAGTTTTGCGTACTGCTTCAGCGTGTTGTCGCGGTGATGGAAACGATCGCTGGGGATTTCCTTGAACAGGCGCCGCCGGACGATCTCGTAGCTCTCTTCCTGAGAGGCCGGCCGCCAGGACGATTCTACCCGGCTGAAGGTCTGCTTAAGTCGCACGAGCGCTTCTTGCCCGCCTTCGCCGCCGACCTCGATCTGGGATGCCGGTAGTGACGCCACCAGCAATGTGCCCGGGCTGGCCTTCACGGCTTCGGTCAGCGACTGGACGAAAGAGAGGTTGGCGTCGAAAGAACCTGATGGCAGGCCCTCGACCTTGTAGACCTGACGAAGATAGGCGACCCACTCGTCGATCAGGATCAGCGATGGCGAGTACTTCTTGAACAGGGCTTCGAGGAGGTTTGAGCCGGGCGCGATCCCGCGCTCGTCATTGTCGGCCACCATAGCAAAGCCTTCGGCCCCGCCAAGCTGCCAGGCCAGTTCGCCCCAGGTGGTGCGGATTTTCAGGCCACCCTCAACACTCAAGACATCCTGAGGACCGCGCGAGGTGCCGACCAGGACCGCCCGGTTGATCTTCTTCGGAACCGTCAGGCTGTGCTGTGACAGCAACTGGTCCAGTCCCGGCAGGTCCTGTGCCGCCGTGCCGCTGGCCATGTGATAGAGCGCCAGCATCGAGTGGGTCTTGCCGCCACCGAAATTGGTCTGCAGTTCAACGACCGGATCGCCACTGGCGCTGGATAGCCGCTTGGCCGCGCCAATCAACAGGTTGCTCAAGCCCTCGGTCAAATAGGTGCGGGCAAAGAACTCTGTCGGGTTTTTGTACTCCGACGGGGCGCTGCCATTGTGGACCTTGGCCAGATCCGCGGCGAACTCGGCCTGCTGGAACTCACCGGTGGCGACGTCCTGGTGGGGCTCCACCACCTCGCGCCAGGGCATGAGCCCGGCCACTGTTTCGACCGAGATGTCGAGGCGATGGGTCTTCCGACGCTCCTCATTGCGCTGAAGTTCGGTGAACTTGGTGCGCAGGATCGTGTCGCGCATCTTTGCCAGCTCAGCGGCCACTTCACCGGCGCTGATCGACTCCATAAGCCGGCGCATGCTGTCCAGAGCGCGTTCTGCATCGTCATAGGTAAAGGTGTCATTGTGCGAGAGCTTGTTGCGCACATCGACCAATTCATTGACCAATGACCGTTCAGCGCGGCCCAATACGGCCTTGAACGCATCCATCCAGAATCGGTCCATCGCGTTGAAGAGCGCAGACTGATCCCACGCGATCTCGCCCTTACTGTTAGGCCTGAGGCCCGGCAGCTTTTCCACGACCTGAACCTGCCAGTGGCCGGTCAGAGATGATTCCAGGCGCTTTTCAACGAACGGGATCAGGGCTTCGGGAAGAAGCTCCATGCCTTCGAAGACGTATTGACGGGTACTCTTGGCCATCTTCCGTCTCCCTTAAAGATCGAGGCGTTGTTGAAGGTTGCCGCGAGTGTCGAGATTCGACGCAGCTTGCCGGGACAGTTCGGTCCAATCAGCAATCAAGGCGTTGTACGCGGTCGCCTCCTTGGCATCCTGTCGCTTGTTGGCGCTGATGTCATAGAGAATGTAGGCTAGGTCCTTCACCGCCTCGGCCTTGTCGCCAATTTTCTTCAGCAGGACGGCTGTCGCATGTGAGATGCCGTCCTTTTCGTGCAGGCGCACGAGGTGCTGCAGACATTCCCAGATCGTCGGGTGCTGATCGGTCCCGGGCTCCCAGTTGTCATCCAATTCGTCCCGGCGCAGGACGCGAACCTTGCCAGCTTGGCTTTCGACGATCCCCGCATGCTTCACGCTTTCGACCGAGATCCCGCGCGCCGTGGCGATGTTGTTGGCGGTGCCGTAGTCGCCAGCCTTCAATCCATTCTGTTCGAACCAGGTGATTGCAAAGCGGGTGTCGGCGTCAAACTCCCCCTGAATGCCCCCAAGATATTCGTCCAGCTCACGGTTGATCAGTTGAAGTGCGACCTTCACGCTCATCGGGCGGTCGTCGGATTCAAGCACGGCGCGGTAGCGTGAGAAAACCCCCATGCCTGGGCCAATTGCCGATTGAGGCATATCTGCAGGAGCTATGTTCGCGGCCTGAAGATCTGCAATGGCTGGCGGCAACTCGCGTTTCAAGGCGCGGACAAACTCGGCGCGGGTAATGTTTTCGGCGGTAACTTCTTTTTTGCGGCAGACGAGGACGACGGAGTTGGCGAGAGCGTTAGTGCCCGAAGCAATCATGCGGTTCGCCATTTCAGTCCGAACTGGCCATGTCCCGACGACTGCATAACCTGCCTCTACTACCGCCTGCAGAAAAGTGGCCCAACCAGTGGAGCTGATGCCTTCTTTTTCAATCTCGCTTTGCTTGAATGCGTAGTAGATCGTTGTGGGGAACTCGTTAGTAGACTGTTCCGCGAGATTTCGAATAGCCGCCTTCATTCCTTGAAGAAAGAAGTCTTCCGCTTGCTCCTTGCCGCCGTGACGGTAGGAACTTGCAATAAGCTCATCAACTTTAGGGGTGGCCATTACACTAAAAAGGTCAGGATAAATTGACTTAAGGCACACCTTCAGCCAACCGTAAAAGAAGTCAGAAAGATCCGCATAGCTTATATTGTCATAGTAGGGAGGATCTGTGGACACGACTTTTCCAACTCCGATAGATTGACTCTGAGCATCCATCGAAACAATTTTCCCAGCCGCGCTCCCTACTAGGTTATTGATTGCAGGAATAACCCATCCGAGCGCGCTCCGAAGGCTTCCTCCAGAATCGCTGAATGGGTTGCCTTCTCCAAAATCGTAGGCCATCGCAATCGCTTGTCGAGAAAAGAGGTTTCTCAGCGAAGCTGTTCGTGCCGACCCGCCAGTGGATGATTTTGTGCCCATTGGGCCACTGTCCCAAGTACACAGGGAATTGTTTCGGTCCGCAAATCGGCTGACAATAAATGAGAGATAAACACTTACCCCTTCGGCGTAGCCACGCGCGCCTGCTCCGCCATCATTCAAAGCTATCGAGTCTTGATGGATGCCTGACTGAATAGCGTCAGCCTCGATCAGGCTGCGAACTTCTTCGGTCAAGCTGCTCAAGGTATTGAGAGTAACCAATTGCCTGTTCGTGAACAGGTCACCCCAAACAAAAAAGCCATAGCCGCGTCCGCTGACAAGGTCACGGGACTCACGGTTCATCGGCAAGTCAGGTTTCCAAGCGGGGGCTGCGGAAAACGCTACTTGCTCTTGTTCAGGCGAAGGGTCCAAGTAAATTCGCCCGCGAGCTCCTTCCGCAACAACCGCTATGAGCTGCTGCCCTATCTCGCCAGTCATGCTTTTTTCTTTGACGTAGGCTGATGTGATCGCAGTGTTGGAAAGCAGACATCTAAAGTTTGCACCCCTTCCGGCTTTGTTCCCCTCCTTTGCAGCGATGAGCTCGGGCTTCGTACCCCCTGAACGAATACGATAGGTGATCTTCTTGTTTGCCTTGTCTACAAGCGGCTCTATCCATGCCTCTTGGCCCGTTTTGGCGCTCAGCAAGAAGCTCGTTGCAAGTGGCACTTGTACATCTGAAAACGCTGGGTCGGGGCTCGGCACTGTCCTCGCCCAAATCCAGGCAATAACTGTCGCTTGTCCGCCACCCACTTCCTTCGGCAAGTCTGCCTGAGGGTAAAGGTGCCCGATCCGCTCCCAAGCCCTTTCACGCATCCATTCCCCATAAAACTTCACGTCCTCCGCCAACCCCTCGGCATTCCGATAGTGAATCCGATCCTTAACACCTGGGTGAACCGGCTCCCGATCCTTGAACATTGGCGGAATCTCGATCATCGCCTTACCGATCATCACCGCCACCGGATTCAGGTCGGACCCATAGGCAGGGAGGCCCAACCGTTGCGCCTCGAGCGGGATCGACCCACCGCCTGAAAACGGGTCATAGACCAGCGGCAGCACACCACCACAGCTGCGCAGAATTTCCGCACGCGCACGCTCCAGCACTCCTTCATTGGTCGAA
>CANBVC010000100.1 GCA_947372795.1 Beijerinckiaceae bacterium
TTCCTCGGAGAAATGAAAAATACGCATGTCCTGACCACCTTGTTCTAGCGATGGGCGTCGGCGAATGAGATGAGGGCGTCCAGCACGGCCTGGGGCTGTTCCACCTGGGGCAGATGACCTGCCTTTTCGATCTGCGTGAAGGTGGCGCCAGCGATGTGACTTGCATAGGCGCGCCCATAGTCCGGCGAAACGATCCTGTCATGAGCGCCCCAGATGAACTGTGTGGGCGCCGAAACCCGGCGAAGGCGCGAAAGCAGCTTGGGATCATGCATGAAGGGCGACCAGCCATACCGCGCCAGCGCCTCGCGGGAGCGCAGCCTGCGGCTGAGTTCCTCGTCGGAGATTTTCTTGTTGTCTGTTTCGAAGATGGACGGGTCGACATAAGCGCGCTTGCGCAATTCAACATCCGGGAGACCATAGAAATCAGCGATGTCACGCGAGAAACGGCCGCCTACCTTCACCCCCAGCGGATCAATCAGCGTGATGGATGAGAAAGCAGCGCAGGACTTGATCGCCATCTGCGCGGCGATCCAGCCACCGAAAGAGGCGCCGACCAGCGCAACATTCGTCAGCTTTAAACGGTCGATGAGGTCAAGATAAAGATAGGCGATATCATCAACCTGATTCCAGCGGTGGTTGACGGCGCCGGGACCAAAACCGGGCGCGGTGGGGATGATGACGCGTCCATGAGCCGTCAAAGCCTGAGCAAAGGCACTGTCGTCCGCGAACCACAGACCGGCGGAAAGATAAAGAATATCACGTCCCTGACCACGAACGGCGACGGATAGACTCGATCCATCGACTTCAAATTCAAACGTTTCCTCGCCCATCGGCAAGCCCCATTTCTTGGACTTTTACACTTGGCGGGGATCATTCAATTTTTGAACTTTGTCGTCAATTGAAAACGCCTTCCGCGCCTGTATTGCCCGGCGCGCGCCTGATGGCTAGTCTGCAGACCAGCAGCGGCAAACAATCACGAAACGCCGCCAAGATCACAATCGCGGGAGGGAACAATGGCTGTGGACGGCGTTGAACGCGATGGTCTGACGGCAGGCGATGTCGCAATCGTTACTGGCGGGGGTGGCGGATTCGGGCGGGCGTTTTCGCTAAGGCTCGCAAAGATGGGCGCGCGCATCGCGGTATGGGACATCGACGAGGCGCAGGGCGAAGAAACTGTCCGACATGTGGCGCAGAGCGGCGGGAAAGCCAGCTTCTTCAGGGTTGACCTAGCCGACCCCGCCTCCATCGCAGCCTGTGCCGAGCAGACGATGGACGCATTAGGCGCGCCCTATTGCATCATCAACAACGCCAGCGTTTTTCCGCGCGGCGAAGTCATTGAACTGCCCCTCGCAGATTGGGAATGGACCCTGAAGGTCAACCTGACGGCGCCATTTCTGATCGCAAAGACCTTTGGCCCAGGAATGATCGAGAAGGGACGCGGCGTCGTCATCAACCTCGCGTCAGGCCGGGCGATTGAAGGGGCTGCGAAGGGCGCCAATTACGCCTGCACGAAAGCGGCGATTCTCTCCCTGACGAAATCGCTGGCGCTCGAATGGGCGCGCCATGGCGTCAGGGTCAACGCCATCATTCCCGGCCAGTCCTTGACCGCCATGCCGCTGGCCGCCACATCGGAGGCGGAGATGCATGCCCAAGCGAAAGTCCGCAACCCCATGGGCCGGATTGGCTACCCAGAAGACGTCGCCGGACTCGCCGCTTATCTCGTAAGCGCCGACGCCGCCTATATGACCGGCCAGGGCATCGCCATAAACGGCGGCGCGGTCATGATCCCCTGATGGTCAATGGATGGTCTGACCGCCATCGACCACCATGGTCGCGCCCGTCACGAAGGAGGCTGCGTCCGAGATGAGAAAAGCGATGACGTCGCCGATCTCATCGCAATCTGCGGGGCGTCCGAGCATGATGCGCGCATTCACCGCCTCCATCTTGACCAGACCCTTTTCGATATAGCCCTTGTATCGCGGCGACAGGGTGGAGCCGGGGCAAACTGAGTTCACCCGCAAACCCTGCGCGCCATAATCTATGGCGAGCTGGCGCGTCAGATTCACCACCGCACCCTTGGTGGCGCAGTATACTGGCATTTTCGCATTGCCAATGACGCCGAACGTTGAAGCGACATTGACGATGGAGGGACCCTTGGCGCGCAGCAAAAGCGGAATGAAATCGCGACACATGAAATAAACGCTGTCGAGATTGGTCGCCATCAGCTCACGCCAGCGCTCTGTAGGCAGTTCGTGAATGGGTGCGGAAAAATTATTTCCCGCATTGTTCACGATAGCCTTCACTTCAAGACCGGACTGCGCCACCCATTGGGCCAGCCGCGCGACATCTTCCTCTCGCGAAATGTCAGCGGCGAAGACCTCGCATTTCCAACCCTTGGCGTGAAACTCGGCCTGCGTCTGCCGCAAGGTCGCCTCGGTTCGGCCCACGATGATCGAGGTCGCGCCCATTTCGCACAGGGCGGCCGCAGCCGCCTTGCCGATGCCAGCGCCGCCGCCCGTGATGACGACGGCCTCCCCCTGCATCCTCATTTTGGAAAGCATGGAATGCTCCCTCGAAGCGGTTCAGACGTCGTCGCGTTTGAAATCGAGGTTAGGACCACCCTTCTGGCTCTTAAGATAGGCGCCGACATCCCCAAGCGGATCCATGGCGCGGCGCAGGCGCTGGCCGACGAGCTGGTCGAGCTGGATGGCCTGCGACAGCGTGAGGTCGCGGCCCATCTGGGCGGTGATCTTGTGGTGTTCGAGCGGAGCCAGATGACGCGAACCAATCTCGCGAGCGATCTTGGTCGTCTGCGCCTCAAGTTCGGCGGCAGGCATGGTCATGGAAATAATACCGAGCTGGTCCGCCTCCACGCCGGACAGGTTTCGCCCAACGAGCGCAATATAGGAAAGCTTCTTGATCGGCACGCCGCCATGCAGCAGCGTTGAAGTGACCAATTGCCCAAAACTGCCGCGCAAAATCTCTGGCATGCCAAGTTGCGCATCCTCCGCCGCGAACACGAGATCGTGGCAATTCATGATGCCAAGCGCCCCACCAAGACAGTAGCCATGAACCTGGGCGATCATGATGCGGGGAAAGCTTCTCAGCGCTTCCGCGAGCTGGATCGTGGGCGTCGGACGATCCCAGTCAAGTAGCGGACCGTCGCTAACGTTCTTGAGGAAATTGAGATCGAGCCCGGAGGAGAAGCACGGGCCTGCGCCGCGCGTGACGACTGCCTTGATCTCCTTGTCCGCACGAACGATTTCGAGCGACTGCATGAAGGCCTCGCACATGGCCTCGTTCCAGCAGTTGCGCTTCTCCGGTCGGTTGAGAGTGATGCGCGCGACGCCCGCATCCTCAAGACGGTCGAGAATGAGTTCTGGCCAAGTCTTGATATTGGTCCAGCGATCTGCGGCTTCAGCCGTCATGTTTTCCTCCCGGGTTTATTTCGCACCATCAGAAAACAAGAGCGCATCAACGTCAATGCCGTCTGCTCGAAAATCGGCGAGGCCCGCCCTCGCCTTGCCATGCGGCGATGTTGCCGCCATGATCGCACCAAACAGCAAACGACGCGCTGCACAGCATGCGCGCGCCCCGGGAGGATGCAACATGAAGAAGATCTGCCTTGCGCTGGCGATGCTTGGCGCCTGCCCTGCTCTGGCGGCGGATCCTGTCGCAGATTTTTACCGGGGCAAGCAGATGCAATTCATCATCCGCACCCCGCCGGGTGGGGACTATGATTCCTACTCCCGCCTGCTAGCCCGCCATATGGGACGCCATATTCCCGGCTCGCCATCGATCTCGCCGATCAACATGCCGGGCGGCGGCGGGATCATCGCGGCGAACCACGTTGGCCAGATGGCGCCGAAAGATGGAACGGTCCTGACCATGGTCAGTCAGGGATTGCCGATCGATCAAGCGCTGCAACTCAACCCAAGCCTGCGCGTCGATATGCGCAACTTCAACTGGGTTGGAAATCTGGTGAACGCCAATCAGTTACTCGTCGTCTGGCATACGACCAAGGTGAAAACCCTTGAACAGGCAAAGACAACCGAAACGTTGATCGGCTCCACGGGCGCAGGCTCCGTATCGGTGCAACTCCCCGCCTTCTATAACAATGTGCTTGGTACGAAGTTCAAGATCATCATGGGTTATCAGGGCGGACAAGAGGTCGACCTTGCGATGGAGCGTGGCGAGGTCGATGGCCGCGGCACCAATACTTATACCGGCTACCAGACCTCCAAGCCCCAATATCTCAGCAACAAACTGATCATACCGCTCATTCAGGTCGGCCTTGAGCGCGAGCCTGAATTGCCGGACACGCCTCTACTGCTGGATCAGCAGGTGAAGGAGGAAGACAAGCCGCTCCTTGAGTTTATGTCAAAGGCGATCACAGTCGGCAGGCCTGTGGCGACGACGCCCGGCGTCCCTGCAGAGCGCGTGACGGCACTGCGTAAAGCCTTCATGGATACGCTTGAGGATCCCGAATTCATTGCAGAAGCCAAGCAGCAAAACGCTGAAGTGCGGCCAATGACGGGGGAGGTTCTTGCAAAGACCATCCGCGAACTGATCGAGGCGCCGCAATCAGTTCGTGACCGGGTCAAGGTCGCCCTGCAACCCAAGGCCAGCGACACTCTTGAATCGGCGCCCAAGCGATAGCTTTAGTTTTGTCAGATTATAAAAAATCCCACGATGCAGGAGAACGCACCAGCCCGGCTTCGCTCTCCTGAATTTTAATTTTTATTGCTCGTTCAACACACGGTTTCCACCTTGCACCGCGCTTCTGATTGAACCTAGACTTGGGAAACCCAAGGGAGGGCAGAGCGTGGAAAACGTCACAGCCAGCAATTTATTTTCCATCAACCGACGCGCCATGCTTGGCATGGCTGGCGCAGGCATCCTAACGCCACGGTCGGCTTTCGCAGCCGACAAGGTCAATATCGCCATATCGAATTCAACCGGCGACTTCGCAATTCTCGTTGCTATGAAGAAAGGCTATTTCGCTGAAGAAGGGCTCGACGTAAACGGAGTCGTTTTCGACTCCGGCGGCAAGATGATCGCCCCGCTCGGGTCGGGCGACATCGATGTCGCCACAGGCTCCGCCAGCGCAACGCTTTTCAATGCGGTGGCGCGCGGCATTAAAATTCAAATAGCCTCCGGCAATGGTAATGCGCGCCCAGGCTACGGCCATCAGGTCCTGATCGTGCGCAAGCAACACGTCGACTCCGGCCGCTTTAAATCGCTCGCGGATCTCAAGGGTATGAAAGTCGCCTTGCCCGGCGCTGGCACAGGCGCGACTTCGACGATCAATCAGGGCCTCAAGACCGCAGGCCTGTCGTTTAAGGATATAGAACCGATCTATCTGGCCTATCCTCAGCATGTCACCGCATTGGCTAATGGCGCCGTCGATGCGGGACTGACCACGGAGCCTGCGGCCACCTATGCGGTGGAGCAAAAAATCGCCGTCGAAATCATGACCAATGATAAATATTATCCAAACTCTGACGCGACCCACATCATCTATTCATCGCATTTCGCGGAGAAGCGGCCGGAGGTCGCCAAGCGGTTCATGCGGGCATTCATCAAGGCGATGCGCTTTTATGATGGCGCGCTGGCTGATGGCGGCTTGAAAGGACCGAACGCAGATGAGGTCATCAAAATCCTGATGGAATTCACGGACCTTAAAAATCCAGCGCTTTATAAAACCATGCATACGCAGGGTTCCAACCCTGACGCACGGCTCAACTGGGACAGCCTGCGCACTGATTTTGCGTTCTTTAGGTCACAGGACTGGATTGAAGGCGAGGTCGATATCAATCAGACCGTCAACACATCCTTCGCCGACGACGCCTTGAGAGAACTCGGGCATTACGTGCGCAAATAAAAATCTCCCCGCCATCGGCGGGGAGAATCAGTTTCAACGAGGAATATCACTTGGCCAGTGGATCGGGCCGAAGCTGGAAATGCGCCGCGAAGGGCCTTGTGCCCTTGCCACCTTCCATATGCCAAGGCACGCGGTCGCCATTGGCGGCCCAAAGGCCCCTTCCCTTCCAGCCGGCATTGGGGTCGTCGATACGACCATCGAAGCCCTTGGCGTAGAAGCCGAGCGGATAGGGAACGCGCAACGAGACCATCTTGCCGTCCTTGCCGAGCGCGACAAGTCCGTCCATCAGATTGGCGGTGGACATGGGCACATCCTCGCCCATGCCGAAGATGTTGTGCTGATCGACCCAGGAATAATAACTGGCTTCAGCGCTATTTTCACCGACGCCTTTAAAGCCCGGACCGGGATATTGATAGAAGCTCCACCCCTCGGGGCAATGATCGCCGGTCGCCTTGGGACCGTTCAGCGGTCCCTTGCACTTGCGCCGGTCGAAGGCGCCCATGTGTCCGCTTGCGAGCGAGGTCCAAACCACGCCCTGCTTGTCGATATCGCCGCCGCGTGGGCCAAAGCCCGGGAGCGGCACGTTATAGATTTCAGTGATCGCAGTATTGGTGGGGTCTGAGCCGAGCGCTACGCGCGCGACGGCACCGGGGAACCCACGGAAGGTGCCCCAGATAGAGCCATCGGCGGGGCTCGGCATCACTGCGTAAAAAGAGCCGTTGATGCGCTTATCCTTGCCTTCGACCACAGGCTGATTGGGCTCAACATATTCGCCGCGCTTGCCATCGCCGCTCGTGTCGAGCACGAAGGGGGTCCAACCCTGCGCACGCTTGATGTCATGGGTTTCATCAAGCAATTTAGTGTTGATCCAACCGGCGACATTCTGCGCGCCCGACACCCATAGGGTCTCGTTCGAATCGAAGCCGAACTGGACGTGATGGGAGCCGAAGCAGGTCTGATAGGCCTCATACTTCTGCGTCGAAGGCTCGAACATGGTCACACGACGATTCGTTCGGTCGAGCGGAAAGACCTTCGCAGATGGATGATCGCCGCCCTTCTTGCACCAGTCGGGATTCTCGGGAACGTGACCGGTCGCCGCCAGCCAGACGCGGCCTTTACTGTCCAACATTGAATTATGATTATTGGCCTTGCTATCCCAGATGTCCTCGTCGCCCCAATAGGCCGAGGGCTGCAAGATGTGAACGGAACCTGCATTACCGGGCCCGAGCGCAAGAGGCATTTCCGCTGTGACTGGTAATTTGAAGTTAGAAGCCACATTCTTGACTGGATCGAGGATAGGCATGTCATTGCCGGCGTGCTCGCTTTGACCGTATAGCGGGCCATAGGCGTTCACCGTGGGATTGCGTTTGTCAGAAGCGATCAGGTCGTGGAGATATTTCTTCTCATTATGCCAATCGCGCAGGGTTACGACGATATTGCGCTCGACGCCCTGCGGGCGTGTGGGCTTTGAATGAGGCAATTCACCATTGGCGACGCGCTGCGTCCAGTCGCCGAGATATTTGAGGGGAACGGAATTGAGCTCGCCCGCGATCAGATTGACCATGCTTTCGCCAGCCTGACCAGACTGAATGCGACGCATCCATGCGTCTTCGTGGCTGGCGAACTCACCAAAGGCCTTTGGAATCGTGCGCGTGGCGAGCTGTCCCAACTGATGGCAGCCGACGCAGCCATTGTTCTTCATGATGTTGAGATAGCCGTTCTGCGTGATGTTCTTAGGAATATCCGACGCGCCGCCAAACTGATCGGCGGTGGGGATGTTCATCATGGAATACCAGTATATCGCCGGGTAATATTTAGCGGCTTCCGTTTCGCTCGGCGCGACCACGGCGGTGTGATTGATGATCTTCCCCGGCGCGCTCTTAACCTTCACGGAATCAGTCAGCCCATAGCCACGCACCCAGACATCGTAATTGGCTTTCGGTAGATCAGGGATGACGTAACGTCCCTGATCGTCAGTGACCACGATGCGAATAAACCGCACGCCTAGCTCGCGCGTTTCAGCGATCACCCAAACGCCAGCCTCCGGCCCCTGGGCGCTGGCGACGACGCCACCTATGTCGTCGTCATCGATCGCAGGCGCCTGCGGAGCCTGCGCCATAAGAGGCGAGGCCCAGAGCAAAGCAGCGGTGGAAATAGAAGCCGCAAGGCGGCGAATGTCTATGGATCGCTTCATTCATCCCTCCCAGGATCGGCCCTTTTGCGCAGAGCCCTATTCTTGGAATGCTACACAATGGCTTCTGGTTGCCAAGATAAATTTCGCCTGGGCGACAGCCCGGCGAGGACGAAGCAAGCAAATTTATCAGCGTGAAAGATCGAAATATTCAGCCAAGTTCGCTACAGCTTTCGGCGATCACGATAAAGTGAATGTTGTCTCCGATGATATTTAGTTGGGTTTTCCGAAGGAATTAGCGGAACTTACAGGCTCCACGGATAGAAAACATATTTTGCAATATTTCTCGCATGTCAAAATACATTTTGTCGCGGATAATGCGCTGCTTTCAGCATACGCTGAACTCGAACATTAACTCATGGGTCAAGCCCAAGAGATTGCTGGGGAACGACAATGGATCGTAGAAAATTTCTGACGTCGCTTTTGGCCTGCCCCGTTTGCGCCGCTACCGCGAGCGCTGCGGATGGCCCACACTGGGAATATGAGGGCGCGAATGGCGCCGCCAAATGGGGCGATATGGACTCAAAGTTCAAGGCCTGCGCCGTCGGCGCTGAACAATCGCCCATCGACATTAGCGACGCAATCGCCGCCAACATCGACAGCCTGAAGATCAGCTGGAAGGCCGAGGCTTATGAGGTCGTCAACAATGGCCACACAATCCAGCTCAACGCCAAGAACGGCGGGACGCTGACGATCGGCGACCGTAAGTACGAGCTCAAGCAGTTCCACTTCCATACGCCCAGCGAGCATACGCTCGACGGCGGCCGCACGGCGATGGAAGTACATTTCGTTCATGCGACCCCCGAAGGCCGTCTGGCGGTGGTTGGCGTTCTCATGGCGGGCGGCGGGAAGAACTCCGCTTTCTCGACCGTCATGGCAAGCGCCCCGAAGAAGGAAGGCTCCGCCGCCCTCAAGGCGCCGCTCGACCCATGGGCTTTCATGCCAAAGACCCAGGAATTCTTCCGCTATGAAGGCTCTCTAACCACCCCGCCCTGCTCGGAAGTGGTTGACTGGAACGTGCTGGCCAAGACCATCACCGTCTCCAATGCCGATATCGCCGCATTCAAGGCCATCTTCCCCATGAACGCGCGCCCACTGCAGCCCCTCAACCGTCGCTTCCTGCTTCGCGGTTCCTGATCGAATTAACGCCACACTCGTAGTGAAGACAGAGCCCGCCCCTCAAAAGGGGCGGGCTTTTTTGTATGGGTGCGTGGTTACTTACTGCGCCGCCTCCGCGTTCCAAGGCCTGTTCATGCAGGGCCCCAAATCTTTCAGACGCGGCATGACTTCCTGCGCGAACATGCGGATGTTCTTCATCGTCTTTTCATGACTGAGATGGCCGCACTGCATCATCATCAACAAATGGTCCAGGCCCCCCACCCTTTCATATAATTGGCGGATCTGCTTCTCGACATTGTCCGGTGTGCCGGCGATGAGGATGTGATGATCTCGCAGATAATCAAGACCCTGCGCGCGAACGGCGTCGGTTCGGCCGGTATAGGCGCCCTTCAACGCCTGCACATTATATTCCAGCCCCACGTAGCCCGGCACATTGCGAAACTGCGGCTCGGCCTTGGTGCGCATATACCAGGCGATCTCATCAGCGTTCGCCATGGCCTCCTCGTCAGTTTCAGCGACAGAAACGAACGCCATGTAAGCGAGGCCGCCTGGCACGCCATTATCGACATAGTTGGCGCGGTAATGATCGAAGAGTTGCCGCACTTTGGCATAGGGCTGCACGAAGGTGGCGTAGACGTGTCCTTCCTGCGCGATCAGCTTAAGATTTTCGAAATCGTTCGAGCCGGTCACCCAAATGCGCGGGCGCGGCTGCTGATAGGGGCGCGGCCAGATATTGATGTTGCGGCGATGCCAAAAGCGGCCTTCATAATTGAAAGGACCGTCGTGCATTGTCCAGGCCTTCGTGACCATGTCGATACCCTCCCACAGGCGTTCGTTTGTCATGGTGGGATTGGTATTGGCCGCGAAGATTTCGTAGGTGACCCCACGAACCATACCGCATTCCAGGCGGCCGCCAGAGATACAGTCGACCATGGCCATTTCTTCGGCGACGCGGATGGGATCGTCGCGATTGGCGAGGGAGTTTCCCAAAACCAAGAGGCGCGCATTCTTGGTCTGGCGCGCTAGAATGGCCAGGGACAGTGG
>CANBVC010000101.1 GCA_947372795.1 Beijerinckiaceae bacterium
TCGCTGCAAGAGGCGGCCTATGTCGTGGCCACGGGCCTCTATGAGGACGAACAGACGCCGGACGATTACCACGAGACGCTGGCGCTGATGCGCGCGCGCGATCTCGAATTCATCTCCGCCAATCCCGACCTCATCGTCCATGTGGGCGAGAAGATGCTCTATTGCTCCGGCGCCATCGCCGAGCGTTATTCGAGCCTTGGCGGCCGGGTGGTTCAGGCGGGCAAGCCCTATGCGCCGATCTATGACCGCGCCCTCACCATCGCGCAGGGCCTGCTGGGCCGCTCCGTCAGCAAGGATCGCGTCCTCGCCATCGGCGACGCCATCCGCACCGATGTGAAGGGCGCCTGTGATTTTGGCGTGGATGCGCTGTTTATAACATCGGGCGTCCATCGCGACGAGCTTCATCCGGGCGCTGCGCTCGATGAAGCGGCTTTCCACCGTCTTGCGGCCAGCGTCGAAAGCAAGCCCAAAGCGGCGATGACAGCCCTGCGATGGTAGGCGCAAGATGATCCTCGTCCACGATCCACTCTCGCCGCCCCCTGGCCTCGAAGGAGCCGTCGTCGCCATCGGTAATTTCGACGGCGTGCATCGCGGCCATGCGGCCGTGATCGCCTGCGCGGAGAAGCTCGCCCGAAAACTTGGCAAGCCCGCCGCTGTCCTGACTTTCGAGCCCCATCCTGTTGATTATTTCGCAGGTAAAGGCTCCGTCTTCCGCCTGACCCCAGAGACCGAACGCGCGCGGTGTCTGGCAAGGCTCGACCTCGACGGGGCCGTGGTCATCACCTTCAATGCGGAGCTCGCCGGTCTTTCGGCCGAAGATTTCGTGACGCAGATCCTGATCAACCGCCTTGGCGTTTCAGGCGCGGTGGTTGGTTACGATTTCCACTTCGGCAAGAATCGCAGCGGCTCGCCCGCGTTTCTGGCGGAGGCGGGCTTGCGTCACGGCTTTGCGGTCGAGATCGTGCCGCAGGTGGTCGCCGACGTCGATGGCCATGCGGAAGCCGTCCATTCCAACACTGCTCGCAAGGCGCTGGAAGAGGGCGACGTGGCGCGCGCGGCGAAGCTACTGGGCCATCCGTGGTTCACGGTGGGCGAGGTGATCCATGGCGAGAAGCTGGGGCGGACGCTGGGATTTCCCACCGCCAATGTGCGGCTCGACCCATCCTGCCGCTTGCGCCATGGCATCTATGCCGTGCGCATCGCCATCGACGGCGTGACCCACGGCGGGGTCGCGAGCTTTGGCCGTCGCCCCACGGTGACGGATGCCGGCGCCCCTCTGCTCGAAACCTTTGTCTTCGATTTCGAGGGCGACCTCTACGGCAAGACCGTGGAAGTGACCTTCGTGGGCTGGATCAGGGGCGAGGAGAAATTCGAAGGCCTCGACGCCCTTGTCGCAGAAATGAACCGCGACAAGGATAAGGCCCGCGCCATGCTGGCGCGCGGATAGATCACCGGCTCTTAGTGGACCAGGAAATCGAACAGCGAGCCCGGCTGGATTGAGGACAGATAGCTCTGCGCCTTCGCGCCGCTGTTCCTCGAATCAGGACTCGCTGCGGCCTTCACTGACGCCTTGTCATAGGCCTTGCTCGTGACGTCGGCGCTGACGGCTTCCGTCTTGGTGTCAGAGGTTCCGTCCGTATAGATCGTCGTCGTCGTCTTTAGATTGCCGATGACCACAGAGTTTTCGCTCAATACGGTCTTCTGGGACGAGCCCTGGCCACCGCCGCCGCCACCACCGCCCGGAGGAGGTCCGCCAGCACCTTTGGGTGGGCCGCCTGCGCGCCGCGGACGGCCTGAAGAATCACCGGACTTCTGCAGATAGGCGCCGACCTCATCACGGCTCAGCTTGCCATCGCCATTGGCGTCGACGGTTGTGAAATTGTCCGAAAGCTTGCTGAGCATCGCGGTGCGCTGGCTGTCGGCTCCACCGATCTGAGCGATCGCAGCGTCGATCTGCTCTTTGGTTACGTCGGATCCCGGGCCCTCGCCGCCCTTCTGTTTGGCGGGGTCCATCTGCTCGAAAGTCTTGAAGACAGCGGCGGCGTCGTCAGCCGACAGAGCGCCCGCCGCCACGTCGGAGGAAATGCGCTCCTTAAGCGCCGCTGTGATCGCCGCCTTATTGGCTGGCCCGCGCTGGACCATGCCGATCTGTTCAATGGCGCCCTTGACGTCGGCGGCGGCGATGATCGCCTTGTTCGCCGTCAAACCATTCGCCTTCAGGTTCGCAAGCAGCGGGCTTGCCTGATAGGGCATTGGGGAGCTGATGGAAGAGATCATGGAGGCACGCCTGTCGAAGGAGCGCCGGATTCGTGGCGCCTGTGACGACAAACTTGTGCTGCAATGATTAAAATCGACTTAAATTCAATGCTTTATGAATCCTTTCCAGAAACAGAAAGGCTGGTTTTCCGGGGGAAACTAGATTATTAGCGCGGAGAGAAATGCTCTGGCTTGGTTAACGCTTCGTTTCACAACCGCGCCGCAGCTTCACATTTTCACCAGCTTCCAGAAAAGGCTGGCCCAAACGAAGGCGCCGAGGCCAGCCGCTGCGCCAATAAACAGCACGGCGGTGAGCCGGCGCGCCAGGCCCGCCGCATATTTGCCGCTGATCCGCCAGGCGAGCCACGCGCACCAAAGAGTCGCGCCGCCCAGCAGCAGGGCCCGCAGCAATCCGATGAAATCTAGCGCCAGCCCCTCAGTGCGCAGCATGGTGACGGTGAGCGAGGACAGGCCAAGAAAGACGCCGCAGCTCGCCATGGGGATGAGCGCCTGCGCATAGTGATGGAACTGCGCCCGCAAGCGCCGCCCGCCTGTCAGCGCCGCGCCAAACAGGCAAAGGCATACCGGAACAGCGACCGCCAGCATGAAGCCAAGGATGTAGAGGATCAGCACCGCGCCATCGAGCGGGGTCATGACATCGTTCTGAGCGGGATAGTTAGTCAGCAAATACCAGGGCGCGATGGGCTCAAGCGGCCAGAAGATATCCTTGTCGACAAGCCAATCGGCGAAGACCTGCTTCAGCCGCACATAGGTCGGGCTGCCCGCCCAGTGAAAGGCGCCGGCGGCGAGGCCCATGAGGCCGAAGACGATCAGCATCGTGTCCCAGGGCTTTGGCTTCTCCCCGGCGACATCGACGATTTCAGCATTGGGCGAGCGACGCGAGAGCGTCACCGCGCCGCGGAATCCGCTGCATCGTCCGCACATATGGCAATGGCTCGCCCCACGCATGGTTTTCACAGCGACCAAGGGCGCGCAGTTGAGGGTTTCCGGCTGACCGCCGCGCGGCTTCGCCCAATCAAGCCAGGCGCCCGTATCGACGCGGAAATGGAAGGGCGCGAGCTTGGAGATGAGGGCGAAAACGCCGGTCACGGGGCAGAGATAGCGGCACCAGACGCGCTTGTTGCGGCCCCACAAATAGCCAACCACCATGGCGGCGCCGGTGGACCCGCCCAGCACCACAAGCGCGGGACCGGGATATTGATAGACGCTTGTCATCTGCCCATAGACCGTGGTGCAGGCGAAGGCGACAAAGGGCCAGCCGCGCCATTGAATCCATTTGGGCACCGCAAGCCCGCGCCCGCGCTCGGCGACCGCCTCCGAAAGTGCGCCCTCGGGGCAGAGCAGACCGCACCAAAGCCGCCCGACCAGCGCCATGGAGACCAGCACGAAGGGCCACCAGATTCCCCAGAAAGCGAACTGGGCGAAAAGGGTGAGATTGGTCCAGATATGCGCCGCCCGTCCCGGCAGGGGCAGGAGCGCGGGCGTAATGATCAAGAAGGCGTAGAACCCCACGACGACCCACTGCAGGCGCCTGATGAGCGCCTGATGCGTCTTCAACCATTCTCCGGCCTCAGCCAGCCGATGGTCGAAAGCTGCGGTCCGTGAGGAAGCCTTCAGCATCGTCACCCAGCCTTCGCGCGGGGGGTACGCAGCAACCAGACCATGGCGGCCCAGTAGAGCGCCAGCACCAGCACCTGCACGAGGTCTGGACGGGCGCGATAGCCCGAGAGCGAGGCGATGAGGCCGCCGATGGGGCCGGTGTCGGGTACGATGGCTGAGGTATCCCAAAGCCGGCCCGACAAGGCTGGCAGAAGATCAAGGCCAATGAGCTTGTCCGTAGCCGTGACGAGCAGCGCGCCCGCCAGCAGCAGCAACATTGTTTCTGTGATGCGGAAGAAAGTGCGCCACGACAGGAAACGCCCGCCAAGCTGCAGCAGCGCATAGGTGCCCACCGCGATGGCGAGGCCCCCGACGGCTGCGCCAATCGCGGCGCCCAGCGCGCCATCACGCGCCGCCGCGATCGTGCCTGCGAGGAACACCACGGTCTCGCTGCCCTCTCTTGCGACCGCGATGGCTGCAAGCGCGAAGACGCCCCACCAATTGTCGCGATCAGCGGCGCCCTGAAGAGCGCCTTCAAGGTCCCGCTTCAGCGTGCGGCCCTGCTTGCGCATCCAGAAAACCATCTGGACGATGAGCGCAGCCGCCAGCAGGACGAGGCCCGTCTGGTAGAACTCCATCGTCTCCTGATCGAGCTCATCGCCAAGACGGATGAGGCCGGCGCCAAGGGCGATGGCGGCGACGAGGCCCCCCGTCACGCCCGCCCAAAGAAACAGCTGCCCGCGTCTACCTGCGCCGCCCTGCTGCGAGAGCCATGCGTTGAGGATGCCGATCACCAAAAGCGCTTCAATGCTCTCGCGCCAGACGATGAAGATGATATTGCCGAGCTGAGGGGACATTATTTGGCGACCAGAATGGAAGGAGGCGCATCAAGGTGGAAGTCGTCGAAGAACTGATATTCGCCCGGATCAAGCGAGCGCAGAACAAGGCTCGATGACGCGCCCGGCGCCAGCACCTTCTCCTTGCGAAGCTCTTTGCTCTCGAACTCGGCGGGCGTCTCGCCCGTATTGACGAGCTCCAGTACGATGCGGGTGCTCGCGGGAACCTCAAGGCGCTTCGGCGTGACGACGCCGTCCTTGAACTCGATGCGGAAGGTTGCGTCCTCTGCGCGCGCGCCCGCGTTGGCCAGAAAGGCGAAGGCGAAGGTGGCGACCAGAACCGAAAGCTTGCGCATGGAGAAGTGCCTCATCAGAGCCTTAGAACTTCAGACTTGTGCGTATGCCCACGACCGTCGCGTTGCGCAGCGAACGGGCGGAGTTGTTGGGATCGGCGCCGCCGTTCGGACGCATCACATACTGGACATTTGGCTGCAGCGTCCAGCCGGAAGCGATTTGCGCCGAATAAGTCGCCTCGATCAGAGCTTCGGACGAGCGGACCGACCCTCCCCTATCGAGATCCAGCCCTCGCGCAGCGTCACCAATGCGAGCATAGGCGAATGCGAGGCCGAAGGCGTCATCGGGCCGGTTGGCGATCATGCCCCCGAAGTTGATTCCGGCGTCCACGTAGAAATCGACGAGATTGCGATCGCCCGGCGCGCCAGCGATACGCGCGAAGACGCCGACACCCTTGGTCGGATCATCCGCCAGTCGATAGACCTGCTGATCCACCACGCCATAGACGCCGCGATTTCCCCGCAGGCTGCGCGCGTCCTGATGACTGACGGCGAGCGACTGACCGGATGCGTCATAGCGCTGATCCCCGAACCGGCCGAAATGGGTCCAGACGCCAAGCTTGGCGACGCCGGAAAGCCGGGCCGGGTCTTTTTCGTCGCCGTATTTGAACTGCGCCTCACTGATGGCGAGCGCCGGATCGCTGACGCGAAAGTTCAACCCGTAGCGGTTGGCGACCTGCGGATCGGGAGCCCGGGGATTCGCGGGGGCGCCGTTGAAGAGGCCGACCAGCACGGTGATCTTGTCTGTGGGATACAACCCAAGCCGAACGCCAGGGGTCGCCAACGGATAGGCTGGCCCGCCGCCAGGCAGATCGCTGGCGGTGATGGCCGGCCAGCCGAAGGTGCTGTTGATGAAAAGGCCATCATAGCTGCTCGTCAGAAACTCTGTATCGGCGCCGAGCTGACCGGCGCGCATGGCGACTTTGCCATCCGCCAACTTTTGCTCCAGCCAAGCCTCATAAAGGCGCGTGGCAGGCAGAGCTTCGACGTTGCTCACGGGCATAAGATTGCCCACGAAGGAGCGGGTGAGGCCCGAGCCGTGGATCTGATAGGCGTTGGCATGAAACGCCGCTCCCGACCAGCCTGCGGCCTTTTCGAGATCGCCGTCGATCACAAGTTCGAGACGTCCGCTGTAGGCTGACCCCGTGCGCATGCCGCCGCGCGTGCTGTTCAAGAGGTCGCCGATGTAGTTCAACTGAAACTTAACGCCCCGCTCCCATAGCGCGCTGCGCAAGCTGCCGGGATCGGCGAGCGTGGGAAGCCCCACGCCCAGCGAATTTTCGGGCAACCACTCGGGACGCTGATCTGCGGCGAAGGCGGGCGCGCCAGCAAGCCACAGGCTCGCGACGAGCGCCTTTGCGCCCAGGAGCATCCTGGTGGCTGCGGGACGTGACATATCAGTAGGCGCCCTTCTTGCCGGTTCCCGCATAGGTGAATTCATACTGCACGGTGAACGGCTCGAACCATGCCGCAACGCCGGTCTCCTTGTCCACGTGCCGACCAAAATGGCTGTGAGCGCCGGGCGGGGAGACGGTGAGCTTGAGCACGTATTTCCCCGGCCCCATAAGCTTCACATTGTCGCCGTAATGGGGACCGTCGTTGGCGACCATGGGCATGAACTCGCCCTTCTTCAACGTGGGATCGCCCGCCTTGGTAAGCTCGTAGGACACGCCAAGATAGGGAATCCAATCGCCCTGCGCGAAACCATTTTTGTTGTCCTTGGCGGCCTTGATATCTGCCTCAAGATGCACGTCGCTGGTCGCCGCGTCGCCCATCATGCCGGCGGGCTCCATCTCGATGGGCTGCAGATAGACGGCGCCAATCTCCATGCCCGACACAGTCTGCGGCTTGCCGACGGGAATCTCTTTCGCAAGCGCGCCTGTGGCGCCGAAAAACAGCAATCCAAGCGCAAAAGCAGACTTTTCCATGAAATCCTCCAGACCGACGCAAGCCGCATCGATGAGATGATTTGTTGTGCGATTGACGACTGCTTACGTCAAGCAATCCGCGCTCCATTTGAGCTATTCTAAACAAGGCCCTGATTTACACGAATTCTAAAGTAGAGGCCCTGGCGCCGTCAGGACGGGCGCGCTGCGGTAAGGAATGATTAACCAAGATGCGCCAGTTTGGCGCAGCTGGCCATGGCCCAGCTTCCGGCGAATTATCGCCACAGGTTGCGCCTAAGCCTGCAGCCTCGTCTTTACGAAGTTGAGGAATGAACGCAGTGCAATCATGGGGTCCGGCCTTATTCGGCGCGAGAATTTCAAGCGCCGCTTTCGGCGCCGGCCTTGTCGCCTGCATCCTCGCAGCGCCCGCCATGGCGGGCAAGGCAGAAGCGCCTGTGCCCTCGGCGACGCTCACCCTGATGGCGCAGAAGAACATGCCGCCCAATGCGCCGATCCTCGTGCGCAGCTACAAGAAGGAATCGGTGCTCGAGGTCTGGAAACAGACACGCGAGGGGCGCTACGCCCTGCTGAAAAGCTTTCCCATCTGCCGCTGGTCAGGCCAACTCGGGCCGAAGCGTCGGCAGGGAGACCGCCAGACGCCGGAGGGATTTTATGCCGTCACGCCACGGCAGATGAACCCAAACTCAGCGTATTATCTGTCGTTCGACACTGGCTATCCCAACGCCTATGACCGCGCGCATGGCGCGTCGGGCTCGGCGCTTATGGTGCATGGCATCTGCTCCTCTGCGGGCTGCTACGCCATGACCAACCAGCAGATCGGCGAGATCTACGCGCTTGCGCGCGATGCGCTTGGCTCAGGCCAGAGCGCCTTTCAAATGCAGGCCTATCCCTTTCGCATGAGCGCGGAGAATATGGCGAAATATCGCGCCGATGCGAATATCGATTTCTGGCGCCAGTTAAAGGAAGGCTCCGATGTTTTCGAAGCGACTGGCGATGAGCCACGCGTCAATGTGATCGGCGCACGCTACGCTTTCAACGCGCGCACCCCCGAACTTGAGCAGATCGCCCGCGCACATCACGCGCAGGAAGAAGCGCACGCCGCCGCCTTAGTGAAGGAAGGCGGCGCGACCATCCGCACCACCTATGCAGATGGCGGACAACACGCGATCTTCATGGCGATGATGAAGGCGGGCGCAAACCTTGGCGACGTGAGCCGCCCCGAGGCTCTCGCTTACGCAGGACGCGACGTGATCGTGACGCCTGCCCTCCCTCCGCCGAAACATATCGTAATGAAGGCCGCCGCCGTGACGGTTGCAGCTATTGCGCAAGAAGAGCAGGCGCCTGAGCCCCAGCCCCTCAAGGCCCATAGCCTGATGAGCGGCGCAGAACCCATTCTCGACGCCGCTCTTAGCCCCCGCCCCTGGTCCATTCTGGCGCGGCGCGGGGTTTAGCGGCGCGCTATTGCGCAGGATATTCGCGGCTCGTCGCGCCGTTGCCGTTCAGGTGCGGCAAGCGGCGCAGCATGAAGGCGACCTGCGTGCGGTTGGAGGCGTTGAGTTTCTTCATCACATTGCGCAGGTGCACCTTCACCGTGCTTTCCGAAATGCCAAGCTCATAAGCGATGATCTTGTTTTGCAACCCCTGACGCAGGCGATGCAAAACTTCGATTTCACGCGGCGTGAAGGATGTTTCCTGATGGCTCGCAAGCTCAAGCGTTTCAGCGCGTAGGGTCAAAGGCGGAAGAGTCGGCGCCTGATCTTTATCAGCCCCACACCACAGGCTTGAGGGGGCGAACTGTCCACCAGCCAGCGCGTAATGCAGCGCCGCTATAGTCGCTTCGATCGTGCCGTCAGCCGTGATCAGGCCGCTCACCTTGCGTGCGATCAATCGCGTCGCTATCCGCGCATCGCCGTTTTGCAGGACAGCGACGACTGGCGTCTCGGGCCGCAGGGAAATGATGGCGTCAAAGGGTTTCAACAGAGCGTCAAGATCTGGCGTATCATCTGCGGGGATGGGAATGAGGATCAGATCTGCACGAGCGTCCAACTCGCTCCCATCGTGCATTGGCACGAAGATGAACTCCTGCGCCCGTTTTTCGATGGCCTTGTGCAAGGCTTCGATGACGAGAGAGGGCTGACGATAAATCACGAACCGACGTTCGGAATAGGTCTCTATGGCGGTCATGGCGGACTCCTGTGCACTTTTGATTTCACGGAAGGTTTTTCATCGCGGGCGCCTGCGACATCACTGAAGTGATTGTGTCGGCGGGAAAATAGCTGCCGCCCGCGATCACAAGGCGGATGGCGGCGACGAGAAGATCGACACGGACGTTGGCGCGCACGAGGCCCATGGCGCCGCATTCGACCGCCTCCATTATTTCCCGGCGTTGATCCCGGTTTGTGATGAAGAGAACCGGCGGCGAGGCCAATTGCGTTTCAAGGCGCAGCAGACGCGCTGCTTCGCCGACCGAAACGCGGTGCAAATTGAAAATGATCAGCGCCACGCTTGAACCGGGCTCCACAGGCTGAAAATCCGCTATGCGCAGGCCAAGCACGATCATGTCAGGGCAAAGCTCCTGAATCAGTTCCGTCATGCAGTCGCGCGTCAGACGCTGATCGTCGATGAACAGGATCGAAAGGCTAGCTCTAGCCTTTCCGTCGGCGGCCTTCGCCTTAAACCCGGGGACCGTCTGGCCGATCTGTTTCGCAAGGCTATGCTCAGCGCCATCCACAAAGCGCGGATCGTTCGCGCCATTGCAGGTTTGCGTTCGCTTGAGCGCCGAGACCTTCTGCTGCAAGAAATCCTCCTGCCTGTCCAACACACGCTTGCATTTAGGCGCTCACCAGCGGGCGACAATCATTCAAACAAGCCAATAAGAAGCATCAATCGAGCGGATTAATTGGTACGCCATGGGCGAATCCGGGCGACTGAGGTCCCGTTTGATCAGGTCCTTGCCACTTCGGACTTGCATCATTTGTCGGCGCGTTTGATTTTTGTGCGGGAGCCGCGATAGAGGCGGGCTTTATGTCCTGCCCCGGCGCAGGGGGAGGCGTCTGCGGTTTGGAAGGCGCGCGAATAACGGCGACCTTCGTCTTCGGCTTTTGCGCATCGACTTTTTTCGGGCCGCGTTCAATCTTCGTGAGGGGCCGCGAAGGGGCGCGCATCATGGTTGGCCGGGGCGCGCTCTCGACCGCAAGCGAGCCATTTGCGCCAATGAACATATTGCGCTGTTCGCCATAGTCGCTGCGCACCGCTAC
>CANBVC010000102.1 GCA_947372795.1 Beijerinckiaceae bacterium
ATCGACGCCGCCGATCATGCTCTGAATTTCTGGGAGAAACAGGCCGACGGCCTGCGCGCCGCCGTGGGTTCCAAGGGCCTCATGTCGAGCCACGAAAGCCGCCGCGCCATTGAGTCGCTGGGCGAGGACGCAATGGAGCGACTGACCTATTACGAACGCTGGACCGCCGCCCTCTCCTTGCAGATGGTTGCGCGCGGCGTGCTCACGCAGGACGAGATCGACGCCAAGGTCGCGCAGGTGCGCCAGCGCCTCGCAGAGACCGGCGAACTGGAACTGCGCCCCGGCGAAGAGGAGAAGCTGCCATGAGCCGCCTCAACCCCGGCGAGGCTGTGCGTGTGCGCGATGATTATCCGCCCGGCCATATCCGCACCCCCATCTATCTGCGTGGCAAGCAGGGCGTCGTCGAGCGCTATTTCGGCGCCTTCGGCAATCCCGAGACGCTCGCCTATAACCAGCCTGGCCCCAAGAAAGATCTCTACAAGGTGCGCTTTCGCGCAACCGATCTTTGGCCAGATTATCAAGGCTCGCCGAAGGATACGGTCGAGGCGGATCTCTATGACCATTGGCTGGAGACGATGAAATGAGCGGCGATCATCACCATGACCACGATCATAATCACGACCATGATCATGGCCACGCCCATTCTCCGCCTCAGCCCGACGAAAAGGTGCATAGCTATCACCAGATCCTCAGCATCGCGCTGAAGGAACTGCTGATCGAAAAGGGCGTGGTGACCGCCGCCGAGGTCAGGAGCTTCATCGAAAAGCGCGATTCCATCACCCCGGGCAATGGCGCGAAGGTCGTGGCGCGCGCCTGGGTCGATTCCGCGTTCCGGGCGCGGCTGCTTGAAGACGGCAACGCGGCGGCGGCGGAGCTTGGCTTTCCCATCACGGGGACCAAGCTTGTTGCGGTGGAGAATACGCCAGAAACCCACAATGTCGTGGTCTGCACGCTCTGCTCCTGCTACCCGCGCGATCTCCTGGGCCTGCCGCCTTCCTGGTACAAGAGCCGCGCCTACCGCGCCCGCGTGGTCCGCGAACCCCGCGCGGTGCTGCACGAATTCGGCACGGAGATACCGGACGAGGTGGCCCTGCGCGTGCATGATTCCACCGCCGACATCCGCTTTCTTGTGGTTCCTCAACGCCCCGCCGGCACGCATGACCTTGATGAAGAGGCGCTAGCGGCTCTCGTCACGCGCGATTCCATGATTGGCGTGGTGCGGCTCGAAGAAGGACCGCGCTGATGCTGGCTTCCCACATCCGCCTCGACGGTCGCGTCGCGCTCGTCACGGGCGCTGCGGCCGGCCTTGGCCGGGCAATGGCGCAGGCCTTGGTGCGCGCGGGCGCAAATGTGGTCTTCGCCGATATCAACGCGGGCGCGACAGGCGGCGCGGTCGCCGAAGTCGCGTTCCGCGAGGGCTGCGGCAAGGCCATCGGCATGCCCTGCGACATAACTCGCAAGGACGATTGCGAGCGTACTGTAGCCGAGACCCTTCGGCTCTTCGGCGGCCTCCATATCCTCGTCAACAACGCGGGCAAGGGCCCGGCGCAGCTCGAAGCCGCGCCCGGCACGACGAGCCTGCGTTTTTGGGAATCCGACCCCGATGTCTGGCGCCAGATCATCGACACCAATGTGGTGGGCACGTTCTTGATGGCGCGCGCCGCAGCCCCCGCGCTCCTGGCGTCGGGGTGGGGCCGCATCGTGAATGTGACGACGAGCCTGTCCACTATGCAGCGGCGCGAAAACTCGCCCTATGGCGTCAGTAAGGCAGCCATCGAGGCGGAAACGCTGATCTGGGCGCAGGATATGGCGGGCACGGGCGTCACCGTGAACTCGCTGATCCCCGGCGGCGCGGTGAACACCGATTTCGTCAGCGACCATGGCAAGCAACAGGCGCGCGAAACGGGCCGCCCCCTGCTCGAACCCGAAGTAATGATAGCCCCAATGCTCTGGCTCGCCTCCACCCTGTCGGATGGCGTCACTGGCAAGCGTTATGTCGGCAAGAACTGGGACCCCAAGACCCCAGTCGAAGAAGCCCAGCTCGCAGCGCTGGAGCCTTCGGTGCTGCGACCGCCGGACCGGGCGTGAGCGGGCTTAAGCCCGCCCTGCCTTCGCCTCCTGCATGATGCGCCACACACGTTCCGGCGTTGCGGGCATTTCGACGTGTTTGACGCCAAGATGCGACAGCGCATCCACCAGCGCATTGGCCACCGCAGGCAGCGCGCCCACGCAACCCGCCTCGCCCGCGCCCTTCACGCCAAGGATATTGGTCTTGGTCGGCACGGAATGCGACTTGATGTCGATATGCGGGAAGATTTCCGCATGGGGCATGGCGTAATCCATGAAGGACCCCGTCAGGTTCTGCCCGTCCTGCGGATCGAAGCGGATATGCTCCATGAGCATCTGCCCGACGCCCTGCGAAATGCCGCCGATGATCTGGCCCTTGAGCAGCAGCGGATTGAGCACTGTGCCCACATCATCAACCACCACATAGCGGTCCATCTCGACCTGGCCGGTATCCTCGTCGATTTCGAGCTCAACGATATGGCAGCCGTTGGGATAGTTCTGCTTGGTCGTGTGATAGGCGGCGGTGGCGTTGAGGCCCAGCTCCATGCCCTGCGGAATGTTCTTGGGGCTCATGGCCGCGCGCGCCACTTCCTTCATGGACAAGGTGCGATTGGTCTCGCGCGCGGTGAAGACGCCCTCCGCGAAATCGACCTCGTCGACGCCCATCATATGGGCCGCGATCTTCTTCGCCTTGTCCACGACCTTGCCGGTGGCCACGGTCACCGCCGAGCCACCAAGCGCAGCCGTGCGCGAACCGCCCGTTCCCTCGCCAAAGAAGACCTGATCCGTATCGCCTTGCAGATAATGAATCTCATCGGGATGAATGCCCAACGTATCCGACACGATCTGCTTGAACACCGTCTCGTGGCCCTGCCCCTGCGTGACGGCGCCGGTGAGCACCGTGACCGAGCCCGTGCGGTCGAAACGAACCTCCGCGCCCTCATAGCCGGGCGCAGCCGCCTTTTCGATCGTGTAGGACATGCCTATGCCGCGCAGCTTGCCGCGCTTGCGGGCCTCGGCGCGGCGCGCCTCAAAGCCTTTGTAATCGACCATTTCGAGCGACTGATCGAGAACCTGCTCGAACTCGCCGCAATCGAGGTTGAAAGAGAGTCCGGTCTGGAAGGGCATCTTCTCTGGCGGGATCATATTGCGGCGACGAATCTCCGCGGGATCGATGCCAAGCTCATCGGCTGCGAGATCCACAAGCCGCTCGATGACGAAGGCCGCCTCAGGGCGTCCGTTACCGCGGAAGGGGCGCATGATATTGGTGTTGGTGTAGACCGCCGTCACATCTACATGGATGGCGGGCGTGAGGTAAACGCCCGCAAGCGTGCCAAGATTGCTGAAGGCGCCTGCGTCCGTACCGGGCTGCGTATAGGCGCCCATGTTCACGAGGTTACGGACACGCAGGCCCATGAACATGCCGTTCTTGTCGAGCGCCATCTCGGCGTCCGACACATTATCGCGGCCATGGGCGTCAGCGATGAAGCTCTCCGAACGGGTGCAGACCCATTTCACCGGGCGGCCCGTCACCTTGGAGCCGAGCAGGACGAGACCAACTTCATTGAACACGCCCGACTTCATGCCGAAGCTGCCGCCGATATCGCCCGCGACAACGCGCAGACGGCTCTCGGGGATGTTCAGCGTCTCCGCCAGTTCCTCGCGGAAGTTGAGGGCGCGTTGCAGCGTCGTGTAGATCGTGTAGCGGTCCGCTGCCTTGTCGTAATGACCAATGGAGCCGCGCGTCTCCATAGTCGCTGCGGTCACGCGGGTGATCACGAAGCGCTTCTTGATGATGTGGTCCGCCTTGGCGAAAGCCTCTTCGGTCTTTTCCTTGTTTCCCTCAAGGTGAACGAAGCAGATGTTGTTTTCGCAATCGTCCCAGACGAGCGGCGCACCCGGTTCCGATCCCAGTGCGACAGAGGTGACGCAGGGCAGAATCTCGTAATCGACGTCGATCAGTTCGGCGGCGTCCTGCGCCTGCTCCACCGTCTCGGCGACAACAAAGGCTACGGGATCGCCGACATAGCGCACCTTGTCCTTCGCCAGAGCGGGAAAATGCGGACGGTACATAGGCGAGCCGTCGCGCTTCTTCTTGCCCTCGGCGCGGGGTAGATCGCCAAAGCCCGAAGTCGCCCAGTCCTCGTTGACCAGTACGGCGGCGACGCCCGGCGCAGCCTTCGCCCTCGAAATATCGATGCTCTTGATCTTCGCATGAGCGTGGGGAGAGCGCAGCACCTGGCCGAAGAGCATGCCGGGAATGGCGAGATCATCGACATAACGGCCGCCGCCGCGCAGCAGGCGAGGATCTTCAAAGCGTGTAACCGGCTGTCCGATTGCAAACTCACCCATTGGCGTCCGCCCTCTTCAAGATTTTATGGATATCGCAAACGGGCGGGCGCTGACGCCCGCCTTTGGTCCCCTAGGGACAGGCCTTAAATCAAACCATGGCCTCGACTGCGCGGCGCGCATAGACCGTGATGAGATGGGCGCGATATTCGGCGCTGCAATGGATGTCGCCCATGAGCTGTTCGGCGGACACCTTGATGTTCGCAATGCTCGACGGAGCGAAGCTCTTCTCAAGCGCCGCCTCCATCTCGCTAAGGCGGAACACGCAGGGGCCTGCGCCTGTCACGGCGACGCGCGCCTTCGAGCCATATTGCGCCACCATGACGCCGACCACCGCATAGCCGGAGGCCGGGTGACGGAACTTCATGTAATGCGCGCGAGTGGGGATCTTGAAGCGAACCGAGGTGATGACCTCGCCCTCTTCAAGCGCAGTCTCGAACAGGCCAAGGAAGAAATCATCGGCCGCGATCTTGCGCTTGTTGGTGACGATGGTGGCGTCAAGGCCAACGCAGCCAGCCGGATAGTCGGCAGCCGGATCGGAGTTGGCCACAGAACCGCCGATGGTGCCGCGATGGCGCACGGCGGGATCGCCGATATTGCCCGCGAGCTGCGCCAGCGCGGGAAGCGCCTTCTGCACCTCGGCCGAAGCCGCCACGACGGCATGAGGCGTCATGGCGCGAACCACGACTTCGTCGCCCTCGACCGAGACTCCCTTGAGATCAGCGATGGCGGCGAGATCGATGAGATCGCTGGGGGCCGCAAGGCGGTTCTTCAGGGTCGGCAGCAAGGTCATCCCGCCGGCGAGGATCTTGGGGTCCTCAAGGCTGGTCAGCTTGCCCGAGGCGTCGGCGACGTCGGCGGCGCGATGATAATTGAAATTATGCATGGCTAACCCCTCAGCTGCGCGCGGCGTTCATCACGGCGCTTGCGTCCATGATGGCTTCGACGATGCCCTGATAGCCCGTGCAACGGCAGATGTTGCCTTCGAGCTGATGGCGGACGGTCTTCTCATCGGCGCCCGGCAGACGGTTCGCGATGTCCACGCCCATCATCACCATGCCCGGCGTGCAGAAGCCGCACTGCAAACCATGATGGTCGCGGAAGGCCTGCTGCATTGGGTGCAGCTCGCCATCAGGACCCGCGAGGCCCTCAATGGTGGTGATCGCCTTGCCCTCGGCCTGAACGGCCAGCATGGTGCAGGACTTCATGGCCACGCCATCCACATGCACGACGCAGCAACCGCACTGGGTCGTGTCGCAACCCACATGGGTGCCGGTCATGCGCAGATGTTCGCGGATGAACTGCACAAGTAGGGTGCGGGCCTCTACCTTTCCGCTCACGGCCTTGCCGTTCACGGTCATCTTGACTTCAATATCCACTTTCGGTCCTCCCGAAATGTTGCGTTAAGACGGCTCAAGCCGCCTTGACGGCGCTGGCTTCCTGAATGGCCCGCCAAACCTTTTCTGGGGTCAGCGGCATGTCGATATGGCTGACGCCGATGTGCGAGAGCGCATCGCCGACTGCCGATAGGATGGCGGGCGGAGCGCCGCAGGCGCCTGCCTCGCCGGCGCCCTTGACGCCGAGTTCATTGGTCTTGGCCGGCACCACATTGAACAGCGCCTCCATCATGGGCATGTGCGCGGCGCGCGGCATGCCATAATCCATATAGGACGCGCTGAGCAGCTGGCCCGAAGCGTCATAGACGACGTTTTCAGTCAGCGCCTGCCCCACACCCTGCATCACGCCGCCATAGACCTGGCCATGGACAATGAAGGGGTTCAGAATCACGCCGCAATCGTCGACCGCGACATAGTTCAGAATTTCGAGAATGCCCGTCTCCGGGTCGATCTCCAGCTCGCAGACATGCGCGCCATTGGGGAAGTTCTCGACATCGTTTTCGAAGACCACCGATTCGTCGAGGCCCAGCGCCATGCCTTCGGGCATCTTGCTCGCATCGCGCGAGGCGGTCGCGACTTCAGCCAGCGTGACGCTGCTCGACTGGGCGCGGAAGACGCCGTTTTCGAACACGACGCGTTCGGCTTCGGTCTGCAAAAGGTGGGCGGCGATCTTGCGGCCCTTGGCGATGACCGCCTCGGAGGCGCGCTTGACGCCCATGCCGCCGACCATCGAGGAGCGCGAGCCGAAAGTGCCGTTGGACGTTTCGGGCGAGGTCGCCGTATCGCCGTCGATCAGATGCACCTTGTCGAAATCGACGCCTAGGAACTCATTCACCAGCTGGGCGTAGACCGTTTCATGGCCCTGGCCGTGCGAATAGGTGCCAGCGAAGAGCGTGACGTCGCCATTCTCTTCAAAGCGCATCCGCATGCCCTCGACAGGACGGCTGCCCGCGCCTTCGATGAAGGTGGCGAGACCGACGCCGCGCAGCTTGCCGCGCGAGGCGGATTCGGCGCGGCGGGCCTCAAAGCCGGTCCAATCAGCGGCGTCGAGCGCCATCTGCATGGTGCCGTCGAAATCGCCAGAATCGAGCGTGAAGCCGAGATGCGTCTTGTAGGGCATCTGCGCTTCGGTGATGAAGTTGCGACGACGAATGTCCTCGCGCGACATGCCAAGCGCCTTGGCGCCCGCGTCCATCAGCCGTTCCATGATGAAATTGGCTTCCGGACGACCCGCGCCGCGATAGGTGTCGGTGCAGATCGTATTCGTGAACATCGGCTTCACGGAGAAGTAGAAGTCCGGAATGTCATACATGCACGGAATGATGCGGCCGCCGCCTTCCATGGGAAGGCGCACGCCATTTTCCGAAAGATAGGCGCCGACGTTGAGAAGCGTCTCGACCTTGAGAACGCTCGCGCGGCCACTGGCGTCGAGACCCATTTCAGCGACATTGATCTGGTCGCGGCCATGATAATCGGAGACGAAGGTCTCGGAGCGATCGCCGCGCCACTTCACAGGCCGCCCCAGCGCGCGCGCCGCAAAGGCGACCATGACCGTTTCAGGATACATCTTGCTGCGGATGCCAAAGCCGCCGCCGGTGTCGCGAGAAATGATCCGCACCTTCTCCGGCGCCATCTTCAAAAGGCCACGCGCCAGCATCATCTGCAGACGCCGGCCGCCCTGGCTGGGCGTATAGACCGTCAGCGAACCCGAAGCGGCGTCATATTCCGCTGAGGCGCTGCGGGGCTCCATGGGGCTGACGATGAGGCGATTGTTGACAAGATCAACGCGTACGCGGGTATGCGCCGCCGCAAGCTTGGCCTCCACATCGTCCTTGTCGCCATATTCCCAATGAACCACCAGGTTCTCACCGTGTTCAGGCCACACGAGCGGCGCGCCCTCATCCAGCGCATGGGCTGTGGAGGCGATGGCGGGCAGAACGTCGTAATCGATCTCAACGGCTTCGGCGGCGTCGCGCGCCTGCGCGGGCGTCTCGGCCACGACCATGGCGAGAACTTCGCCCACGAAGCGCGTCTGCGCGACAGGCATGACCTGACGCGTTGGCTTGTGCATCGGCTTGCCGTTGCGATTCGTGTAATTTGCGTCGTTGATGAGCAGGCCGACGCCAGCGTCCACCAGATCCTGCCCAGTATAGACCGCGATCACGCCATCCATCGAGCGGGCGGCCAGCGTGTCTATGGCCGATATCTTCGCATTGGCGTGGGGCGAGCGCACGAAGGCGGCGTAAACCTGAGCCTCGAGATTGATGTCGTCGGTAAATTCCCCGCCGCCCGTCAGCAAGCGGACATCTTCCTTGCGCCTGACTGGCTGCCCAATGCCAAATTCACCCATTCCCGTCCCGCCTCTTGTCCGTTCCGTATCCGCGCACCGCAGCGCTTCGACGCATGTGCGCATTAAGCCTTTTGGCGACCTCGCCGCAAGGGGTGGCCGCAACCAGCTCCACCTCGCAGGGGCCGACCCTGCGCCGCGCGGATCTTTTGATTGATGAAATCCTGTTTCAAATCTACGCTGAGGGTGCTGCGTCACTCAAGCCCCCTGCTGAATTTCTTCCCATGCCCCCGCGTTCAATGCCTACCAGCGAAGACGAGACGCCCCACCGCGACGAGGGCGAGCAGCGCTATCGCGTCGAGGCGGTGACCCGCGCCGTGCGGCTTTTGAAAGCCCTGCAACAGCATCCTGGCCTCGACACGGCGGCGCTGGCGCAGGCGGCCGACGCGCCTCCCGGCTTCACCCAAGTGGCCATGGAGACCATCGCCAAGCAAGGCCTCGCCCGCAATGTCGGCGCAGATGGGGAACGCTGGGACCTGGGGTTCGCGTGGCTTCGGCTGGCGGCGGCGCGTAGCCGCCAGATCGACCTGCGCGAACTCGCCCTGCCCATCATGCGGCGACTGCGAGATGCTGTTGACGAAACCGTGATCCTTGGCGTGCGGCGCGGCGGGCGGCGGGTGAATATCGATTATGTGGAGAGCACGCAGGCCATCCGCCGCGTCACCCAGCTTGGCCATGAGGCGCCGCTGCATGTAGGCGCCGCCGGAAGGGCGCTGCTATGCGGGCTGACGCTGGACGAGATCGGGGACTATTTCGCCGGGGTCGCCAGCGGCGCAGGTCGCAACGCCCGGCTTCTCGACGTCGAGAAATTTATCGCCGAACTCGCGGATGTCCGAAGCAAAGGCTATGCTGACGCTAAAGGCGAACTGAGCCTCGACAGCTGGGCCGTCTCCGCCCCTGTGCGCGACCACACCGGAGCCGTCATCGCCTCGCTCACGATCTCCGCCCCAAGCGACAGGTTCACTCCGGAGCTGGAGGCAGCCTGCATAACCAGTGCGCGAGACGGCGGAGCCGAACTCTCGAGGCTTCTGGGCTTCACACCCGCCAAACGAACCGACGGCGTAAGCTGACTGGAGCTTTGCATGAAATGGACCGACCGCCGCGCCCGTATGCGCGCCTTGCTCAAGGGCGAGAGATGCGTCCATCCCGCGTCTGTCCATGACCCGATCTCGGCGCGGCTGGCGCAGAGCATCGGCTTTGAAGCGGGCATGCTGGCGGGCTCCGTCGCCTCCCTTGCGGTGCTGGGCGCACCGGACCTGATCCTGCTCACCCTCAGCGAGTTCGCCGACCTCGCCCTGCGCATCAACCGTGCGACCGACTTGCCCATGATGGCGGACGCGGACCATGGCTATGGCAACGCGCTGAACGTCATGCGCACCGTGCAGGAGCTGGAGGCGGCGGGCATCGCCGCGCTGACCATCGAAGACACCGCCCTGCCTCGCCCATTCGACGAGACGGCGGTTCGGCCGGTCTCGATCGCCGAGGGGCTCGGCAAGATGAAGGCGGCGGTGGCGGGGCGCAGCGACCCGTCCCTCGTGATCCTGGCCCGCACCGGCGCCATCGGCATGACAGGGCTTGAGGATACGCTGGAGCGCATCCGCGCCTACGCAACGAGCGGGGTCGACGGCATTTTCCTCTCCGGCGTGCGCAGCCGCGCAGAAGTCGTAGCGCTCCAAGCCGCTACGACGCTACCGATCGTGCTTGGCACGCTGACGCCTGAGATCGAGGACCGGGACTTTCTGGCAGCCCATGGCGTGCGCATCGCGCTACAGGGCCACGCGCCCTTCATGGCCACCATCGAGGCCCTGCGCGCCACCTATCAGGCTCTGCGAGACGGGACGAACCCCGCCGCACTGGAAGGCATGCCCTCGAACACACTCGTGAAGGAAGTCAGCCGCGACGCTGAATGGCGCGCCGCGACCAACGCTTTCCTTATGCCGTGACGCCGCGCACCGCAGGCGCATTTGGGTCGGCCGCGCCGCCCCGATTGCGCAGGCGCAGCAGCGACCAGGGGCTCGGCATCT
>CANBVC010000103.1 GCA_947372795.1 Beijerinckiaceae bacterium
TTAGATTATAAAGAGCCGAAGCCCCGATCTCAGACGAGGCTCGCCGTGAACTTCTGGATGCGGCGGCAGGCGTCTTCGAGCTGCTCGGTCTTGGCCGCATAGGAAATGCGGAAGTTCGGGCCTTGGCCGAACGCGGTGCCATGCACCACGGCGACGCCTTCCTGATCAAGCAGGTTCGAGATGAAGTCTTCGTCGGTGGCGATGAGCTTGCCGCTTTGCGTCTTCTTGCCAATCGCCTGCGAGCAATCGGGATAGACATAGAAAGCGCCCTCGGGAACCGGGCACTTGATCAGCTGCGCCTGATTCAGCATCGAGACCACCAGATCACGGCGCTTTTCAAAAGCGTCGCGGAAGATCGGCAGATGGTCCTGCGGGCCGTTGAGCGCCTGTACAGAGGCCCACTGGGCGATGGTGCAGGAGCCGGAGGTCTGCTGGCCCTGCAACAGGTCGAGCGCCTTGATCAGCGAATCGGGCCCCGCCGCATAGCCAATGCGCCAGCCTGTCATGGCGTAGCTCTTCGACATGCCGTTGAGGGTCAGCGTGCGGTCCATCAGATTGGGCTCGACCTCGCAGACGGTGGTGAATTTGAAATCACCGTAGGTCAGATGCTCGTAGATATCGTCGGTCAGCACCCAGACATGCTTGTTGGCGGGGCGCATCAGCACATCGGTCAGCGCCTTCAACTCGTCGCGCGTATAGGCGGCGCCGGTCGGGTTCGAGGGAGAGTTCAGCAGCAGCCACTTGGTGCGCGGCGTGATGGCGCGCTCCAGATCCTCCGGCTTGATCTTGAAGCCGTTCTCCAGCGTGGTGGGCACGATGACCGGCTTGCCATTGGCGATGATCACCATATCGGGATAGCTGACCCAATAGGGCGCGGGAATGATGACCTCATCGCCCTCGTCGCAGGTGGCGAGGAAGGTGTTGAAAAGGATCTGCTTGCCGCCGGTGCCGACGATGGTCTGGCTGGCCTTGTAGTCGAGATTGTTCTCGCGCTTGAACTTGGCGGCGATGGCCTCGCGCAGGGGCACAATGCCCAGCACTGGCGGATACTTGGTCTCGCCGCGCCGGATGGCGTCGATCGCCGCCTCTTTGATGTGGTCGGGCGTATCGAAGTCGGGCTCGCCGACCGAGAGCGAAATGATGTCGCGCCCACTGTTTTTCAGGTCGCGCGCCCGTTGGGTCGCCACCATGGTGGCGGACGGCTTGACGCGGGTGACGGCTCCGGCGAGGAACGACATGGGCAATGCTCCGGTAAGGCTGATTTTGCGGCGCGAACATAGGCGTGGCGCGGCTCGAGAGCAACGCCAAAGAACATGAAAAAACGCCTTGGGCGCCCATGAACCCACAGTGAAGCTAAAACCTTGCTACATCTGGGCCGTTGCAATTGCGTGGGCCAGTTGTGGAAAAGAGGTTCCCGTGGCGCGAGCATCAGAGCCGATTTCTGAAGACAGCCTTGTCCGAAGTATGAGTTTCCAGATGGAGCGACCACAATTGGAGGCGGCAAGTCATGCCGCAGGGGTGGCGAGCCCGCGAAGATTAGCGCTGCGCAATCTGGAGGCCGAGGATCAAGCTCCCCTTTCCGGTGGCCGGATCATAGCTGCGGCAACTTGTCTTCTGATCGTCGGCTTTTAGTCCGAGATTGTCGCATGCGCGCCAAATCAGATCCGAAACCTGTTTGAAATGAATATCCTTCGGCTTCAGAGCCATCTGCTCATTGATCGTCAGGCCGCGCAAAAATGCCGCCCAACCAGCTGTATCGCCGTTTCCGTCGCCCCAGACATCTCGGGCCTGACATTCGGCTGAGTTCCCACAGCTGGCCATCGCAACCTGCATATCGAGCTCAAGACCGTCCCGGTATAAGGCTCCGATACGCAAGCCTTGCTGAAATCCGTCAAACGACAAGGAGAGCAAGGATTGAACCACATCAAGAGTCTTTCCGGTGGCGTTGACCGCCGTTCCGGCTGTCTTCACAGCTTCCGCAGGCAGGCGCAGAAGGTCCAGCAACGCTGAATCCTCTCCGAACCAATAAGACACAAGCACGGATGCGGATTGTTGATTCTTCTTGGTATCGAAAATGGTGGAAGCCAGACGCAAAAGAATCAAATCAAGTTCAACCATGCGATCATCAAAAAATGCGCAGGGGTCTTTGTCTGCGCATTTCTTGACCTCGGCTGCGGCGTTGACGGCTCGGCCGACGAGTGTCCCGACCGTATCCCGTGTCTCCTGATCCAGGGGCGAATGTCCCGCCAACCGCGCCAGCGACCCAAGCATCATATAGCCGCGCAGGGCGCGATGCTGTTTGGTGTGTGCGGGAAACCAAAGCTTGTCCTCCACCTTGGCTAGGATGCCTCCACGCATGCTTGAGCAGGCGCCCAAAGGCACGCCGAACGCCAGCAAAATAGAAATGATCCGCAGGAATCTCATGACCGCCTTCCGTTTTTTGGCATGGGTCGTAGCTCAGCCTGATCGCTGTTCAAGAAAACCAAAGCTTGTGTTCAAAGCTTAGGCCAAGCAATCACCATTAACAATAGCTTAACAATGAAATTATCGGTCTTCCATAAGGCGCTGACTCGGCCCATATTCGCCCCATGGCCAGCCCCCCGAAATCCCCCGCCCGCACGCCCCGCTCCCGCGCTTCGCGGCCCGATGTGCATCCTCTGGGCGAACATCTCGCCGCTTTGCTCAACCCCGCACTCAACGAGCGGCGACCCGGGCTGGAGGAGGCGCCGCAGGCGGGTTTTGACTCAGGCGAGGCCGCAGAGGCGTCGGAAGCCCTCGCGCGCTCCCTCAGCCGCCGCAATGGCGGCGCGGACTACGCCCTGCCCACCGACGAGGTGCGCCGGGTGCGCCCGCGCGGCGATCCGATCACCGGCGCTTCGGCCACGCTCGACAGTCTGAAGGAGCTGCTCGAACAGGGCGATCCGAATCTGCGTGAGAGCAAGCCTTGGTCGCCGCATCGCCCACCCCGCCCGGACAAGTCTGAAGGCGGCGTCGCCTTCAAGATCGTCAGCGAATACGAGCCCAAGGGCGACCAGCCCCGCGCCATCGAAGAGCTGGTCAGCGCCATCGACGTGCATGAGCGCGATCAGGTGCTGCTGGGCGTGACAGGCTCGGGCAAGACCTTCACCATGGCGCAGGTGATCGCGCGCACCAATCGCCCCGCCCTCATTCTCGCGCCCAACAAGACGCTGGCGGCGCAGCTCTTCGGCGAATTCAAATCCTTCTTCCCCGACAACGCCGTCGAATATTTCGTTTCCTACTACGACTATTATCAGCCCGAGGCCTATGTGCCGCGGACCGACACCTATATCGAGAAGGAAAGCTCCATCAACGAGCAGATCGACCGCATGCGCCATTCGGCCACGCGCGCTCTGCTGGAGCGCGACGACGTCATCATCGTGGCCTCGGTCTCCTGCATCTACGGCATAGGTTCGGTCGAAACCTATACAGCAATGACCTTTTCGCTGAAGGTTGGCGAGCAGATCAATCAACGCCAGCTCCTCGCCGACCTCGTGGCGCTGCAATACAAGCGCAGCGGCGGCGACTTCTCACGCGGCGTCTTTCGCGTGCGCGGCGATACGATCGAACTCTTTCCCGCCCATTATGAAGACCGCGCCTGGCGCATCAGCTTCTTCGGCGACGAGATCGAAAGCATCGTGGAGTTCGATCCGCTGACCGGCCGCAAGGCGCAAGACCTCGAATTCGTGAAGGTCTATGCGAATTCGCATTATGTCACGCCGCGCCCCACGCTGCTGCAGGCCGTCAGCTCCATCAAGAGCGAGCTGAAGCAGCGCCTCAACGAATTGAACAACAGTGGCCGCCTGCTCGAAGCGCAGCGGCTCGAACAGCGCACCATTTTCGATATCGAGATGCTGGAGTCGACCGGCTCCTGCGCAGGCATCGAGAATTATTCGCGCTATCTCACGGGCCGCAAGCCGGGCGAGCCGCCGCCGACCCTGTTCGAATATCTGCCCGATAACGCCCTCGTCTTCACCGATGAGTCTCATGTCACGGTGCCGCAGATCGGCGCCATGTATAAAGGCGACTTTCGCCGCAAGGCGACGCTGGCCGAATATGGATTCCGCCTGCCCTCCTGCCTCGACAATCGCCCGCTGCGGTTCGAAGAATGGGAGGCCATGCGGCCACAAACGGTGCATGTCTCCGCCACGCCGGGCGACTGGGAGATGGAGCGAACGGGCGGCGTCTTCGTCGAACAGGTCATCCGCCCCACCGGCCTTATCGATCCGCCCGTGGAGATCCGCCCTGCCCGCGCGCAGGTGGACGATGTGCTCGGCGAAATCCGCGAGATGGCGCTGAAGGGCTTCCGAACCCTCGTAACCGTGCTGACCAAGCGCATGGCCGAAGACCTGACAGAATATCTGCACGAGAATGGCGTGCGCGTGCGCTACATGCATTCAGACATCGACACGATCGAGCGCATCGAGATCATCCGCGATTTGCGGCTCGGCGCCTTTGACGTGCTGGTCGGCATCAACCTTTTGCGCGAGGGTCTCGATATTCCCGAATGCGCGCTCGTCGCCATTCTGGATGCGGACAAGGAAGGCTTCCTGCGTAGTGAGACGTCGCTGATCCAGACCATCGGCCGCGCGGCGCGCAATGTGGACGGCAAGGTGATCCTCTATGCGGATCGCGTCACTGGCTCGATGCAGCGCGCCATGGACGAGACGAGTCGGCGCCGCGAGAAGCAGCAGCAATACAATCTCGAAAACAACATCACACCCGCCACGATCAGGCGCGGCATTCAGGACATTCTGGGCTCAGTTTACGAGCAGGATCACGTCACCGTGGACACCGGCCTCGCCGATACCCCGAAGGCCGGCCACAATATGAAGGCCACGCTCAGCGATCTCGAAAAGCGCATGCGCGAAGCCGCCGCCAATCTCGACTTCGAAACTGCGGCGCGGATGCGCGACGAGATCAAGCGGTTGCAGGCGGTGGAGCTGGCTATCGGCGACGACCCCATGGCGCGGCAGGCGGAAGTGGAAGACCGCGCCGGCGCCTATGCGGGCTCGAAAAAATACGGAAGCGCGGCGAATTTGCCGACCACCCGCGCACACAAGCCGACCGACGACGACATGGGCCCGCACAACTGGGGCGGCGGCGAAGCGCGTCCGCGCAGTTCAGCAGGCAAGAGCGGATCGAAGCCGATGCGGGGGAAGAAGGGGCGGTAGAGCAGAAGGCCTAGCGCTATAATTTGTACTGACCTGATTGCTCCTGCGCTAATTGAGGATCAAACTGAGGCTTTCCCAGCGTCAGTTTGAGACCCATCATGTTGGAAGTGGATTGGCGCTTATATCTCGCCAGCGATCAGCCCGGTTATTTCGAAATTTGCGCGCTCGACCCTGAGCTTGCAGCCCATTTGAGTGCTTCAACCATGGCGGTTTTCATTGACCGACCTTATGCGAATAAAATTCTTAAAAAGCATAATTTCTTGGTGGAACAATTGTCTTCCATGAAGATGACTATCGAACGAGGTGTCGCCATTGCAGATAAGGACAGACATGTCACATTTTTTTATAAGAATTCGGCGAAGCAATATTTTAAAGCTAGCATCAAGGTGACCAGAAACCTCGATGAAATCTTCCTGTGCACTTTTCATAAAATAAGAGCGGAAGAATTTCAGCGGAAGATGCGCCAACTGGCGAATAAGCCCCTGTTAAGAGAGGGCAAATAAAAAGGGGCGGCAAAGCCGCCCCAATTGCGCGGTGGGGACTCCAATATTCCCCCACATAACGCAGGAACCTTGTAAAGGCTCCGCTACGGCCTGGAGTTTCACCGTGTCGCGCGCTTCATCAAGATGTAACTTTTTTACATCTTTGGCAAGGTTAGTGTGTATAAAAATCCAACAACCGCCGCGCCAGAGCGTCACAGCCTGACTGGCGCATCCGGGTAAGCCAACTGCTCGCGCGCGCGCCAGTCGTGGGTCACATAGTTCAGGATCACCGACTTGCGCACGCCCTTGATCGGGCGCGGCTCGAAACCGTGCCAGGTTTTGTCTGACGGCACGAAGATCATCGCCGTATTGGGCACGAAGGGCGAGCGGCCGAAATGCTCCTCCTTGGAGCGATAGATATCGGTGCCGAGATCCTCATGGCCCTCGGTGAGATAGATCAGGCAGGTGAATTTTTTCACGCCCAGATCGGTGTGGGGCTCAAGCCAGAAACCGTCGATATCCTGCGCATATTCGATCCGAAGGAAGGTGTCGTCCAAGGGAGCGTCGAACTGTTCGGCGACGCAGCGCACGACCTGCGGAGATTGCAGCGCTTCAGCCACAGCGCGCATGACGGGATATTTCGCCATCTGTTCGGCGTCGAAATAGCTGCGCGTGTCGTTGTGCAACTCGCGGCGACCAGACAGGCCCTCGAGCGAAGGCGCGGCGAAGGGCAGCGTGGCGAGGGCGTGGCTGACCTGCGCGGGAAAGACCTCTTCCACCAGATGCCAGGGATAGGGATCTGCGAAGCTCTTGCGGCTCACCATGGAAGCGCAGAAAGCGTCGGCGATGGTCCCGGCGTCCGTGGTCGAAAGGCTTGTCATCGGCTGACCTCTTGAAGCGCCCGGGCTATCGTCGCACACCGCCCAACCCGGAGCGGCGCACCCTAGCGCCCCGCCCCCGGTCGGGCAACCCGATTGCGATCAGGCCCTACTGTTTCAGCTCTTCAGCTTGGTTCCAAGCTTCACCAGAGCCTCGAGCAACTGCCCGATCAGGACACGCCCGGCCTCGTCGGTGAAACGACCCGAAGCATCGAACTTCTGCCCGGCGCCGCCGATATAGACCTGCGGATTATTCACGCCATAGGCGTTGCAGCCCACCATGATCTGACGCAGATGCCATTGGCCGCGCGAGGTGCCCAGAATGCCGCCCGCTGCGCCAAGAATGGCGTAGGCCTTGCCATCGAAGGGCTGGTTGGGGCCGCGCGAGGCCCAGTCGATGGCGTTCTTGAGGACGCCGCTGACGGAATAGTTATATTCAGGCGAGGCGAAGAGCACCGCATCGGCGGCGGCGATCTGACCGCGCAGGCGCATGACCGTGTCGGGGAAAGACCCCTCGTGGCGCAAATCCTCATCATAGAGCGGGATATCAGCGATGTCGGCGATCTCAACCGCTACACCGGCCGGCGCGAGCTCCTGAGCGGCGCGCAGGGCGGCGGTGTTGAAGGAACTCTTGCGCAGGCTTCCGGAGAGGGCGACGATCTTGAAATGGCTCATGGGGCTGATCCTTTAGGAGGCGATTTTCGTTTTTCCCACGCCCTGGCCCGATGGGCAAGCAAACTGAGGCGCGACTATGCGTGATTGAGCGCAAAACCAAAAAGGGCCCCTCGCGGGACCCTTTGGCGTTAGTCGTCGAAGCTCAGGCGCAACCCTCAGTGTGCGCCGGCCCAAACACGCTTCTTGGTGAAATACAGCAGGCCTGCGAACAAGAGCAGGAAAGCCATGACCTTGAAGCCGGTCTTCTTGCGTTCTTCGAGCTTCGGCTCGGCTATCCACATCAGGAATGCGGTCACGTCGCGGGTATACTGCTGAACGGTCTCGGGCGAGCCATCCGTATATTCCACCTGCCCGTCGCTGAGGGGCTTGGCCATGGCGATATGGCCCCCGGGGAAATAGACGTTGGCGTTCGGATCCTTGTCATCCGTGTAGCCCAGCGCCAGCAGCGAATAGATGTAGTCGGGGCCATGCTCCTGATACTGGATGAAAGGATCCACCAGGAACAGCGGGAAGCCGCGGCTGTAGCTACGCGCCTTGGCGAGCACGGACATGTCAGGGGGAACCGCGCCCAAAGTCGCCTTCGCAGCCTCGGGATTGGCGTAGGGCGAGGGGAAGCGATCGGCCGGGCGGCCCGGACGCTCGAACATCTTGCCGTCTTCGCCGGGGCCGTCCTGCACCTTGTATTCAGCCGAGAGCGCCTTGACCTGCGCTTCGGAGAACTCGGGTCCGCCCGGCTGCGCCAGGTTGCGGAAGGATACCAACTTCGCCGAATGGCAATTGGAGCAGACTTCGCGGAACACACGGAAACCGCGCTGCAACTGGGCGCGATCGAAGGTTCCAAAGGGACCCGCGAAGCTCCAGCTCTGGCGCTCGGGGGTCTTGGTTTCATGGCTATGCTGCGCGGCGGCGGGCAGAGCGATGGCTGCGGCCAGAACGGCGGCGAGACCGAGTGTCTTCAAACGGATCATGATCAGTCCCCCGGTCAGGCTTTGGCGCTATGCGTGCTCTTGAGCACCGCGTCGGCGATGGAGGCAGGCACAGGGTGCGGCGTCTCGAACAAGCCGAGCAGCGGCATCACGATGAGGAAGAAGGCGAAGTAGTAGACCGCCAGCAGACGCGAAGCGAGCACATAACCGCCCTCGGCAGGCATGGCGCCAAGGTAGCCAAGGCCGATGGCCGAGGCGACGAAGAGCCAGAAGAACACCTTAAAGACCGGGCGATATTTCGCCGAGCGGACCTTCGATGTGTTGAGCCAGGGCAGGAAGCACAGGACGAGAATGGCCGAGAACATGGCCACCACGCCGCCAAGCTTCGAGGGCACCGCGCGCAGGATCGCGTAGAAGGGCAGGTAATACCATTCCGGCACGATGTGGGCGGGAGTCGCGAGGGGATTCGCCTCGATGTAATTATCCGCATGGCCGAGGTAGTTCGGCACGTAGAAGATCCACCAAGCGAAGAAGAGCATGAAGACGACCATCGCGAACCCATCCTTGGTGGTCGCGTAGGGCGTGAAGGGCAGCGTGTCGCGCGCCACGTTCTTCACCTCGACGCCATCAGGATTGTTCTGGCCGACCACATGCAGAGCCCAGACGTGCAGGACGACGACGCCCGCGATCATGAAGGGCAGCAGATAGTGCAGCGAGAAGAAGCGGTTCAGGGTCGGATTGTCGACCGAATAGCCGCCCCACAGCCAGGTGGTGATCCCCTCTCCGACCAACGGGATCGCCGAGAAGAGGTTGGTGATGACGGTCGCGCCCCAGAAGCTCATCTGACCCCAGGGAAGCACATAGCCCATGAAGCCGGCGGCCATCATGAGCAGATAGATGATCACGCCGAGGATCCAGAGCACTTCGCGAGGGGCCTTATAGGAACCGTAGTAAAGGCCGCGCAGCATGTGGATATAGACGGCGACGAAGAACATCGAGGCGCCGTTGGCGTGGATGTAGCGGAGCATCCAGCCCCAGTTCACATCACGCATGATGAGCTCGACGGAGCTGAAGGCGTAGTCCACATGGGGCGTGTAGTGCATGACCAGCACGATGCCCGTCAGGATCTGCACCATCAGCATGACGCTGAGGATGCCGCCGAAGGTCCACCAGTAGTTGAGGTTCCTGGGCGTCGGATAGACGACGAAGGAGGAGTGGATGAGCCCCATGATGGGGAGGCGGCTCTCGAACCAGCGGCCGAGGGCGCTTTTGGGAACGTAAGTGGAAGGTCCGCTCATGTGATGATCTCTTGCAAAAAGCTGAAAGGCTGTGGAGGCGCGCGGGGCGGATCCCCGCTCGCGGCGGTCAGCCGATGGTCAGCTTGGTGTCGGAGGCGAATACGTAATTCGGCACTTCGAGGTTCTTCGGCGCGGGACCCTTACGGATGCGGCCGGAGGTGTCGTAGACCGAGCCGTGGCAGGGACAGAACCAGCCCTCGTAGTCGCCCTGATGGCCGAGCGGGATGCAGCCCAGATGGGTGCAAACGCCTATGACCACGAGCCACTCGGGCTTCTTGACGCGCTGGGCGTCGGTCTGTGGGTCGGGCAGCTGGGCGAGCGTCACGTCCGCCGCCTCGGTGATCTCCTTGGGCGTGCGGTGACGCACGAAGATCGGCTTGCCGCGCCACTTCACGGTCACGATGGCGCCCTCCGCGATGGCGGAAAGATCAACGTCGATGGGCGCGCCCGCCGCGATGGTCGAGGCGTCCGGGTTCATCTGATGGATGAGCGGCCAGGCGACCGAGCCGACGCCGACGGCGCCAGCAGCGCCGGTGGCGATGAAGAGCATATCCCTGCGAGTCGGCTCTGCCGACGATGCATTTGCCACGATGGACCCCCAAACACTGGTTCGTCCGCCAGAACCGGCGAGCCGGCGTGGCGGTGGGCTATCTGTCTGTGCCGGACAGTCCGGCGTCTAGTGTGCCTATTGGCGGCGCTCGCGCGCCGCAATGCGACCC
>CANBVC010000104.1 GCA_947372795.1 Beijerinckiaceae bacterium
TTTGAGAGGTTCAGATGGTCGTTTCCGGGCCGCAGGGCACGCCTGCGCCACAACCCGCGCTATCGCTTTCTTTCGCTCAGATTTTGGCCGTTGGTTTTCTCGTCTGCCTCGCCATTTCCTGGCCGCCGATCAGAACCGTCTGGCTTGAAGGAAATTACGGCGATACCGATGACGCCATGCGGATGGTGCAGGTGCGCGACTGGCTGGCGGGTCGGGGCTGGTACGATCTGCGCGTCGAAAGACTGGATCCCCCTGTTGGCGTCATCATGCACTGGTCGCGTGTGGTGGATATGCCCGTCGGGGCGCTCCTGCGGTTCTTTGGTCTTTTCGCGGATCCGCAAATCGCCGAACGCCTCGCCCGTATTCTGTTCCCCCTCATCCTGCAGGGGTTGCTGCTTTGGGCGGTCGCCCTTTGTGGCCGGCTCCTTGCCGGGACATTCGGCGCCATGATCGGCGTCTTTCTCCTCATCGCTTCGGGAATGAGCCTCTGGCAGTTCGTGCCCGGGCGTATTGATCACCACGCCCCGCAAATTCTCCTGCTGGTGCTGATGACCTATTGCTGCCTTCGAGGCCTTGACCCGCAACGCCCGCGCATGGCGGCGCTCTCAGGATGCTGCGCGGCTCTCAGTCTGTCCATCGCCATCGAGAACCTGCCGTTCATCCTCGTGCTCATGACCATCTTTCCAGTCGCCTATGTGGCGCAGGGGCGGCCTATGCGTGCGGCGCTGGGCTGGATGGGGGCGGGGTGGGGCGCGAGCCTGCTTATTTGCTACGCCTTGTTTCAGGCGCCGGCGCTATGGTTCGTCAGCGCCTGCGACGCTATTTCGGCGGTCTATGTCAGGGGTGGAATCGCGGGCGCTCTGGCAATGTTGGCGCTAGCTGGTTTCCACCGCTGGCGCCAGCCCGAGCTGCGCGGACGCCTCATCGCCACGGGCGTCGTCGGGCTTCTTGCCGCCTCGCCCCTCTGGCTGGACCGACATTGTTATCTTGACCCTTTCAGCGCCATTGATCCGCTGGTGCGCGAACTCTGGTTATCGAATGTCCGCGAAGCCCTCAGCATCCCCAGCCAGCTTGCGGAACACCCTGAGGGGCTAGGGGGCTGGGTCATGTCCTGGGCGCTTGGCGCCGCCGCCATAGCCGCCGCCGCATGGCGCGAACGCGGTCTCGCCCGAACTCGCTACCTCGCCTTGCTGGCCCTGACCCTCGCGGGCTGCGCCACGGCTTTCTATATGACGCGCGCGATCAGCAGCGTGACGCCGCTCGCCTTACTCGGTGGCGTCTGGGTGGTGATGCGGGTGCAGCAGGCCTGCGGCAGACGCGAAATGCTGGCGGTCGCCGTGCTGATCCCCTCGCTCGCGCCCTTCACCAGCGTCGGCTGGTCCGCCGCCATACCCCTCAAGGACCGTCCGGCCGAGAAGGAATATGAGAAAACCATCGCCAGTTGCTTGGCCCCGGAGGCCTTCGCGCCGTTACGGAGCTTGCCAAAGGGCGCGTTTCTGGCCTTGCCGGATCTTGGACCCTATTTGCTGGTTCATACGGATCACAGCGTCATCGCCGGGCCCTATCACCGCAACAATCATGGCAATCGGTTGATGTATGACATCTTTCTGGCCGAGCCCGAGGCGGCGCGGGAGATGATGCGCGCGGCTGATCTGCGCTATGTCGCGCTTTGCGATTGGGCGGAAACGGCGGCTCAGCTCGTCCGCATGGCGCCGCAGGGACTGGACGCCGCGCTCAACAGCGATACGCCGCCTGCATGGCTGCGGCCAATCGAGGCGGCGACGGCGTTGCGGCTCTATGAAGTTATGTACCCGCGCTGACAGGTCAGGCTGCGCTTGCGATCTCAGCCACGATGGCCTTGGCTGCGGCTGCAGGATCGGCTGCCTGCGTCACGGGACGCCCGACGACGAGGTGATCGGCGCCCGCCGCGATGGCGCGGGCGGGGGTCATCACACGCTTCTGGTCGCCAAGCACGTCGTCCGCCATGCGGATGCCGGGGGTGACGAGCAGCATATCCGGGCCGACCAGCGCGCGCATGTCCGCCGCCTCCTCAGCCGAGAGAATGAGCCCATGTACGCCCGCCTCGCGCGCCTGTCGCGCGCGCCGCGCCACGAGATCTTTCACGCCGAAAGCAAAGCCAGCCTCGGTGAGGTCAGTATCGTCATAGGAGGTCATGACCGTGACGGCCAGCAACTGAAGCGACGAGCCGCCGAGCGCCCCACGCGCCGCCTTCATGGTCTGGGGATAGGCGTGGATGGTGAGGAAGGTCGCGCCGAGGTCGGCCACCTGTTCGGTCGCCTTGGCGACGGTGTTGGGAATATCGTGGAGCTTGAGATCAAGAAAGACCTTCTTACCCGCCTTGGCGAGATCGCGGGCGAGGCTGAGCCCACCGCCATAGGTCAGCTCCATGCCAATCTTATAGAAGCTGACTGCATCGCCCAGTCGCGAGACCATAGCTTCGGCTGCGGAGACGCTGGGCAGGTCGAGGGCGACGATGAGGCGGTCGCGGGGGTCGAGCTTGATCATGAAAACGCCTAGTCTCTGGGCTGCTTCTTGTGTTCGCCGATCTTGCGCAGCAGGGCGATGGCCGGACGCAGAGCGGGATCATTGCTCATGCGCAGTCGCTGCAGCTCGAACTGGCGGCGCGCGCGCTGGGTGCGTTCCTTGATGCCAACGCCCACCTTGTCGCGGGTCTCGCGGAAACCTTCCTCGACCCGGTCGCGGGTGTCGCGGAACTCACCGCGCATCTTTTCGGCGCCTTCCTTGAACCTCACGATAAAGGCGGCCTCCTTCTGGATCAGGGCAGGGGATCCAGTTGGGCGATAGACCCAGACGCGGGCAGGCGGCAGGTTGAGCCAGACGGGCGGCGAGGGCTCGGCTTCGAAAGGCATGGCGCCATTGGCCTGCGTGCGCCGGGGAATAGGCGATACCATGCCATAGGTGAACTGGATGAAACTGCCCTGCGGCTGCATCATGCCGAAGGACTGGCGCAGCAGTTCGGTGCGGTCGGCGTCCGGCCTTGTCAGCAGCGGCAGGCTGGAGACCACGGCGGCCGCTGGTTCCTCAAGCATGCCGTCGAGCGTCTTCGCCAGATTATAGGCGTCGCCCTGCACGATCTTGCAGCGGGGGAAGCGGCGTGCGAGCAGCTTGCAGAAATAGGGATCGAATTCGACGAGGACGAGGCGTTCAGGGGCCACGCCGCGCTTCAGCAAGGCGACGGTGACGGGTCCCGTGCCCGGCCCCAGCTCGATGATGGGGCCGCTCGACGCCGGGTCGACATAGCGCGCCATCATGCGCGCCAGAAAACGACCTGACGGCGAGACCGCGCCAGTGACTTTGGGGTTCTCCACCCAGGCCTTGAAAAAACGCGCCTCGTCAGCGAACCGCTCTTCGAGCGGCGCCTTTCCGTCCTTGCCCTGTGAATTCAAACGCTTCATTTGCGAACGCAAACGCGAATCCTCTCCTGGCGACTCTTGGAGCTGGGTGCGACGTGCCAGGCGCCGACGTGATTCTTACCCGTATCTCGGGGAAATGTCATGCTGAGGTCGAACGAATTCCGGCCAAGGTGGGCGCGGGGCCAGCCACCTCAGGGATGGCTGATGTTGTCGAAGAAATCCTTCATCTTGGCGAAAAACCCAGCCGATTCGGGATGGGTCTTGTTGGATGATTCGGCGTCGAATTCGGCCAAAAGCTCACGTTGGCGCTTGGTGAGGTTCTGGGGCGTCTCGACGCGTGCCTGAATATGCAGATCGCCGACCTCGCGAGACCGCAGCACCGGCATGCCCTTGCCGCGCAGTTTGAACTGGCGGCCGGATTGGGCCCCTTCCGGGATCTTCACCACTGATTCGGACCCGTCGAGGGTGCGTACCGTGACCTCGCCGCCGAGCGTCGCCTTCACCATCGAAATCGGGACCTGACAGAAGAGGTCCGCGCCATCGCGCTGGAAGAACGGATGGGGCTTGATCGAGAGGAAAATATAAAGATCCCCCGAGGGACCGCCGCGCATGCCGGCCTCGCCTTCGCCCGAAAGGCGGATGCGGGTGCCGTCCTCGACGCCAGCGGGAATATTCACGGACAGATTGCGCTCGCGCGTCACGCGGCCAGCGCCTGAACAGGCGGCGCAGGGGTTTTCGATGACCTGACCGCGCCCAGCGCAGGTCGGGCATGTGCGTTCGATGGCGAAGAAGCCCTGCTGTGCGCGCACGCGTCCGTGGCCCGAACAAGTCGAGCAGGTCTTGGGCTTGGAGCCCGCCTTCGCGCCGGAACCCGCGCAGGCTTCGCAGGCGATGGAGGTCGGAACCTGAATGGTCGCCGTCTTGCCGCCGAAGGCGTCCTCCAGATTGATCTCCATATTGTAGCGCAGGTCAGCGCCGCGCTCGCGTCCATTGCCGCGTCCGCGCTGGCCGCCGCCAAAGCCGCCGAAGAGATCATCGAAAATGTCCGACATGGAGGAGGCGAAGCCGTCCCCGCCTCCACCAAACCCGCCACCACCTTGCTCAAAGGCGGCATGGCCGAAGCGGTCGTAGGCGGCGCGCTTCTCTTTGTCGGAAAGCGCCTGATAGGCCTCGTTGACTTCCTTGAACTTGATCTCAGCGTCCTTGTCGCCCGGATTGCGGTCGGGATGGTGCTGCATGGCGGCCTTGCGAAAGGCCGATTTCAGCTCCGCTTCCGTACAGGTGCGGGCGACGCCGAGAAGTTCGTAGTAATCAGCCTTGGACATATTGGGCGTCGCTTCGGGAATAGAGGGCGGCGCGCAGGCGCTCGCCCCTCAACAAAGGTCGGAAACTTAAGATCATATCGCCAAGGCCTCGGCAAGGAGGGCTCAAGGCGCAAAAAAGGCGAGCGGGAGATAAAACCCGCTCGCCCCGCGCCATCAGGCGCCCTTCTTCTTGTCGTCGCCGCCAACTTCCTTGAAGTCCGCGTCAATGACGTCGTCCTGGTGAGCGTGGGCTTCGGCGCCGGCTCCTGCGGGCGCGCCCTCTTCGCCCTGCTGGGCCTTGTACATGGCCTCGCCGAGTTTCATGCTGGCCTGCAGAAGATCGTCGTTGCGGGCCTTGATCGTCTCGGCCTCATCGCCTTCCAGCGCGCTGCGCAGGGCGGTGATCGCGGCTTCGATGGCGCTCTTGTCAGCCTGCGAGACCTTGTCGGCGAAATCCTTGAGGGACTTTTCGGCCGTGTGGATCGACGCCTCGCCATGGTTCTTTGCGTCCACCAATTCGCGGCGCAGCTTGTCTTCCGAGGCGTTGGCCTCGGCGTCCTTCACCATGCGCTCGATGTCGGCGTCGCTAAGGCCGCCGGAGGCCTGGATGCGGATCTGCTGTTCCTTGTTGGTGGCCTTGTCCTTCGCCGTCACATTGACGATGCCGTTGGCGTCGATGTCGAAGGTCACCTCGACCTGCGGCACGCCGCGCGGCGCGGGGGGGATGCCCATGAGGTCGAACTGGCCGAGGACCTTGTTGTCCGCAGCCATCTCGCGCTCGCCCTGGAAGACGCGGATCGTCACAGCCGTCTGGTTGTCTTCGGCGGTTGAGAAGACCTGGCTCTTCTTGGTCGGGATTGTGGTGTTGCGGTCGATGAGGCGCGTGAACACGCCGCCAAGGGTCTCGATGCCCAGCGACAGCGGGGTCACGTCGAGGAGGAGAACGTCCTTCACGTCGCCCTGCAGCACGCCCGCCTGAACCGCCGCGCCGATGGCCACGACTTCGTCAGGGTTCACGCCCTTGTGGGGCTCCTTGCCGAAGAACTGCTTCACGACTTCCTGAACCTTGGGCATGCGGGTCATGCCGCCCACGAGCACCACTTCGCCGATCTCGGCAGGGGTGAGGCCCGCATCCTTCAGCGCCTTGCGGCAGGGCTCGATGGTCTTCTGGATCAGGTCGTCGACCAGCGCTTCGAACTTGGCGCGGGTCAGCTTCAACGCCATGTGCTTGGGGCCGCTCGCGTCGGCGGTGATATAGGGCAGGTTGATTTCGGTCTGAGTGGCGGAGGACAGTTCGATCTTCGCCTTTTCCGCAGCCTCCTTGAGGCGCTGAAGGGCAAGCTTGTCCTTCTTCAGGTCGATGCCGTTTTCCTTCTTGAACTCATCGGCGAGATATTCGACGAGGCGCATGTCGAAATCTTCACCGCCGAGGAAGGTGTCGCCGTTGGTGGACTTCACCTCGAAGACGCCGTCGCCGATTTCCAGCACAGACACGTCGAAGGTGCCGCCGCCAAGGTCATAGACCGCGATCGTGCCGGAGCCCTTCTTGTCGAGGCCATAGGCAAGCGCCGCAGCCGTGGGCTCGTTGATGATGCGCAGCACTTCAAGGCCAGCGATCTTGCCCGCGTCCTTGGTGGCCTGACGCTGAGCGTCGTTGAAATAGGCGGGAACCGTGATGACAGCCTGCGTGACGGTCTGGCCGAGATAGGCCTCAGCGGTCTCCTTCATCTTGGTGAGGGTGAAGGCGGAAATCTGCGAGGGGGAATAATGTTTGCCGTCTGCGTCGACCCAGGCGTCGCCATTGCCGCCCTTAACAATCTGGTAGGGGACCAGCGACATGTCCTTCTGGGTCATGGGGTCGTTGAAGGTGCGGCCGATCAGGCGCTTGATCGCGAAGAAGGTGCGCTCAGGGTTCGTGACCGCCTGGCGCTTGGCCGGCTGGCCGACGAGGCGCTCGCCATCGTCCGTGAAAGCAACGATCGAAGGCGTAGTGCGGGCGCCTTCCGAATTCTCGATGACCTTGGGAGTCGACCCTTCCATGACGCAGACGCAGGAATTCGTCGTGCCAAGGTCGATACCGATTACTTTCGCCATGTCTATTTTCCTTTCCGTACGCAGGACCGCGGACCCCGAAGCGATCCGATTTGCGGGCGGGGGCGATCATGAAGATCGTGGCCACCCGGTCCCCGATGCAGCTGAGATTGGTATTGAGCGCGCGGACTGCAAGGGCGCCTGCGCAGTTGTTCGAAACCTTGAGGCTATATGGGCGCCGCAATTTGCGGCCGCAACCGGCGCTTAATGGCCAAAAGGGGCGGAAACCGCGCTATTGCAGCCCGCCCCGCGTTGGTCAGGTCCGGTTGATCGTCAGCCCCAGTTTGGGGGGCTTGGCGAGGGTCTGGAAGATCACGCAATAACGCTCTGTCAGCTTGATCAGCGAATCGATCTGTTCCTGCGAGGCCTCGGTGTCGAGGTCGAAGGTGAGGCGAATTTCGCGGAATCCCACCGGCGCATCCTTGGCGACGCCCAGGGTGCCGCGGAAATCAAGGTCGCCCTCGGCCCGCACCACGCCCGCCTTCAGCGGAATGGCCAGAGCGGTCGCCACCGCCTTCAATGTCACGCCCGCGCAGGCGACCAGCGCCTCAAGCAGCATGTCGCCCGAGCACAGTTCCGCGCCAGAGCCGCCGGTGGCGGGATGCAGACCCGCGACGGCGAGCGCCCGGCCTGTCTCGACCTTGCAGGCGATCTTGGACTCGTCGATCGAGCCATGCGCCTTCAGGGTGATGACAGCGGAGTCAGGATCTGACTTGTACTTGTCCTTGTAGGGCGCCTGCATGGCGCGTAGCGCGTCGGAATCCATAGGATGTTCCTCATGTGTTTGCGCCCGGTCAGGGCGTGATCAGTTGCCTGGCGCGCTGCACCACTTCCTTGGGCGCAGCATAGAGTTTGGAGACGACGTCCTGAACCTTTTCGCCGCGCAGGGGCGAAATGTCGAGACGGCCCTGTTTGGCGTCCGCCAGGAAGGCTTCGTCCTTCATCACGGCCTCGAAAGCGTTGCGCAGCATCTTCACCACTTCGGGCGGGGTCCCGGGGGGCGCCACATAGGGCCGTCCGAAGACCTGCTGGCTGACGATCAGCTCCACGGGAGCCTTGTCACTTTCCTGGGCGATGAATTTCCAGATGCTCGGCACACCCAGAGCGTCGAGTTCATGGTCGCTCTCGATGCCATCTTGCACAAGGATATTGACCGACTTCTGCTCCAGCCAGGTGGGTCGCTGGGACTTGAGGCTCGTCCAGTCGAGACCGCAAAGGCCGTCGACCTCGCCGCGCTCGATGGCGAGAAAGATGTCGGCGGTGCCCTTGTAGCCGGTGACGATGTCGAATTGCGCGCCCGCGGCGTTCTTGTGGAAGGCCGCGTAATCGCGGGTCGAGCCGCCCGCCGCGCTCGCGCCGATCACGGTCTTTTGCTTCTGGGCGTCCTCGAAGGTCTTCACTTTCGAACTCGGGCCAGTGATGCAGACCCGGGTGCCGCTGTCGGCGGTCGCGAGATATTCGAATTTATTGGGGTCGAAGAGGTTCTGCGCCCGGTCTTCAAGCAGCGGCCCAACGATCACGCCGGGAAAGAGCGCGCCAATGACCGTGCCATCCTTGGCGGAAAGGCGGAACAGGGCCGCAGCCGCCGTGCCGCTGCCTGCGCCCGGCATGTTGCGCGGAAGAACTGTGGGATTGCCGGGCAAGAACCGGCCCAGATGCTTGCCGATGTTGCGCGCATAGATGTCATAGCCGCCGCCAGCATCGGAGCCGATGACGAAATCGACCTTCTTGCCGGTATAGTAGTCGGCGGCGCTGGCGACGCTCGCGCAAAGGATTGCGCAAAGCAGCATCGCCGAGGCCTTCAAGCCTTTCGGTGACATATGTCCTCCATGGAATGATTGAACGCCGCCTATAGAAGAGCAGGGCTCCTCACGCAAGCGCATCCCCTTGCGGCGGCTTGTCATAGACTGACCGTTCCGCATTGAGGCGCCGCAGGAATCCCGCCAGATTATCGGTGGTGAAGTCCACATGGGGCGGGATGATGCTGGGTTGCTCCCAAGACTCGCGATGGTCGACTTGCCCCTTTTTGGGCACCACGAGGGTCGTGACCATGCCGCGGGCATGGGGCGTCAGCAGATTGACCACGATGTCTTCGAACATGGCGGCGCGCGAAGGCTCGACCTCATGTTTGTCGAAGAAACGGTCGTAGGTCTCCTGCGCAGGCTTTGGCATGAGATCAGCGGCGACGATATCGAAGATATCTTCAAAGAGGTGATCGAGCCCCAGCTTCTGCGCGGTGCGCAGCGCATGTTCGCGCGAGCCGTTGGTGAGGATGAGCTTGCGTCCGCGCAGGGCTGCGATGGCGCCAGCCAGCGAATGGTCGATCGCAATGCTGGAGCGGTCGATGTCATGAACGAATTCGAGAAACCGGCTGGCGCTGACGTCATGTTCCAGCATCAAGCCGTTCAGGGTCGTGCCATAGCGCTGATAATAATATTTCTGGAGCGCGCGCGAAGACATGGCGTCGAGGCCGAACAGATCGGCCAGAAACAACGTTATGCGGGCGTCGATCTTCGGCCAGAGGTCGCTGTCGGAGGGGTAGAGCGTATTGTCGAGGTCGAAGACCCAAGTGTCCACATGGGCGAAGCGCGCCGCCAGCTGCGCATCGCTCGCCGTTTCAACCGGCGCTGTTGCGCTGCTGATTGGGACGAGCGAAGGGACTTCCGTATGATCGATTTTCAATGCGGCTCCTGCGGATCGGGGGAACGATAAGCTATATTCCCCCGGTCCGGTTTCCAAATATTTGAGCGGTGGACCTATCGGGTGATGAGCGTGCCCGCCCCACCATCGGTCAGAAGCTCGACCAGAACCGCATGGGGCGTCTTGCCATCGAGAATGACGACGCCTTCAACGCCCTGTTCAATGGCGTAAATGCAGGTCTCGACCTTGGGGATCATGCCCCCGGTGATCGTGCCGTCGGCGATCAGCGCACGGATCTGGCTGACGCTCAGCTCCTTGATGAGCTGCTTGTCCTTGTCGAGCACGCCGGGCACATCGGTCAGGAAGAGCAGCCGCTTGGCCTTGAGCGCCCCCGCGATGGCTCCGGCGAAAGTGTCGGCGTTGACGTTATAGGTCTCGCCATCTGCGCCCTGACAGACGGGGGCCAGCACCGGGATCAGCTCGCGGCCGAGCACCTGCGAGAGAACTGTGGTGTCCACCTTTGAGGGATCGCCCACAAATCCAAGGTCGAGGTCCACGTCCTGATTGAGGGCGGGATCATGCACACGCGTCACCTTGGTGGCGGTGACCATATTGCCGTCCTTGCCGCACAGGCCGATGGCCCGGCCGCCTGCGGCATTGATGAAGCCGACGATCTGCTTGTTGATGGAGCC
>CANBVC010000105.1 GCA_947372795.1 Beijerinckiaceae bacterium
GTGCCCGCCACCTTTGCGGTGTAGCCCGAGAGGAAGTGGTACATCGCCTGAGCCGGATCGAGCTTGGAGATGGGGGGCAGCACGCCGAAGGCGTCGCAGGTCAGCATCACCACATTCTTCGGGTGGCCGCTGCGGCCGGTGTCCGAAGAGTTCGAGATGAAGTTGATGGGATAGGCGATGCGGGTGTTCTCGGTCTTCTCTTCGCTGTCGAAGTCGGGAACGCGGGTCACGGGATCGAGCACCACATTCTCCATCACCGTGCCGAAGCGTTCGGTGGTGGCGTAGATTTCAGGCTCAGCTTCGCGCGACAGGCGGATGGCCTTGGCGTAGCAGCCGCCTTCGAAGTTGAACACGCCGTCCTTGCTCCAGCCATGCTCGTCGTCGCCGATGAGGATTCGGTCAGGATCCTGCGAGAGGGTGGTCTTGCCGGTGCCCGAGAGGCCGAAGAAGATGGCGACTTCGCCAGCGTCATTCACATTGGCCGAGCAATGCATGGGCATCACGCCGTGGGCGGGCAGCATCCAGTTTAGATAGGTGAAGACGGACTTCTTCATCTCGCCTGCGTAGCTGGTGCCGCCGATCAGAACGATCTTGCGGGTCAGGTCCATGGCGATGACGGTCTCGCTCTTGCAGCCATGGCGCGCGGGGTCGGCGCGGAAGGTCGGCAGGTCGATGATGGTCATGTCGGCCATGAAAGAGGCGAGCTCTTCGCGGGCCGGACGGATCAGCAGGTTGCGGATGAAGAGCGAATGCCAAGCGAATTCGCAGATGACTCGGGTCTTGACGCGCAGGGCCGGATCAGCGCCGCCGAAGAGATCCTGAACGAACAGGTCCTTGCCTTTGCAAGCCTCGCGGAAGTCCGCCAGCAGCGTCTCGAAATGAGCCGGCGTCATCGCATTGTTGTTGCCCCACCAGACCGCAGTCTCGGTGTTGGCGTCGCGCACGGTGAACTTGTCTTTGGGCGAGCGGCCGGTGTGAATGCCCGTCTCGGCGACGATGGCGCCGCCCGGCGCGATCACAGCTTCGTCGCGGCGCAGGGACTCTTCATAGAGCATCGGAGCTTCAAGATTATACGCAACGCTTCGCACGCCTTCGAGGCCGAAAGCGTCGATCCCGAAAGAAGCATTGAACGTGCCCGACTGTTTCATGATCGTCTCCGATTGAGGCCCGGCTCTAGCCGGTCGCCCGCGTATCCCGCCTTTTCTAGCGAATAAAGGCAGGGGTGGTTTAGTCGCCCGCAGGCTTGAGGGCAAGTTCAACCAATCGCCATGATCAAACTCGGTGAATCTGCTGCAATGCAGCAAGATTGAACCCTTCAACTTTGCCGCGCCTGCCGTGCTAGATCCGCCAGAACCCGCCGCAAGTCTTGCGGTTCGGTGATCCGCTGGGGAAAGACGAGGCGGGCCGTTAGGTCGCCGGCCATCAGGTCGAGCCCTTCGGGGTCGAGCCCGCTCGCCCGCCAGCGCGCCGCAGGTTCTCCGGCCCGTTTCTCGGCATAGAGCGCGAGGGCATCCGCATGGTCCTCGTTGAGGTGGGCGAGGGCGCCTTCCTCGGCCTCCAGCAAGGCGCCGGCGTCGCCGACATCGGTCAGCAGATCTCCAAAGGCGAAATCCGCCGCCTTGGCGAAGCCGCCATTGAGATGGGCGCTGACGCCGGCGAGCCGGTAGAACCCGAAATCCCCGAAATCCGCATAGAGCGCCGCCTTGGGGTGGCGTGCGAGAAAGCGCGCCCGAAGCCTCGCCCGATCATCCTCCGCCGCTTTCGTGATCCGCCCGACGAGGGTCAGGCGTGGGTGAGCAAGGGGATCGCCCTTGCCAATCCGCGCCAGAAGGATGGAGGCGCGAGGGTCGGCGGCAAGGTTGCGGGTATGGGCGGAAAGCCCCGAGAGAAGCAGGATAGGCGTTCCGTCGTGGTCTGTCGCCACGGTCGTCAGGCTCGTGAAGGGAAAGCCGCCATTGGTCGCCAGCGTGCCCAGCGCGCCGGTTCGGATCGTGCGAAGCAACTGTTTCGCCTCAGCTATTGCGTCATAGCCGGGCGGGAGCGGAAAGGGGCCGGAAGGCGGCGAATCTGGTGACCGTTCGATCATTTACGCCTCAAAGGGTGCCAATCGTGTCAAAAAAGTATATATTGATTTCAGTGGGCTGACCATTAGCGGCGCTCAGCCCGCCACATTTGCGCCAATCTATGCGTCAAGTGTCGCAACCGCGGCGCGAACATGGCGGTTCATGGCGCATTCAGATCGCAGCCTGTTTTCTGTCCCGGTCAGCCGGGCGGATGCCCGGCCCAGCCTCGAGGTTCGAAGTCCCATGCCGACCATCGCACTTGTCGACGACGACCGGAACATCCTGACTTCCGTCTCCATCGCCCTTGAGGGCGAGGGCTACCGCGTGCAGACCTATACGGACGGCGCCGCCGCGCTCGACGGGCTGAAGCAGTCGCCACCTGATCTCGCCATTTTCGACATCAAGATGCCGCGCATGGACGGGATGGAGCTTCTGCGCCGCCTGCGGCAGAAATCTGATCTACCGGTGATCTTCCTCACCTCCAAGGATGAGGAGATCGACGAGCTCTTCGGCCTGAAAATGGGCGCAGATGATTTCATCCGCAAACCCTTCTCACAGCGTCTGCTGGTCGAGCGCGTCAAGGCGATCCTGCGCCGCGCCAACCCGAAGGAGGCGGCCGCCCAAAAAGAGGCGGAGGCGAAGATTCTTGAGCGCGGCCTGCTCAAGATGGATCCTGAGCGCCATACCTGCACATGGAAGAATGAGCCGGTGACGCTCACCGTCACCGAATTCCTCATTCTGCAGGCGCTCGCCACCCGGCCGGGCGTCGTGAAGAGCCGCAACGCTCTCATGGATGCTGCCTATGACGATCAGGTCTATGTGGACGACCGCACTATCGACAGCCACATCAAGCGCCTGCGCAAGAAGTTCAAGGTCGTGGACGACGACTTCGAGATGATCGAGACGCTTTATGGCGTGGGCTATCGCTTCAAGGAAGCGTGACGGCTTTGCAGGCGGAGCGGGCGTCTGATCGGACCGGGGCATGACAATCGACGCGCATCATATGCACAAGGCTGGCGTGCAAAAGATCGAGGGGGAGCCGCTTGACGATGACGGGCGCGCCCTTCCGCCTCCTCGTCCCTTGCGAAGGCGCATTGTCGCCGCGCTTCAGGCGCGCCTTGGCTCCAGCCTTACGCGCCGCATCGTGGTCCTCAATCTCGGCGGACTCGTCGCGCTCTTCATCAGTTTTCTCTACCTGAACCAGTTCCGCGAAGGCCTCATCGATGCGCGAGTGCAGAGCCTTCAGACGCAAGGCCAGATCATCGCGTCCGCGATCGCGGCCTCTGCTGCGGTGGAGACTGACGCCATTACTATCGATCCCGAAAAGCTGTTGCAGCTTGCGCCCGGCGAAAGCTATGGCGCTGCGGGCGAGATTGATCCCCAGCTTGAATTCTCCATTAACCCCGAGCGCGTCGGCCCGGTGCTGCGCCGCCTTGTTTCGCCGACCCGCACGCGCGCCCGCATCTATGATCGCGAAGGCTTTCTGCTGCTTGATTCGCGCTCGCTCACGCCCCGCTCCAACATCCTGAAATTCGATCTTCCCGCAGCGGGTCAGGATGAGGCTCAAGGCACGATATTCGAGCGCACATGGAACATGTTGCGCGGGCGCTTTGGCTCAGTCGGCCTGCCCATCTACGAGGATATCGGCGTTGGCAATGGGCGGGGCTACCCCGAAGTCGAGGATGCCCTGAAGGGCGCCTCTTCCTCCATCGTGCGCGTCAACACCAAGGGCGAAACCATCGTCTCGGTGGCGGTGCCGATCCAGCGTTTTCGCGCGGTGCGCGGCGTGCTGCTCATGTCGACCCAGGGCGGCGACATAGACAAGATCATCGCCTCTGAGCGCTGGGCCATCGTGCGCATCTTCCTTGTTTCGGCGGCGGTGATGTTCCTTCTGTCGGTGTTTCTCGCAGGCGCCATCGCCGAGCCCATGCGGCGTTTGGCCGAGGCTGCGGAGCGCGTGCGCCGGGGCATCAAGTCACGTCAGGAAATTCCCGATTTCACCGACCGCGCCGATGAGATCGGCCATCTCTCCGGTGCCCTCCGCGACATGACGGGCGCGCTCTACAACCGCATCGACGCAATCGAGAGTTTCGCGGCTGATGTTGCGCATGAGTTGAAGAATCCGCTCACCTCACTGCGCAGCGCGGTCGAGACCCTGCCTATGGCGCGCAATGATGATTCGCGTAAGCGCCTGCTCGACGTCATTCAGCACGACGTGCGCCGGCTTGATCGTCTTATCAGCGATATTTCCGACGCCTCGCGGCTCGATGCGGAGCTGGCGCGCGCCGACATGCAGCCGGTGGATATGGCGTTGCTCGTGCGCGCGGTCGCGGATATGGCCAATCAGGTCGAGCGGGGCGACAATGTCACCTTCACCGTAGATGTCTCGCCTGTCGCGGCGGCGTCGGCAGGCAAGGGCGGGTACGTGGTGCGCGGCCACGATCTACGTCTTGGTCAGGTTCTCACTAACCTTCTCGAAAACGCCCGTTCCTTCTCCCCGCGCGGCGGCAGCGTCCGCATAGCCCTGCGCCGTGGCCGTTCGGGCGCGCGCGGCTTCGCCACGCAGGAGGGGATCGAAATCATCGTCGACGACGATGGCCCCGGCATTCCCGCTCATGCCTTCGAGCGGATCTTCGAACGGTTCTACACCGATCGACCCAATCACGGCTTCGGCCAGAATTCGGGTCTCGGCCTGTCCATTTCGCGTCAGATCGTGGACGCGCACGGGGGCCGGATCACCGCGTCGAACTGGCTTGATTCGGGTGGCGGCGAAGTGCGGGGCGCGCGCTTCACCATCTGGTTCCCTGAACTCAAGTGAGCGAGCCGGGCTCATACATGCACGCGAGCGCAGTCATCGTCGCCGAGGCAGCGGTTTTGATTCGCGGCGCTTCGGGGACGGGAAAAAGTCAGCTCGCCCTCGCCCTAATGGCCGAGGCCCGGCGGCGAGGTTTGTTCACCCGCCTCATCGGCGACGATCGGGTGGCGGTGAGCCTTGCGGGCGGGCGGGCGCTGGTGCGCGGCCATCCTGCCATCACGGGGCGAATTGAGGAGCGCGCGACCGGCGTTTTGACCGTAATTCCAGAGGTCGCAGGCGTTCTGCGTTGCGTGGTCGATCTGCGCGAGGCGCCGCCGCGCTTGCCCGAGGAAGAGGCTCCCGAGGTGGTTCTCGAGGGGGTTCGCCTGCCCGCCTTGACCATATGGACGGGCTGCACGCCGCAGGAGTCCGCCCGCCGGATCCTGGCCTTCCTGAATTGGGTATGAGGAATTCTGCTCATTTTACTTGCCATTGGCGTTGCAATGCACAAAATGGCGCACCTCCCGGCTGAGCCTCGGGGGAGGATGCGAAGCGGAACATTCCATGAGCGGTCGGTCGAAATGATCGGTATGGTGTTGGTGACCCACGGGCGTCTGGCGACGGAATTCCGCGCCGCCCTCGAACATGTCGTCGGTCCACAGCCACAGGTGGAGACCGTGACGATCATGCCTGAGGACGACATGGAGCAGCGTCGGCGTGACATCATCACGGCCATCCAGACTGTCGAAAGCGGGTCGGGGGTCATTCTGCTGACCGATATGTTCGGCGGAACTCCCTCAAATCTCGCTATTTCCGTTATGGAAGGGTCGCGCGTCGATGTTGTCGCGGGCATAAACCTTCCCATGTTGATCAAGCTCGCCTCAGTGCGCGAGCAATCAACGCTTGAACAGGCGGTCGTTCAGGCTCAGGATGCGGGACGGAAATATATTTCCGTCGCAAGCCGTATCTTGAGCGGAAAATGATGGACCAAGACGATTGCAACGATTGCGCTGAGACTGCAGCCCCGATCGAGGGAGCTATTTCGCGCACCTTTGAGATCGTGAATCGCAAGGGCCTTCACGCCCGCGCCACCGCAAAATTCGTTCAATGCGCTGAAAGCTTTGAAGCCGAGATCTTCGTCAGCCGTTGCGGCGAGACGGTCGGCGGCTCATCCATCATGGGCATATTGACCCTTGGCGCGGGCCTTGGCTCCACCATCACCGTTTCAGCGCGGGGCGCGCAGGCGCAGGCGGCGCTTGATGGCATCGGCGCACTGATCGCGAACCGCTTCGGCGAAGACGAATAAGTTTCAGCCCTGAAGGCTTCTGCGCCAGCCGATGAGCCCGGCTGTCGAGCCATCCAGCTCGTCAAGCGGCGCGGTCCGTTGGCTCACCATTGGAGCAAGCCGATTGCAAAGTTCTTTACCGAGCTCGACGCCCCATTGATCGAACGGGTTGATGTTCCAGACTACGGACTGGACGAAAACCTTGTGCTCGTAGAGCGCGATCAACCGGCCGAGCTGGCGGGGCGTCAGGGCGCGATAGAGGAAGGTGCTGGAAGGCCGATCTCCGGGGAAAGTTTTGTGGGGCGCGAGCGCCGCGGCAGCCCGCGCATCCAGCCCCTGCGCCAGCAAGGCCTCGCGCGCCTGCGCCAATGAGCGCCCGCGCATCAGGGCCTCGCTCTGGGCTAGGCAATTGGCGACGAGCAGGTCATGTTGGCCGGCGGCGGCGGAGGTGGGCTTCGCCGCCACCAGAAAGTCCACCGGAATCACATCCGTGCCCTGATGCAGCATCTGGAAGAAGGCGTGCTGGCCATTGGAGCCGGGCTCGCCCCAGATGACGGGGGCGGTTTCGAACATCGCCTTCTCGCCCGTCCGCGTCACCGATTTGCCGTTCGACTCCATGTCGAGCTGCTGCAGATAGGCCGGGAAACGGGCGAGCCGCTGGTCGTAAGGGATGACCGCATGGGACTGGCAGCCCCAGATATTGCGATACCAGACGCCCAGAAGGGCCATCAGGGCCGGGATATTGTCCTGCAGGGGCGCGTCCTGAAAATGCCGGTCCACATCGTGGCCGCCGCGCAGGAAGTCTTCGAAATGTTCCGGGCCGATGAAGATGGCGAGCGACAGTCCGATGGACGACCAGATCGAATAGCGGCCACCCACCCAGTCCCACATGCAGAAGGTCCGCTCCGGCCTCACGCCGAAAGCGGCGACCAGATCGTTTCGAGTCGATACCGCTGCAAAATGATCAGCCACAGCGCCTTCGCCCAGCGCCGCCACAACCATGGCGCGGGCCGCACGGGCGTTGGCCATGGTCTCCTGGGTGGTGAAGGTCTTGGAACAGATGATGAAGAGCGTGCGCGCTGGATCGAGGTCCGTCATCGTGTCGGCGAGGTCCGCCCCGTCCACATTGGCGACGAAATGCATGCGCAGGCCCGGCTTGCCGAAGGGGCTGAGCGCCCGCGCCGCCATGGCAGGTCCCAGATCGGAGCCGCCAATGCCGATATTGACCACGTCTGTGAAGGCCCGCCCGGTTGCGCCGCAAATCACCCCCTGCCGCAACTCCTCGGCGAAGGCGAAGACGCGCGCCCGCTCAGCCCGCGCCTGGGCGCAGGCATCCTCGCCATCGAGCTGCATGGCCTCGCCTGAAAAGCTCCGCAGCGCCATATGCAGCGCGGGCCGGTTTTCGGTATTATTGACCAAATCGCCCGCAAAGAGCCGCTCGCGATGCTCCTCCACCCCTGCGGCGCGGGCGAGCGACAGCAGATGGGCGAGGGTGGCGTCAGTGATCCGGTGCTTCGAATAATCGAAGAGAAGGTCGTCCAGCGTGATGTGATGACGCGCGAAACGGTCCGGGTCCGCCGCGAAGAAATCGGCGATACGATGCTGGCTGATTTCAACCCGGTGCGCCTCCAGCGCGGCCATTGCCGCTGCGACAGTCTGCGTCATCGAAACGTCCCTGTTGAACACTCCTGCGATCCATACAAGGAAATTCGCAAAAAAGAGTTTCACCCTGATAACGCCTTCGCCCTGTTATAAGACCACGCGATGGCCTACACCCCGGTCGATCTCTTTTTGGTTAGGCGCAATGGCTCCCCCTCTTCTGACTCTTCAAGGCATTGAACTCACCATCGGCGGCAAGCCTTTGCTGGATGGCGCGGAGATTTCCGTGTCGCCGGGCGAGCGTTTGGCGCTGGTCGGCCGCAACGGCTCTGGCAAGTCTACCCTGCTGCGCATCGCCGCGGCCCAGATCGAATCTGACAAGGGCGTACGCTTCTTCCAGCCTGACGCTACGGTACGCTATCTGCAGCAGGAGCCCGATCTCACCGGCTTCGACACGGTGCTGGCCTATGTCGAGGCGGGGCTGGGGCCTGGCGACGAGCCCTATCGGGCGCGCTACCTTGTGGAGCAGCTCGGCCTCACCGGCGATGAGGACCCGTCCCGCCTGTCAGGCGGAGAGGCGCGCCGCGCGGCCATCGCGCGCGTGCTGGCGCCTGAGCCCGATGTTCTGTTGCTGGACGAGCCGACCAACCATCTTGATCTCCCAGCCATCGAATGGCTTGAGAAGGAGCTGGCGTCGTTGCGCTCCGCCCTTGTCATCATCAGCCATGACCGGCGCTTCCTGCAGACGCTGACCAACGCCACCGTCTGGCTCGACCGTGGACAGACGCGCCGCCTCGACCGGGGCTTTGGCGAGTTCGAGGCCTGGCGCGATCAGGTCCTCGAAGAAGAAGAGCGCGACCGCCACAAGCTCGATCGCATGATCGTCAATGAAGAACATTGGGTCCGCCATGGGGTGAGCGGCAGGCGTAAGCGCAACATGGGCCGCATGGGCAGGCTCTCCGAGCTTCGCTCGCAGGTTCGCGAACAGCGCAAAGTGCTTGGCGATGTTCAGATCAGCGTCTCCGAAGGCGCCGTCTCCGGCAAGCTCGTCATCGAAGCCGAACATATCTCCAAGGCTTATGACGAACGCGTCATCGTCGCTGATTTCTCCACGCGCATCATGCGGGGCGATCGGGTGGGCGTCGTAGGACGCAATGGCGCTGGCAAGACGACGCTTATTTCGATGCTGACCGGCGCGCTTGAGCCCGATAGCGGCAAGCTGCGGCTTGGCGCCAATGTGCAGATGGCGAGCCTCGACCAGCGGCGCATGACGCTCGTGGCTGAGTCCACGCTGAAGGATTTTCTGACGGGCGGCGGCGGCGATTTCGTCGACATCAATGGCGAGCGCAAGCATGTCATCGGCTACATGAAAGATTTTCTCTTCTCGCCCGAACAGGCTCGCACGCCTGTGTCGCGCCTCTCCGGCGGCGAGCGCGGACGGCTTGTGCTGGCGCGCGCGCTGTCGCTGCCATCCAATCTGCTGGTCCTCGACGAACCCACAAACGATCTTGATCTTGAAACACTCGATCTCCTGCAGGAGATGATCGCCGACTATCCCGGCACGGTTCTCGTCGTCAGCCATGATCGCGATTTTCTCGATCGCGTCTCAACTTCGGTCATTGTCGGCGAGGAAGAGGGGCGTTTTGTTGAATATGCCGGCGGCTATTCGGACATGGTCTCCCAGCGTGGTTTTGGTCTTGGCGGCGAAGCGCCTTCGCGCAAGCAAGAGCGCGAGAAAAAACGCGCCGCCCTGTCTGCCACAGCTCCGGTGAAGACAAAGGGTCGCCTATCTTTCAAGCAAAAACATGCGCTGGAAACGATCCCTCCTCGCATTGAGGAAGCGCGCGTGAAACAGGCCGCGCTGCAGAAGCAAATGGACGATCCAAACTTTTATACGAAGGATCCAAACGGCTTCGCCAAAGCCACCAAGGATTATGGCGACTTGCAGAGCCTGATCGATCGGATTGAAAATGAATGGCTTGAGCTGGAAATGATCCGCGAAGCGCTGGAGGGGTGAAGCTTCGCGCGTTGAGCCTTGGCTTGCCATCATCGCGACTTGGATCGATCATGCGCGTTCAACGATCAGGGAGGTCCACCATGAGAGCCGTCGCTTTCTTCGCAGCCGTCATGTCCGGCGTATTCGTCATGGCGAGCGTGGGCGTTGCGCGCGCGCAGGATTATACGGCTGTTCTCGCCGCGCCTGATCGCAGCGACGCTGATCGCCAGAACGATGGCAAACGGCAGGCTGCGCAGTTCCTCCCCTTCATCGGCGCCAAGACCGGCATGAAGGTTCTGGATATGGGCGCGGGCGCCGGCTACAGCACCGAATTGCTCATGCGTTCGGTCGG
>CANBVC010000106.1 GCA_947372795.1 Beijerinckiaceae bacterium
CATGCGAGAGCGGAAAATAAGGCTCAATGCGGCGCATTTGCGCTTCGCTCAGAAGGAACAAGTCAGACATCGTCACGCCTCCCAGACGTAACGAGTGAATCAGTGAATTGAGTGATCCGCAAGAAAATTAATGGGTCCTGAGCCTAGGACAGCACATCTCCACCCAGCGTCTGGTTCCCATGGGATGGGCAGATGAGGAGCGGCTAACCGCCGGCATCATCGAACTTACCTGCCAATATTGTCGATATGGCTATCGGAAGATTTCGGCGCTGCTTCGAAGCACGGCGGCTGGGTCGTCAATTACAAGCGAGTCGAACGGATCTGACGACGCGACGGGCTCAAAGTCCCGGCTAAATAATCCAAGCGGGTCGTCTTTGGCCCATCCACGGCTCATGTGTGCGCTTGCGCGCTGAATATCCCAATCACGTCTGGTCTTATGACTTTGTCGAAGACCGCACCCATGACATTAGGAAATATCGCATGTTTAATGTTGTCGATAAGTTTACCCATGATGCCCTTGAGATCCGAATATCCCGAAGGCTCAAATCAGCCGACGTCATCGATGTCCTGTCGGATCTGTTCATCCTTCGGGGTGTCCCGGGCCATATCCGCTCCTATAATGGTCCCGAGTTCGTCGCCAAGGCGGTCCAGGAGTGGATTGGGGCCGTGGGGGCGAAGACCACCTACATCACGCCCGTAAGCCCATGGGAGAACGGCTTCATAGAATCCTTCAACGCCATGCTTCGCGATGAGCTATTGGACGGCGAGATCTTCTACTTGCTCGCCGAGGCTCCTATCATCTTGGAAAGCTGGCCGCGGCACTACAATACGGTCCGTCCGCACCAATCGCTCGGCTATCAGTCGCCAGCCCCTGAGGTCTTCATACCGGTCATGGGCGCGCGGTCGGCTCCGCAACCCCGACCAACTCCGCCGCCCGCGCTAGCGCCCAAACCCGTTCTGCACTAACATTCAACTTGGACCAGTCAATGGGGCCGATCACAAGGGTCTAGGCTGCTCCAAGAGAGGTCATTTCACCGCCCGTCGAATTTGGCGGGGTTGTATCAGAGAACTAGCCCAATCATATCATCGAGGTAGATCATGCAGTTGGGAATTTGGTGCCCCGCGCCACTCAGTATCCGGCCTGCCGGGGTATTCGCACCGGCCTTTGAGGCTCTGCTCCAACAGGGGGGCGGGGTCGATGCCAACTATTTGGGATCTCTCGAATATATCAAGCGTGCTGAGAAGCTCGGCTTCTCGATCACGCTTATTGCTCAGAGGTTTCTGGGCCCAGATCTAGATTCCTGGATCCTTTCGACAGCGATCGCTGCACATACATCGACGATCGAGATCATGGCCGCCGTACATCCTGGTATCATCGATCCGCGCGTTGTTGCAAAGCAGGCTGTTTCGATTGATCGCATAAGTGGTGGGCGGTTTTGCGTGAACATCGTCAATGGTACTCGCCCCCATGAGTTTCATGCTTTTGGTGAGTGGATCGAGATCGGTGCTGCGCGATACCGGCGTATGGAGGAATTCATTCAGTGTCTAAAGAAGCTTTGGACCGGAGCTGAAGTCTCCGTTAATGGCGAATTTTACTCATTCGAGAATTGTGCAGTACCTACACGTTCCGTTCGCAAGCCATACCCTCCGATCTATGCGGCGAGCCGCGCCGAGGACGGAATGGATGTCGTCGCCCGTGAGGCGGAAGTTTGGTTCGTCAATCCCGTCAACGATTTTGAGCGTTATGACGAAAGCTTGATAAAGGTCGAAGCCGAAATGCATGAGATGAGGCGAAAGTGCGCCGCCCTTGGACGTACAATGCGATTTGGTCTCAGCGCCTGTGTCGTTCAGGGGGAAACGGATAAGGAGGCGCTTGATTTCGCGTCCGATTACAAAGCGGCGGCGATGTCAGACCCGACGTTGAAATCCGCCTATAACGGCTTGAGCGCGGGTATCATTGGTAGTGCGAAGACGGTCGTCGACCGCCTGAAGCGATGGAATGAGATGGGCGTCGATCTCTTCATGCTGCAATTCTATCCCTTGCAGAATGGTATGGAACGGTTCGCAAGCGACGTGATGCCTGAGGTCACATTGACAGGTCGTTAAAATACAAACGATCGGAAAACCGGTGTGTCCTGACCCGTTTCTGACGACCTCATGCATTTAGAGATCAGGTCCTGAATTAAGCGCCAATCGCTTTCCTGGCTGTGTTCCTCAGACCGGATCGTATGTCTGCGCTCAGGAAGTGCACCTGTTGATTGCGCTATCGTCGTGTGTTCTAGCCCGAGATATTTTGATCGTGTTGAAGGCCTAAGCCAAGGCAGGGGCAGCTTCATCGTGGACGAGGGCCCAGACTTCGTCCTCAAGCGCATGAAAGAGCGGGTCGCGCTTAAGACGCAGCTTGCGCGGCCGTTCGATGGGAACCCGCACTTCCGCCTTCACTCGTCCCGGACGCGCAGAAAAGACGATGACGCGGTCTGAAAGATACACCGCCTCATCAATTTGGTGTGTGATAAAGAGCACGGTTTTCTTTGCTTTCACAGTGATTTCGATTAGTTCCTCCTGCATGGCCTCACGCGTTTGTGCGTCAAGCGCGGCAAATGGCTCATCCATCAGCAGAAGCTGCGGGTCCATAACCAGTGCGCGGGCCAGATTGACGCGTTGCTGCATGCCGCCGGAGAGTTCGTGTGGATAATGCTGCTCGAAACCATGAAGGCCCACCATGTCGATGAAATGCAACGCCCGTTCTCTGGTTTCCTGCCCTGGACAGCGCTGGCATTCTAGCCCATAGGCAACATTGCCCAGCACAGTTCGCCAAGGCAGCAAGGAAGCGTCCTGAAAAACTACCGCGCGGTCGGGGCCGGGCGTAGTTACAAGGCGCCCATCCACGATGATCTCACCGGATGTCGGACGCAGCAGCCCATCTACAATGGATAAGAAGGTGGTCTTGCCGCAGCCGGAGGGACCAACGATGGAGACGAATTCGCCTTCATTGATTTTCAAGCTCACGCCCTCCAGCGCCACCAGACGCGTATCGCTGCGGAGTTGAAAATAGGAGAGACCTATGTCCTGTGCTTCAAGCTTGATCGTCACGTACTTTTCCCCCGGACGCTGGTCTGCGCCAGCGACCACCGTTTACCACGGATCTGGACGCTTGTAACTGTAGGCTCGATCCCTTCTCAGGGGCTACAGTGGCATTAAATAGGCGTTCAAATCAGGTACCTAATACCTAATTTACTGGAGATTGGGGCTGCCACCAGCTTCATTCGCGGGAACCTAAGCCTCGCCGTGAAGCTCGGGATTGCGAGTCAGTGACAAGCTGCCGACGCAATGAGACGCACCTCACCGCAATCACCCCAATTCCTGATCGGCATCTAGTCGGGTCCAGCGCACGCGCGCCATAAAAGCCGCACTGATTGTCTTCTTGGCGGCGGTGCGTTCGGCGAATAGCGCCGGGGCCTTATGTGAAGAGGTCTCTCCTTCTGTAGACTACGGTTGTCAGCCGTAGGGCGATAGCGACGCCCCATTTTGGTTTGTCTGCCCGGGCCTTAAATTGAATTCTATCGGCGCGCACCTTGTGGGCTGGACGCTGGCCCTTTACAGTAGAATATCACTTCCTCGAAGGGACAAGCTAACAGGTCCCGCGCAGGGGCCTGATCCCGGGGGGTAAATCTTGAACGCCATCGACCTTGAATTGATCTATCAGTCCAAGTTGCAGATCGCCTGCGGGCTCAATCTTAACTCGAAGCTGACGCCGCGGCCCGAAACCTCTGGCCCCTCGCCCGAGCCTCAGGAAACCCGCCGGGCCTTCCTCAGGCATGCGGGCTTTTTCGATGCACCAGTTTATCCGTGTGGCGATCTAGCGCCGGGCACATGGCTGGAGGGTCCATCCATTGCCCAGGAACGGGCCTTGACCATGGTGCTATATCAAGGACAGAACCAGAAGATGGACGGCTATCTGAACATCGAGATAGACGTTTGGCAGGCTTGAGAATGTGCCCCTCGCACGAAAAGGCGATCGCCAACTGGGGCTCGCTGGCCCTGTTCCTAGGGCTCTGGGAATATGCCTGCGGGCACTGGGTTGATCCAATGTTTCTGTCTTCGCCCAGCCGTGTGGTGGCGGCGGGTGTGGAGCTGGTGCGCACAGGCGATATCTGGTCGGATCTCGTGGTTAGCGCTAACGAGTTTATCTGGGGCTATATGGCTGCGGTGGCGGTGGCAGTTCCGCTGGGGCTTTTCATCGGCTGGAACCGGCGTGCTCAATACATGTTGCAGCCCTTTATCGATATAATGAACGCGGTGCCGCGCATCACCTTCCTGCCCATTCTTGTCATCTGGTTTGGCATCGGCGTTTGGTCGAAGCTGGCGGTAGTCTTTCTGGGAGCTGTCATTCCCATCACCATCGCGGCCTATTCTGGGGTGAAGACCAATGAGGCGCGGTTCCTGCGGGTCGCCCGCAGTTTTGGCGCCTCAGGCTTCAAGATATTCACCAGCATCATCCTGCCAGGCTCAGTGCCCTTCATCTTCACCGGCCTCAAATATGGCGCGGGAAGGGCGCTGCTGGGCGTCGTAGTGGGCGAGCTTTACGCCTCCACTGCGGGCATAGGCCATATGATCGCAGATGCCGGAAACACACTGCAAACCGATGTGGTCTTCGTGGGGGTCGTGATCTTCACGGTGACAGGTCTTGTCATCAACAGCCTGTTGGACCGGATCGAGAAGCGCTTCGAGCGCTGGCGTCCCGAGGGAGCAAAGCGATGAGCGCGACGCGCGCTTTCTATCTGCGAAATGAAAGGCTGATCCTCGGCCTTGCCATGATGGCGCTCTTTCTTTTGTTCTGGGAGGGCCTGTCGCGGGGCTGGTGGGCTGATCTCTTCCGCCCGCTCATTGGTGCCAGCGCCGACAAGTTGACGATAAAGCCCATCTTCTTGTCCTCGCCCACGTCGGTGGCTGTCGCCGCTTGGCGGCTATATGTGGTGACCGGCGAAATATGGCCCCATCTGGCCATCAGCGGCATGGAGCTGCTGGCGGGCCTCGGGGGCGCGATCTTCATCGGTATTCCGCTGGGGCTCATAACCGGGCGCTATCGGCGGCTGTCTTATGCGGTGGAGCCCTTCATGGCGGCGCTGAACGCCACGCCGCAGGTAGCCTTTCTGCCGTTGATCATCCTGTGGATGGGCACGGGCTATGGCACGCGCATCTTCATCATTTTCCTTTTGACCATCATCCCCATATTCATCAGCGCGTTCGCGGCAGTTCGGACGGTCGATGCGCGGCTGCTGAAGGTGGCGGCGAGTTTTGGGGCCTCAGAGGGCTTCCTTTTCCGCTCCATACTAGTGCCTGGCTCCTTACCCTTTCTGCTGGCGGGGCTGAGGCTCGCGATTGGTCGCGCCATGATCGGAATTGTGGTGGGGGAACTTTACGGCTCGGCCATGGGCCTAGGCCTAATGATCAACCGAGCTGGGTCCACCTTCCAGACCGACACGGTTTTCGTCGGCGTGATGACCATCATCATCGCAGGCATGGCGCTGACGGAAGTGGTGAGTAGGATTGAGACGCGGGTGGAGGCCTGGCGACCCAATGCGCGGGATGCTGTTCAATAGGGGCAGGTTACGCGGGCCAAATAAGCCTGTAATTTTAGCACATTGAAAAACGGAGGAAGACCATGATTAATTGGGCAATTGCGCGCTTAGGCCTCGTAGCGCTTACCACACTGGCGACGTCGGGCTTCGCCCAGGCGGCGGATCTTAAACCCTTCAAACTCGGGATTTCCGCCCCCGTCGTCACCGTACTTCCGGTGTGGCTTGGAGACGCGGGCGGCTTCTTCGAGAAGCAGGGGCTCAAGGTCGAGATCGTGTCCATGGAGGGCGGGTCGCGCGGCACGCAGGTGCTGCTCTCCGGCGAGATCCAGGCCATGCATGTTGGCCTTTCCCCGGTGGTACAGGCGAACGGGCAAGGGGCTGACCTGCGCGCCGTGGTCGCCAGCGCGAATATCCTGCCCATGACCATCTTCACCGCCAAAAAGCTGGAGCCCGCGCTGCCCAAGGGCGCCAAGGTCGGCATTAGCACCTTCGGGTCTGAGACCGACATCGCCCTGTCGATCCTGCTGCCAAAGCTTGGCATGAGCCGTCAGGATGTTGAGATCACGCAGGTCGGCGGAACCGGCCAGCGTTATGCAGCCCTCATCGCCGGGCGCATCGACGCTGCGCCTTTGCTTGAGCCCGCCATCTCGCAGGCGAAAGTCAAGGGTTTCATCCCGATCTTCGACCTCTCGGAATCCGGCGGCGCCTGGATCTTCGACGCCGTGGTCATGACCGCCCCCTATATACAGGGTAACCGCGACACCGCCCTTCGCTTCATGCGCGCCTATGTCGAGGGTGCCCAGTGGGGTCTCAAGAACGAGGCGAAGCTACGCGAAGTCATTGGTGCCAAGTTCAAGACGCAGGACAAGGCCGTGATCGACGCCACTGTTGCCGACTTCATCAAAATGATGCCGCTGGACGGCCGGCCCTCGGTCGAAGGCGCCAAGAATGTCATCGAACAACTCGATGGTCTCAAAGTTCCCGTCAGCAGCCGCAAAGTCGAGGATTATGTCGACCTTAGCCTGACCGAAGAGCTTCGGAAGCAGGGCTTTTATGATGAGCTAAAGACAACCTACGGACTGATGAAATAGCCGAGAGAAAAGGAGGCACACAAACCTCATTCCGAAACTATTGCGAGGCATATTGACCTGCCTCGCAGAGTACAATCATTTGCTGCAATGGTAAGGGCATCTGTGGGGCCGATGCGCAGGTATTTGCACTGGAAATGGTTCGTTGGGTGTACCTTCTATGTCCTCTTGCGCCACCCTTTCAGGGCGGCCCTAATGCGGTCGCGGATGTTGGTTTCAAAAGCGATGTCGGCTTCGATCAGATGCTTGATATCCTCGTTCTTTGGGTCCGCGCTAAATTTCTGCAATTCCGCAATGGAATCCTCGATGCCCTGTAGGTCGTCGGATAATTTTTCCCACTTCAATTTTGCGGCCTCATTTTGAGGGCCGATGATCGTTATTGCTCCGGTTGCCTCATCAAACTGGAGGTCGTGGGGGTGGGGTGCTGGGTTTGGAAGTGGTAACCCCTTTGCTCTATATTGCTCGAAGAGTTCCTCCCATTCGCATTGGTATTGTACGAACTCTTCAGCGGTTCGTTCAATGGCTTGGCGTCTTGCCGCTTCCGTCTTGTTCACGATGTCAAGGAGAAGCTTTTGTGCGCTAGGCTGCCCTTTGGCTGCTCCTAAGGCTATCGAGCGGACTGTCGCGCGGAGAATCGGGATTTCCCTGCGCTTGTTACCTTCAGTAATGGTGACCTTTCGGTAGGCTTCGCTTAGGATGATGTCGTGAAGGGTCTCGGTGCTGATGTGCTGCTGCTTGTTCTTGGCACCCTTGGGCCGACCACGTGGATTTCCTGATTGCCCGGGTTTGAAGCGTGTCGCTGGGGGTGGCTTCGCGTAGCCAACATCGTATTTGCCAAGCCGATTGGCTGCGGTTTTCTTCTTTGGGGGCTTGCTCCGATCATCTGCCATGGACTTGCCCTCCAGCTGAGCTAATTTCAGAGGCTACTGGGATCGGGCGGCTACACCTCCTTGGTTTCTCGGTGTTCCCTGAGGTCTCGGCACTCTGCTGAGGGTGCTCAGTCCGCGTCGCATCAGATCTTGGCCAACCGCAGGCGATCAGGACTGTCTCATCCTTGGCATGCTTTTCCCACCGAACGATCATCCGGTCGCAATAGACCGGGTCAATCTCGCAGAGGTAGGCCTTGCGTCCGGTTTTTTGGGCGGCGATGAGCGTCGATCCTGAGCCACCGAAGAGGTCGAGAACCAATCCACCTCTGCTTGAGACATCCTTGATGGCGTCTGCAATCATCTGAACGGGCTTTACGGTTGGATGAAGGGCGAGTTCGTCCATCCGGTCGCGTTTGAGCGTGTTTACACCGCGATATTCCCATACGTTGGTGCGATAACGACCGTGTTGGCCAAGCTCAAAGGTGTTGATATGCGGTGCCGTCCCGTTCTTGAAAGCGAAGATCATCTCGTGTCGCGAGCGGTAGAAAGTTCCCATCCCTCCATTGTCCTTGACCCAGACGATCACGTTTTTCAGCTCGGAGTAGACCACCTGAGCCGCCGTTTGGACCTCCAAAAGGTGGCGCCAGTCCATGCAGACGAAATGAATTGATCCATCGATGCTGAAGGTCACGAGCACTTTGAAGATCTGCTTCAAGAACTCAATGAACTGACTGACCGACATCTCCCCCGACGCCATGGCGAATTCGCCGTGCTTAATCTTGCCCAGACCACCGACGTTTCCTTCAATCGATACATTGTAAGGCGGGTCGGTGAAAACCATCTGGGCGCGCTCGTCGCCCATGAGCGCGGCGATCGTCGCCTGATCGCGAGAGTCTCCGCAAATAAGCCGGTGAGGCCCTAAAGCCCAGATGTCGCCAGGTTGGCAGCGGGGAGTGCCATTTGGGATCGGTGGCAGAATGTCGTCCGCCGGGTCTCCGTCCTCAACTGGCGTCAATCCATCGATGAGTCTGTCTGTCTCGGCGATGGTGAAGCCGATGGAATCGAAATCGAGGTCCGGCATCGTCAGGTTGAGGTCGTTCAGCTCGTCTGCGACCAACTCGAGATCCCAGCCTGCGTTCTCTGCGTGCTTGTTATCGGCCAGCATGTATGCCCTGATCTCCTCAGGGCTGAGATGGCCGACCTGAACGCAGGGAATGCTGGGGAAGCCTTCCGCGATTGCGGCCTGCGTCCGGGCATGGCCAGCAACAATGACCCCATCATTATCTATCAGGACTGGTGTCACAAACCCGAAGGTGCGGATGCTGGCCCTGATTTGCCGGATCTGCTTCTTTGAGTGCGTCCGCGCGTTCTTGGGATGGGGCTTCAGGGACTGAGGCGCGACCTCGATGATCTTCAGGTCGAGGCAAGCCGCAGCACAAGTCCGTGTCGGAATGGCGGTGGAGTTCAAAAGATGATTGTGCGACTTGGCCTTCATAGGGCAGCTCCAAACAGCTATGCGCCCAAGGCGCATGTTGGCCGGGTTGAAAGTGCTGCCCAGACCCACGCCGGGGGGATGGCTGCCCGCTCTCTTGACCTTGCAATGGCATCAGCCACCGCGCACTCACCGGGAGCGCACAAGAGATAAATTTAAAATACCAAAGTTTTTTGTGGTCGCAAGTATAACCTTTGCGCGGGGGAGGATCTCCACATGTTAAAGCGTCTTCGTATCCCGATTTAATGGTTGGCTGCGCTGCTAGTACTGAGCCCCGGCTGAGATGGTTCGCTGATTTACTGTCAGATGAATGACGTAAATTCCCTGACGGCTGGATTTTAATTCCCTGTTCCTGGCGGCAGGGAACAGGGCTGGTGGTCCCGGTTTTCCGGGCGTTTTGGGTGGGCAGGTTGTGGGGTGGGCCCCACATCCTCGTCGCATTTTCAACAATTTCCCTGTTTTTTCCCTGTAAACGTTTTGCCGAAACCGGAGACCGGTTGAGCCAAACTGCGTCGTCAGCCAAATCTCACTTTTGCCCGAAATGGCCGTGGCTGCGGCCTGCTTGCCGGCAGAGATCGCTTTCGTTTCCGCTAATAAATCAAACGGTTGGCGGAAGGTGGCGACCACCTCTCCATCGTCCCATGAGCAGTTCGATAGAACGAAATTGAGCAGGCGGCGTTTTTGGCGTGGCTCCTGCTGTTCGAACAACCGTTGGGCGTTGCGCGCCAGTTCGAGAAGCTGCACGCCTTCTTCCAGATAGGATTTGTCGGCAGATTTGAGCCGTTCAATCTCGCGAAGGCAGCGATCCTGTTCCGCGCGCCATTGTTTCGACATTTGATCGAAGAAGGCTGAGTCGACGAGACCGTCGAGCTTGTCGACATACATGGCGTGAACGCGATCCTGAAGCCGCTTGTATTCGGCCTGATGGCGTTTGATCGCCTCCTCCTGCTCCCGACGCTCGTCGGCGTGGCTGGCGTG
>CANBVC010000107.1 GCA_947372795.1 Beijerinckiaceae bacterium
GCCGACCCCATCTATGTGGTCGACAGGGTGCGAGAGGCCATGGGCAAGGGCGCGCTAGCCGTCCTGGGCAACCACGACGAGGCCGCCGCCCGCGGTGTCACGACCGGCATGAATGACTACGCACGCGCGGCGCTGGACTGGACCTTTCGGCAACTCGACGCCGACGCCCGCCACTTCCTCGCCGAGCTGCCGATGCGGATCGAGGAAGACGACCGCCTCTACGTTCATTCGGAAGCCTCGGCCCCTCTATCCTGGGCCTATATCACCGACGTCATGACAGCTGAGCGTAGCCTGCGCTCGACGAACCATCGCATCACCTTCTGCGGGCATGTGCATAAGCCGCAGCTCTTCCACATGCAGCCCCAGCGCCCGCCGATCCTTTTCATTCCGCAGGGCTCGACGGCCATCCCCCTCATCGGCAACCGCAAATGGCTGGCCGTGCAAGGCGCTGTCGGCCAGCCGCGCGATCACAATCCCCTCGCCGCCTATACGATATATGACACGGACACGAATGAGCTAAGCTTCCAGCGCGTGTCCTATAATGTCGATGCGGCCGCGCAAAAAATTCACGCGGCCAATCTGCCCCAGATTCTGGCGGCGCGCCTCTTCATCGGACGGTAAGGGATGACGCACCAACGGATTCAGACCGGCTCGACCATCGACGGTTTCTTGATCGGCGAGAAGATCCACTCCGGTGGCATGGCGACCCTCTGGCGCGTTACGAAACCGGGCATCGATGTGCCCATCGTCATGAAGGTGCCTACCATTCTGGATGGCGACGACGCCACGATCATCGTCGGTTTCGAGATGGAGATGATGATCCTCCCGCGCCTGTTTGGCGTGCATGTTCCCAAGTTTTATGCCGTCGGCGATTTCGCGCGCCAGCCCTATCTCGTGATGGAATATATTCAGGGCCATTCGCTCTTTTCTTTTATCGACCGAGCGCCCCTGCCAGCCGACGAAATCGTGACGCTAGGCGCAAAGGTCGCGACCGCGCTGGTCGATCTGCATCGCCAACACGTTTTGCATCTCGACATCAAGCCTTCCAACATCATGCTGCGCGAGAGCGGTGAGGCGGCGCTGATCGACTTCGGCCTGTCGCACCATCTGCAGCTTCCTGATCTCCTCGAAGAAGAGTTTCGCGTGCCCATGGGCACAGGGCCCTATATCGCGCCTGAGCAGATCTTCAAGAACCGCTCAGATCCGCGCTCGGATATCTATTCACTGGGCGTATTGCTTTATTATCTCGCCACGAATGTGCGGCCATTTGGCGTACCGCAGGCGCAAAGTTCGCTGAAAAATCGCCTGTGGCGCGATCCCGTGCCGCCGCGCCGCATCAATCCGAAGATCCCGCCGGCTTTGCAGGAAGTGATCATACGGTGCCTCGAAGTCGACCCGGAGCTGCGTTACGCAACGCCAGCCCAGCTCGCCTTCGATCTCGGCAATCTTGAGCAAGTGCCGCTGACAGAGCGCGCCACCCGCATGGAGCGCAACAGCTACTTCGACGCATGGAAGCGCTGGTTCGCCGCACTTGGCGGGCCCGACGGACCACAGCAACCACGCGCAGCGCAGAACAATCTCGCGCCCATCATCATGGTGGCGGTCGATCTGTCCGAAGATATGGAGCAGCTCTTTGATGAGCTGCGCACCAATGTGAAGCGCGTGCTCGCCACTATGCCGGGCGTGCGCATAGCCTGCGTCAATGTGTTGAAGCTCAACCGGCTGACGATCAATTACGCCCTCGATGAATCCGGCCGCAACGTGCATGTACAACGGCTGGTCGAACTCAAGGAATGGGCGCGTCCGCTTGGACTGTCGCAGGAACGCATCACCTTCCATGTGATCGAACATATGGATCCAGCGGTGGCGCTGATCGATTATGCGAAGTTGAACCATGTCGATCAGGTGCTTATCGGCGCCCGCACCAGATCGACCTTGCGGCGCCTTCTGGGCACAACCGCCTCGCAGGTCGTGTCCGAAGCGCCCTGCACCGTGACCGTCGTGCGTGCGCCTGTGACCAGCGGCGCGGTCGAAGTCGCGGCGGACACCGAGGCGGCGCGGGCGGAATCGCCCTAGCAATTGGTCAGCCGCCAGCGCAGCGTGTAATATATTGCGGCGCACAGGAGCCACCTATGTCCAAGACTCAAGATCTGCCCAATGATCTGGCGGCCTACTGGATGCCGTTCACGGCTAACCGCGCGTTCAAGCAGGCGCCGCGCATGCTCGGTCGCGCGAAGGACATGCATTATCACACGCCCGAAGGCCGCAAAGTGCTCGATGGCGTCGCTGGCCTGTGGTGCGTGAACACGGGCCATGGGCGCGACGAGATCGTCGCCGCCATCCAGAACCAGGCGCAGGAGATGGACTATGCGCCTCCCTTCCAGATCGGCCATCCCAAGGCCTTTCAGCTGGCCTCACGACTGGCCGCCATGGCGCCCGGCGATCTCGACCATGTCTTCTTCACGAACTCAGGTTCCGAGGCCGTCGACACCGCGCTGAAGATCGCGCTCGCCTATTGGAACGTGACGGGTCAGGGATCGCGCACGCGGCTCATCGGCCGGGTGCGGGGCTATAATGGCGTGGGCTTTGGCGGCATTTCCGTCGGCGGCATGGTCGCGAACCGCAAATATTTCGGCTCGCTGCTGACGGGCGTCGACCATCTGCCCACCACCTACAACCGCGCTGAGCAGGCCTTCACCAAGGGTGAGCCTGCATGGGGCGCACACCTCGCTGACGAGCTTGAGAACATCGTCTCCCTGCACGACGCCTCCACCATCGCGGCGGTGATCGTGGAGCCAATGGCGGGCTCGACGGGTGTTCTGCCGCCGCCGCAGGGCTATCTCAAGCGCCTGCGCGAAATCTGCGACAAGCACGGCATCCTCTTGATTTTCGACGAGGTCATCACGGGCTTTGGCCGCCTCGGCCACGCCTTCGCGGCGGAACGCTATGGCGTCGTGCCCGACATGATCACCTTTGCCAAGGGCGTGACGGCGGGCGCTGTACCCATGGGCGGCGTGCTGGTGCGCAAAGGCATCTACGACGCCTTCATGAAGGGCCCGGACCATGCCGTCGAGCTTTTCCATGGCTATACCTATTCGGCCCATCCGCTCGCCTGTGCGGCGGCTCTGGCGACGCTCGACATCTATGCGAGGGAGGACCTCTTCGGCCGCGTCCTGCGGCTCGAATCAATGTGGGGCGACGCCGTTCACGCCCTGCGCGGCTTGCCCAATGTGGCGGACATCCGCACCATCGGCCTTGTCGGCGCCGTGGACCTTGACCCCAACGCGGGGGGGCCCGGCAAACGCGGCTTCGAGGCCCTGAACGAGGCTTTCCATAATCAGGATCTTTTGATCCGCACAGCGGGCGACACGCTGGTTCTGGCGCCGCCGCTCATCGTTTCGGAAAGTCAGATCGCGGAAATGACCGAGAAGCTCGGCAAGGTGATCAGCGCCGTCGCGTGAGGCTCAGTGCCGCCAGGCGAACTGTTCCTGGCGCACGTCCACATGGATCAGGTCGGTACGACGATAGCTGCCGACGCCATTGATGCCGGCGACGGTCTTGGCGTAGGTCGCCAACGTCATGGGCTCGACGCCTTCGACGCGAATGTCAGCCGCCATGCAATGACGATGCATGGAGCCACGGCGTCCATTGGGACGATAGCCGGAGGCGACTTCGACGGGCTTTTTATAATGGACGGCGATCTCGTTGAGCGCTGTCTTCAGCTGCTCGGGAAAGCAATCGACCTGCGTATAGGCGTAAGAGGCATGGAAGCCCGGCCCGCTAGCCTTATCCGAAGCATCCTTGTCTGAACCATCAGGCGCCGTCTGCGGCAGACCAGCGGCGACCGCTTGTCTGGATGGCGCAGACGCCAGCCACTGAAACGGACCCGGAGACGCCATGCCGACCGAGGTGGTCGGCTCGTCATCGTCGCCCTCCAGCTCCTCGATATCCGCGTCATTTGCGGCGACCACGACGCCGCCAAATTCCGGCGGGCGGGGCGGCGGCAGGGGCGCGAGGGAAGCGACCTCGGAACCAGCGCCGATCACGACGCCATCAGCGTCATCAACGAGCACGACCTCCAGGACAGACCCATCTCCACGGGAGATGCAGCCGCCAAGGGCGAGACAGGGAATCAGCAAAGCCGCCAGTCGAAGACGCATGGCAGGGTTGTTGCACAGATATTAACGAAAAGTAAAGCCTACGCCTGAAGCGCCCGCCAGCCGATGTCCCGGCGGCAGAAACCGCCTGGCCAGTCGATGGCGTCCACGCCCGCATAGGCCCGGGCCTGCGCTTGCGCGACGCTGGCCCCGACAGCCGTGACATTCAGCACCCTGCCTCCATTGGCGAGCAGCCGCAGCCCCTCGCGCTTCGTGCCGGCATGGAAGACCGTGACGCCCGGCAGCGCGGCGGCCCGCTCCACGCCCTTGATCTCGCTGCCGCGCTCAGGCGAATCAGGGTAGCCCTTGGCTGCATAGACGACCGTAAGCGCCGTCTGGGGGGAAAGCTTCACCGGGCCTGCGGGAAGCTCGCCCCGCGCGCTGGCGAGCAGCAGGGGCAGCAGGTCCTCATCGAGGCGGGAAAGCATGACCTGCGTCTCGGGGTCGCCGAAACGGGCGTTGAACTCGATCAGCTTGGGGCCCTTGGCGCCGATCATCAGCCCGGCGAAAAGCACGCCCTTGAAGGGCGTTCCGCGCACGCTCATGCCCGCAAGGGTCGGCGCGATGATCTCGCGCATGACCCGATCGCTCATGGCCGGCGTCATGATCGGCGCGGGGGAATAGGCGCCCATGCCCCCCGTGTTAGGGCCTGTGTCGCCTTCGCCCACGCGCTTGTGGTCCTGCGCCGAGGCGAAGGCGAGCGCCCGGGTTCCATCGCACAGGGCGAAGAAAGAGGCCTCCTCCCCTTCAAGGAAATCCTCGACCACCACTTCGGCCCCCGCAGCGCCAAAGGCGCCGCCGAAGATCAGGTCGATGGCGTCCAGGGCCTCATCAATGCTCATGGCCACGATGACGCCCTTGCCAGCCGCCAGCCCATCCGCCTTCACGACGATGGGCGCGCCGCGCTGGCGCACATAGGCCTTGGCGGGCTCGGCGGCGCTGAAGCGCTGGTAATCAGCGGTAGGAATCGAAAATTCGGCGCACAGATCCTTCGTGAAGCCCTTCGAGCCCTCAAGCTGCGCAGCCGCCTTGGACGGCCCGAAGGCGAGAACGCCCGCAGTCTCGAGATCATCGACGAGCCCAGCGACCAGCGGCGCCTCCGGCCCAACGACCACGAAGGTGACCTGCATGAGCTTGCAGAAATCCACCACGGCGCGATGATCGGCGACATCAAGCGTCACATTACGCCCAAGCGCCTCCGTGCCCGGATTGCCCGGAGCAATAAAGAGCTGCGTCAAATGGCTGCTGCACGATAGGCAAAGCGCCAGCGCATGCTCCCGACCGCCCGAGCCGATGAGAAGAACGTTCATGAAAGCTCCGCCAATGATATGCGGGTCATGTAGACGGGGCGCGGGTGCGGAGCAAGGCCGATGGTGCAGCTAAGCCTTCACAACAGTGGATGAATTGGTTGCCGCTCGTTTTATTCCGGCATCACGCCAAGGTCAGGGCGGCCCACATATTGTCGCTGGTCGGAAGCGTGTCGGTGAAGCGCTGGTCTGTTCTAAAGCCGGCCAGCGCCGCCATCGCAGTCAGTGATTGGGGCGTAAAATAATTGACATGATCGGGGAACCGGAAACCGCACCAGTTTGCGCCCATGAACATTCTGTTGACGGAAGCGTAATTGGGCACCTTGATCACGACGACGCCATCTTTCTTCAGGATGCTGGCGCAGCCTTTCAACACCTCGAGAGGCTGCGCCTCATGTTCGAGATAGGAGCGCATCACAATTGCGCCCATGGAGTGAGGCGCGAATTGATGCAGCGCTTGCGTCGTCGGCGCATTCATCACCGAGCCGCCGCGACTGGAGAAGGACTCATGGGCCTGCTGGGCGAGTCCCTTTGAAATCTCGATCCCGAATGGGACGAATTTTTCGTCCAGCGACATGAGATAACCGCCATTGCCGCATCCGATATCGAGAAGCTCGATTCGCTGATGAGCGATGTCTGAAAAATGGCGATGAAGAAACTGCACCGGACTCTTTTTACGAAATTTCGTTCTGAACCGGGTGGCGAGAGAAAAACGTGTCCTCAACGGCATTTTCGACAGTCGCAGAACCGTATTTGCGCCACGAGCGTTCTGCCATGCGCCCTCACCCTCGACGTAATGTTCGAATTCCGCAGCTACCGGCAAATAGACAAAGTCGCAGCCATCACATTTAACGACAGCGTAGTCTTTCGACTTATATTTTTCCTGATGGGAAGCATTGCCGCAGCTGGGGCAACTGCGCTGGTGCAAATTGATTTTCTGATGCTTCATTACCGTTCCCCAGGAACACAACTTTGGTCAGCAATACGGCTAAAGCTGAGCCTATAGACCGCGAAGGCGCTCGTCTACCTCCTCTGCGAGACCCCTTCCCATCCGAATTTCCGTCTTGCCCTTTGAAAAATTCACGCGCACCCAAGGCATCTCAGGATAGGCCGCCTAATGTCCATTCATCAGCTCAAGCCCCTGTTCCGTCCAGCCTCCATCGCCCTTGCGGGGGCGAGCGCGCGGGAGGGGAGTCTTGGGCGGGCGGTGATGGAGAATATGCGCCGGGCTGGCTTTTCCGGTTCGATCCACCTCATCAATCCCCGCCATGACGAGATTGACGGAACGCCCTGCTTCGCAAGCGTGGCGGATCTGCCGCAGACGCCGGACCTCATCGTCGTCGTCGCCCCCTGCCCAGCTGTGGCGCAGCTTGTCGAGGATGCGGCGGCGCGCGGGATCAAGGCGGCGATCGTCATCACGGCCGATCCCTCGCACGGGGCAGGTTCGCTTGCCGAAAAGTTGAGCGAGATCGCCAAACGCACCGGAATTCGCGTGGTTGGGCCGAACTGCCTTGGGGTCATATCGCCAGCGGGCGGGCTCGACGCCAGCTTCTCCGCCTTTCCAGCACGGGCGGGCGATCTTGCCGTGATCTCGCAGTCAGGCGCGATCGCCGCCGCGCTGACCGCCTTTGCGGCGGGACGCGGCATAGGTTTTTCCGGCCTCGTTTCGGTGGGCGATATGGCGGATGTCGATTTCGCCGCTTTGCTCGACTGGTTCGCCCTCGACGGCTCGACCCGAGCCATTCTGCTCTATGTGGAATCCATCACCGACGCCAAGACTTTCATGTCGGCGGCCCGGGCTGCGGCGCGCGTCAAGCCGGTCATCGTCATCAAGGCCGGACGCAACCCGCGCGCAGCCAAGGCGGCGGCCACTCATACGGGCGCCCTGGCGGGATCCGACGCAGTCTATGACGCCGCCTTCCGCCGCGCCGGTCTGCTGCGCGTGCGCGATATCAACGAACTCTTCGAGGCGGCGGAGGCGCTGGGCCGGATGCGTCCCTTCCCCGGCGACCGGCTGGCGATCCTGACCAATGGCGGCGGGGTCGGCGTGCTGGCGGTAGACGACCTCATCGACCTCGGCGGCAAGCTGGCGGATCTTTCGGCCCCGACGCGCGAGGCGCTGGAAGCGGTGCTGCCCTCCACCTGGTCGCGCGCCAATCCGGTCGATATCGTCGGCGACGCTGATCCAGCCCGCTTCAGCGCCGCTCTGGCGCCCCTGCTCGCGGACCCCATGAATGACGCCGTCATGGTCATGCATTGCCCCACGGCGCTGTCGGATGGCGTGGCGGTGGCGCGCGCGGTGGCGCAGACCGTCGAGCAGGCGCCGGCTTTGCGCGCCAAGCCCGTCTTCGCCGTCTGGCTGGGGGCGACAAACGAGAGCGACAGCATTTTTGCGCAGGCCCGCATTCCCCATTACCAGACCGGGGCCATGCGCGGCTTCATGCATCTGGTCACGTGGAGCCGGAACCGCGAGGCGCTGATGGCGACACCGCCCAATCTGCCTGAAGGCTTCAGCCCGGATGTCGAGAGGGCGCGCGGTGTGATCGAGAGGGTGCTGGCGCGCGGCGACGTCTGGCTCGACCCCTTCGACACAACGGCGCTTTTTGAGGCCTACGACATCCCCATCGCGCAAACGCTTCGCGCCCGCACCCCCGATGAAGCGGCGCAGACCGCAGGCACCCTGCTCGCCCGGCATGGGCGCTGCGTGCTCAAGATTCACTCGCGCGATATCCAGCATAAATCGGACGTGGGCGGCGTGGTTCTCGACCTTGAGAGCGCACTGGCCGTGCGAGAGGCGGCGGCCGCGATGTTGGTCAGGGTGGCCGCAATAACGCCCATGGCGCGCATCGAGGGCTTCACCCTGCACCCCATGATACAGCGGCCGCAAGGACGTGAGCTGATTGCAGGCCTTGCGGAGGATCCGACCTTTGGCCCCGTCGTCTTGTTCGGGCGAGGCGGGAAGGCGGTGGAGGTGATGAAAGACCGCGCGCTCGCCCTGCCCCCGCTTGATCTGGGTCTCGCGCTCGACCTCATCAGCCGCACGCAGGTCTCGCGCCTCCTGCAGGAATATCGCGACGTGCCTGCGGCCGATCTCGACGAAGTGGCCCTGACGCTGGTGAAGCTCGCGCAGATGTCCACTGATCTGCCTGAGATCCGTGAGCTCGACATAAATCCCCTGCTCGCCGACGCCGAAGGTGTGATCGCCATGGACGCGCGCGTGCGCCTTGCGCCGGTCGAGGGGCGCCGCGGGCCGGTCAACCCGCGCTTCGCAGTCGCGCCCTATCCCAAGCAATGGGAGCGCTGGCTGACGGGACGCGACGGGCGGCGCGTCTTCGTGCGCCCGGTGCGGCCCGAGGACGAGGAGATGTATCGGACATTCTTCCAGCAGGTCTCGCCGGAAGATTTGCGCCTGCGCTTCTTCGCGCCGGTGAAGGACTTCAGCCATGCCTTCATCGCGCGCCTGACCCAGATCGACTACGCCCGCGCGCTGGAGCTATGCGCCATGCTGGAAGGGGGCGAAATGCTGGGCGCGGTCCGCCTGATGCTCGATGCTGACCGCAGGAGCGGTGAATTCGCCATACTGCTGCGCTCCGACCAGAAGGGGCGCGGGCTCGGCTGGGCTCTGATGGAGATGATGATCGACTACGCCGAAGGCGAAGGCCTCAGCCATATCGAGGGACAGGTTCTCGCCGGAAACACCACGATGCTGACCATGTGCAGGCAGCTGGGCTTCAAGATCAGCGACGAGCCAGACGATCCCGGCGCCAAACAGGTGCGGCTTGGCCTGCCCGCGCCGAAGGCGGAGAAACTGGCGCCCTAAAAAGACAAGCCCCCTAAAAAGAAAGGAGGCCGCTCGTTTGCACAAGCGGCCCCAAGTCAAGGGAGGAAACGCCCTAAGAAGGGCATAGGCAGAATGTGCTTTTCGGCGCCGCAGCACAATCGCTTGTTTGGAATGGCAGCCATGCGCCTACGACAGGGCTAGTGCTACGCGCTATAGCCGGAAAAGAAAAAAGGCCGCCAGCGTCGCCGCTGCGGCCTAGTCTTCGGGAGGAAAAAGCTCAAGGAAGAGCATACAATTTGATTACATGCTGCATTGCACAAGCGCAACCCGCCCTTTTAGGGTATCAGCCATGCAATTTGGACATAGCGGCCGTCACCTAGGAGACCTCCTCGAAGGAGATCGACTACTTGTCCTCGTTCTCATAAAGGTCGACCCGGCTCAGATCATCGTCGTCCGCCTCCTCGGGCGGAGCCTTGGCCTTTGGCTTGTCTGCGCTGGGCTTGGGCTGCGTCATGGACGGCGGATCGCTGGCGGGAAAGCTGTCTTCAAGCGCTTCTTCAAGCCGATCATCGTCCTCTTTAACCGAGTCTGGTGTCTTCTTGGGCTGCGACATGATGGTTGTCCTCCATTGGAGCGATAACGCTTTTGGAGGACACGCCGTTCCAGCGCTGGGCCTGCGTCAGTCGCGCAGGATGATGATGTGCAGACGCCGTGGTCCATGGGCGCCTA
>CANBVC010000108.1 GCA_947372795.1 Beijerinckiaceae bacterium
CGGGATTTCCTCGTGCGCTGCCGGATCCGCCGGCTGGGCGTCGCCGTGCCGGATCTCTCGGGCTTTCGCCGGCGCCTAGCGATCCTGCGCGCGCGCAATGTCTATCCGCAGGACGCGGATGAGGCGGCCTGGGCGCGCGCCGTGGAGACGGCCCAGCGCCTTCCTGACGATATGCTCGGCGTATTCTTGCTTCTTTGCCGGGCGGCTGTGGCGGGCCAGCCCTGTCCGGGCGATGATGAGATCGCGCGCTTCTTCGGCAGTCATTCGCCCGGCCGCGCCCGGCGCTTGCTTGGCCAGATGGAGCAACTCGGCCTGATCGTCTGCCGCACGGATTTCAGGGGATGCCGCATCATCGCCTTTCCCGAGCTCGAATTCGAGACAGCTACGGATACGCCGGCGGAAGCTGTCTAAAGTGCGTCGATCTCGACTTCAGTCACCTGCACCACAGGCTCCGCGCCATGCCCGCGCCGCGCCGCGAGCGCCATGGCGACGTCGGGGGCGGGTCGGAAGCGCCGGAACATCCAGCGCGAGGGAATATCATCAAGCGTCGGCGCAAAGCTGATGCGCAGGGGCTCGCGGTTGAAGGCGAAGTCCTTCAATGGTAGCGCGACGCCAAGCCCCACGGCCTTGATATAGGCCTCCTTTAGCGTCCAGAAATCGAAGAAGGCCTCGGCGCGTCCAGCTTCAGGCTCCGCCAGAAAGGCTTCGTCTTCGCTGGGCGCGAAGAGATGGCGGGCGACGTCCGTATCCGCACGGGCGGGCGCAATGCGCTCCACATCGACGCCGACATCCCGGTCAAGCGCCACAGCCACAGCCACGAAGCCCGACGTATGGGAGAGATTGAAAGACAGGCGCGCTGATTCATCTCTCGCATCGATGCGTGGCTTGCCTTGCGCGTTGAAGGAGAAGGCCCAGTCCTGCGCCGCGCGGGGGTAGAAGCCCGACAGGGTTTTGCGCGTTAGCGCATGGGCCGCCACATAGGCGTTGCGGTCATGGGCGAAGGCGAAGCGATCGGCCTTCGCCTGTTCTTCCGCGCTCAGCAGCGCAAGAAGCCGGGGCGCAGCGTCATCCACCCGCGCATAACGCAGATAGATGACGCCCTCACCCAGCGAAAGGCCCATGGATCAGCTCTTTGTGTAACGGCTCTCGGGCTTTGGCAGGCCCAGAATGTCACGGAGGGTCGTGCCTTCATATTCTGTGCGGAACAGGCCGCGCTTCTGCAGTTCTGGCGTCACCATGTTCACGAAGTCCTCGAGCCCGCCCAGATAGAAGGGAGGCAGCACGTTGAACCCGTCGCAGGCGCCGGTTTCGAACCAGTTCTGCATGACATCCACCACCTCTTCGGGCGTGCCCACGAGCGTGAAATGGCCGCGTGAACTTGCAAAGCGCATCGCAAGTTCGCGCAGGGTGGGCGTACCTTCCTTCGACCAGCCGAGAATCATGTCGGAGCGACTGCTGATGACGACATTCTCAGGCAGTTCCGGCAGGGGCTCGTCGAGCGGCAGGCCCGAGAGATCGTGGCCCATGCGTCGGGAGAGCAGGGACACCGCAAGTTCGGGATGCAGCAAATCCTGCAATTCCTGCAGTTTCGCCTGCGCCTCTTCTCGCGTCGGCGCGACATAGATGGAGAGGCCGGGCAGGATCTTGAGGTGATCGGGATCGCGTCCCGCCTCGACCATGCGCCGCTTCACATCCGCATAGAAGACACGGGCGGTCTCCACCACATTATGGGCGGTGAAGACGACCTCGGCCGTTTCGGCGGCGAGCTGCCGGCCATCGTCTGAAGCGCCCGCCTGCACGATGACCGGCTGACCCTGGGGCGAGCGGGCGACGTTGAGCGGCCCTTGCACGTCGAAATAATCGCCGTGGTGGTCCAGCACATGCATTTTCGAGCGATCGGAGAAGAGGCCCGCCTTCTTGTCGCGCAGGAAGGCGTCATCATCCCAGGAATCCCAAAGGCCGCGCACAACATCGACGAATTCGCGTCCGCGCTTGTAGCGCTCCACCTTGGGCAGATGCGGGGTGGCGCTGAAGTTGAGCGCCTCGGTCTCATTGCCCGAGGTCACCACGTTCCAGCCGACGCGACCGCCGGAAATGATGTCGAGGCTGGCGAATTTGCGCGCGACGGAAAAGGGCTGCTCGAAACTGGTGCTGGCCGTGCAGACAAGACCGATGCGCTTGGTATGAGCGGCCAGCGTGCTGAGCAGGGTCCAGGGCTCCATCCAGGCCACATAATGCATGCGGTCGATGCCCGATTCGCCGCCCATCCAGGCGGTGAGCGAATCAGCGGAAAAGAGCATGTCAAAGCGGCCGCGCTCGGCCATCTGAGCCATTTCCACGAAATGCTGGAAATTGACGCCCGCATCGGCTTGCGCGCGGGGGTGCCGCCATGAGGCGATGTGGTGTCCACAAGGCCTGATGAACAGCCCCAATTTCATCTGCCGCGCAGCCGTGGTCACGTCGCTCTCCCTTGATCGAAAATTCATGGCGACCATCGTATCGTCATAGGGGCTGCGCGTGAACCCGCCTTGGCGCATGGCGAGTTTTTTCAAAATGCATTAAAAAGGTCGATTGTCAGCGAAAGGCGAAGAAGAGGCCATCCATGATTTCCGACGCCCTCGCCGCTTTCGACCAGATCTTCACGCCACCGTACCGCAAAGTGCTCTATCGAAGCCTCGCCCTGACCATTGGGCTACTTGCGCTGGTCTGGCTGGGGCTGGGCCGCCTCGCAAGCGCCTATGCGACGACGCCCTGGCCCTGGCTCGATACGGTCCTCGCCATCCTCGCCGCCGTCGGCCTCGTGGTGGGCCTCGTCTTTCTGGTGGCGCCGGTCAGCGCGCTGGTCGCGGGATTCTATCTTGATGAGCTCGCGGAGGTTGCAGAGCGCTCCGTCGCGCCGGGCCATATTGGCCGCGCCCTGCCTGCCGGTCAGGCCATGTGGCTCGCGGCGAAATTCGCCGCCGTCTCGGTGCTGATCAATCTTTTCGCGCTGGCGCTTTTGCTGCTGCCGGGGATCAACATCCTCGCCTTCTTCGGCGCCAATGCCTATCTGCTGGGCCGCGAATATTTTGAGCTGGCGGCCCTGCGCTATCGCTCCATTGAGGAGGTGCGGGCCCTGCGCAGCGCGCATCGATTTTATCTTTTCTTCTGCGGGCTCATCATCGCCGCGCTGGTGGCGATACCCGTGCTGAACCTTCTGACGCCGCTTTTCGCCACCGCCTTCATGGTGCGAATCCACCGGCGGCTTTCACCGCCGGGGGGCGTCTGAGATCAGGCGTGCTTCTGGCTTTCGAACTGGCCAGTCTTGCGGAACCGCACAAGATAAGTCGGCACGATCGACTCGATCGCCTCGGGATGGATGCCCAGCCCCTCCAGCGTGCGATGATCGGCGGCCGCCTGCGGGCTCACCACATTGTCCACCGCCAGCAGCTTGATCTGGTCGCGGGTCGTGAGCAGCATCTTGGGGAAGAGGCCAAGGCTCAGCTTGTCCGCCAGTTCCGTGCCATAGGCCATGGCGTCGCCAGCCTTGAAGGGCAGGGGCAGCAGCAGGCGGCGGCGGCCGGTGACGTCGCAGACATATTGCATCAGCTCGCGGAAGGTCTTCACCTGCGGGCCGCCAAGCTCATAGGCCGCGCCCGCCTCCGCCCGTCCCGAGAGAGCGCGCGCGATCGCTTCGGCCACATCGCCCACATAAACCGGCTGGAACTTCGTCTCGCCGCCGCCAAAGAGGGGCAGAACGGGGGAGATCCGCGCTAGAGCCGCGAACCGGTTGAAGAAAGCATCCTCCGGCCCGAAGATGATGGAGGGGCGGAAGATGACCGTTTCCGGGCGCGCCGCCAGCATTTCAGCCTCGCCCTCGGCCTTGGTGCGGGCATAGAGGGATTCAGATTGCGCATCGGCGCCCAGCGCCGACACATGCACGACATTGGTGATTCCGGCCTGAGCGGCGGCCTGCGCCACGGCGCGGGCGCCATTCACATGCAGGGCGGCGAATTTCTGGTCGCCATGTTCGGAGAGCACCGCCACGAGATTGACGACCGCTTCGGCTCCCCGCAGGGCGGCGGCGACGGACTCGGGATAGCGAAGGTTGGCCTGAACCGCATGGATCTGGCCGACGCGGCCGAGCGGCTGGAGGTGATAGGCGAGATCGGGGCGGCGCGATGCGACCCTTATGCGCCAACCCTGTCGCGCGAGCGCGCGAACAACATGGCGGCCAACGAAGCCTGAGCCGCCGAATACCGTGACGATGCGTCCGGTCTTGACCAATTCATCCGACATCTGAGGCCCCTGATCCATCAAGCCTTGCTATTGATGGTTCAATAGTCAACGAGGGCCGCGCTGTACAGAGCGCCCTTCGACGCAGGCGGGATCAGCGACGCTCGCGGCGCTGGCGCACGCGAATGGGAATTGGGATCAGGCGCACAGGCGGGGCGACAAGCGCGTCGAGGGTCTCCACCACTGAACAGGCCGCCGCGCGGATCTTGCGCAGGAGAAGACGAGGAAAGCGCGACATGTGGCCTCCATGGGATAGTATCTGTTAACAATATAAGCGCCCAAAACCGCGCCACAAGGGAAATCATCCGTAGAATTCGTCTCGATGGCGCCGCTTGCGATTGACAAACTGCGCCCCCGCCACGTAAGAGACGCCCCAGTGCCCAGGTGGCGGAATTGGTAGACGCGCTGGCTTCAGGTGCCAGTGACTTAACGGTCGTGAAGGTTCGAGTCCTTTCCTGGGCACCAATTCCTCAGCTAATGCTGAGATGCCAAAGTTCTAAATAAAACCAGATGTTGCAGCCATCGCGCCGGTCCGGCTCGATGGCTTTTTGTTATTTTTGCCAGGGCTGCCTGATGGTCACAGCAATCCTGCATAAGAGTCGCCTGGAATGGCGCAGCTGATCAAGGTGAAAGCGCTCTGGCCTTCCGCCTCCGCGAGAGCCGACCGCAGTTCATCCTTCGTCTGGACGCTAACGCCCGTACCGCCAAAGGCGCGCGCGATGAGCGCATAGTCGGTCGCCCCGAGCCCTGTGGCGCGCCGCTTCAGCTCCGCCTGATCCTGTTTCATGCCGATCAGCTCAAGGCTTTGATCCTGAAGCACGACTATGGTGATCGCCAGATTGCGGTCGCGAATCGTTCCAAGTTCGCCAAGCGTCATCTCCAGCCCGCCATCGCCCAGAACCGCGACGACCCGCTTGTTAGGGTCTGAGAGTTTGCATCCGATGGCGAGCGGAAGCGCGCTTCCCATGGTGCACCAGCCAGCCGATTGCACGAGCCCTAAGGGTTTTGAGCAGCGCCATACCTGACTGAGCAGAATCCGATGAGCGCCGCTGTCCACGCTGACGACCGCCTCCGTCGGCAACGCCTGCTGAAGCGTTTCGAATATGGCCGAGGGCCCCCACTCCGGGGCGTCTGCTACGGAGAGGCGCAAGGCCTTGCGGACATTTTGCGGCTCGCCATTGGGCCACAGGCTTCGTTGGGGAAAGTCGACCAGCATGGCCGACAGGAAATCCATCGGAGCGGCGTCGATCCTGCGACCTGCGAGGTGCATGGCGTGGTCGTGAGGCGGGCCGATATCGATGATCCGCGAGGGGTCATCAACGGGGTCGAGCCAGCTTGCGCGCATTTCTATTGGGTCATAGCCGAGCAGCAAAATCAGATCGGCCTGACGCAGCAGTGGCAGGATAAGGGCGTCTGCGCGGGGCGAGAGGCCTGCGGCGCTGATGCAGAGCGGATGGTTCTCGTCGATCAGGCCCTTGGCCTTGTAAGTCGTGAGGACCGGCGCCCCGATGCGCTCGACAAGCGAGGTGAATTCCGCCGCGCCAGCCGCACGCGCCGCTGATAGTCCTGCCAGAATGATCGGGCGCTGCGCCGATGCAAGGCGATCCCTGATGTCGCTTACAAGGGCCGACTGCGGATCGGGAGTGGGCGCCTGAAGCCTGACGAAGCTCGCCGCCGCCTTTTCGCATGACGGGGCGCCCGCCATCGATGGCGACAGGTCGATATGCACGGGGCCGCATGGATGCGTCATGGCGAGCCTGATGGCGCGGGCGACGACAGCGCTGGCGGTCTCGGGCGCGATCTCGAATGAGGCTTTCACGATCGGGGCGAGCAGCTGGCGATGATCGATCACCTGATGCGTATAGCGCCCGCGCAGATGCTCTTCGATGGTCCCGGAAAGGACGATGAGCGGTATGCGTTCCTGCATGGCGTCGGCGATTCCGTTCACAGCGTTGGCGAGGCCCGGGCCAATGGTTGTGACGAGCAATCCGGGTCGCTGCGCCTCAACGCAGGCGCCAGCCGCCATCATCGCAGCCGCCGTCTCGTTGCGGGCGAGAACAAAGTCGATCTTCGCCTTGGCGAGGGCGTCGACCAGCACAGTCACCTCGCCCCCGGGCATGCCAAAGGCATGGCGCACGCCGGCCTGATAAAGTGTGGCGGCCATTCGATCGGCGGTGCGTATCATCACGGCGTCCTTAGCAATGCGGGCCTGCCTGCGCTTTGGCCCATCGCGATCCGACCCACTGGAGCATTTCGGGTAACTGACGGACCCACAGCGACCATTCGTGTCCGCCTTCGTCGACCTGCAGCGGCGCATCGACGCCCCGCTTCGCCAGCGCCGCCACGAAATCGCTATTGCCCATCTTCAGGTGTGCAAAATCATGCGAGCCAATGGCGAGCTTGATCGCTGCGCGCATCGGCTGCGCCGCATAGGCCTCGATGCGTGAGAAGATGTTCCAGTCATTGAAGCGCTGCGGGTCGAGCGGCTCTCCATAGGCCCCGCGAAACATGCGTGTCGGCCGCGTCGCGCGCGCAGCGGGATCGTCCGGCCACGGCTTCCAGATGGCCGAACTCATGCCGAACGCGGCAGAGTAGATATCTGGATGATCCATCGCCTCTATAAGGGCGCCATAGCCACCCATGGAATTGCCGCCGATGATGCGCCACTGCGCACAGGCGCGCGTCTGGAAAAGCTGGTCAATTGCTTGAGGGAGATCCTTCGCAAGCGTTCGCGCCATGAGGCCTGAACCGCCGGGGTCTGGATTGTCGACATACCAGGAGTTCCCGCCATCCGGCATGACGACGAGCGTGGGCGGCAGCTCATTCCGCAAAATGGCGCCGTCCATGGCTTCGGCGAGATGCCCCATGGTCGGCCAATCAGTCTCGCCGCCATTCGTTCCATGCAGAAGATAAAGCACAGGCCACGGACCCGCGGCGTCTGGAACATAAACGGAGGTTGCGAGCTCTCGGCCTAGCGCAGCGCTTGGAATCATCAGCCGACGCATTTCGCCTGACTGCACGCTCGTCGTGGCTCCAAGAGCCGCGACGAGTGCGCCCACGCCAAGCGCTGTGCGGCCCTTGCGTGGTCGCCCATCCTTCGGCGGAGAGGCTTTCCAATAAGTCATGAACCGCGCCACCGCATAAAGAATCGCGCAGCCCATCAGATTGATGACGATTTCTGCGCCAGGGAAATGAATGAGATCGAGCGCTACGCCAAGAAGTTGAGCGAGGACGATGCCCGAGAGAAACACAGCAAGGGTCTGGCGCCCGACCTGAGCGATCTTCTCCCACCCCGACCCATGCAAGGCCGATCCACGTTCGCCGGCGAGAATGAAGGATACATAGGCTAAAGCCAGAAAATGCACGTAGCGGAGGGCGCCGAAATGCGGCTTGTCGATGACAGGGTCGAGCCAGTCGTGAATGTCGCCGAGTATCGGCGCATAGCCCCAGCCCGCGTAACAACTAAAGCCGTAATGACAGGATACGGGTGCGCTCACGGCGAGAAAGGCGAGGCTTAAAAGCAGAAGCCCCCGCCGCCTTGGCGGTGCAGGAAGCCAGCCTCGCGTGAAGGCGAATCCGGTAAAGAAAACGAGCTGCCATGCGAAGGGGTTGAAAAACCACGGGCGCTCCGACCAGGGCTCAGCGTTCAACTCGATCAGATGCGTCGTCGCGCCAAGCCAGAGCGTTAAGCTGAAGGCGGCGGCGAGCCAGGGCGACCTTTGGCCCAAGGCCATCATCACCGGCACAAGCGCGAGGATGACAATATACATAGGCAGAATGTCGAAATAGTTCGGCACATAAGCGAACCGCAGGAATTGCGCGAGCATGAGCCCGGGCGCATCGAGGAAGGGGCCGAGGTTCATGCGATCGCGCAGATAGTCCGCGCCGGGGAGCAACGCTTCTGCTAGGCCCAGCGTCGCGATCACGGCGATGAAGACGCCGACATGGGCGCGATAAACTTCCCAGATCCTTCGCGCGATGCGGCGCGTGCCCCACCACCAGCCGTGATGGTCAAAGGCCGCGCCGAAGGCCAGCGCCGACGCCGCGCCTGAGCAGAAGACGAAAATTTCCGTTGCGTCAGAAAATCCGAAGCGCGCCGGGATCCAGCTGGAAAGGCTGCTGTTGGGAACGTGGGCGATAAGAATGATGAACATTCCGAGCCCACGAAATACATCGAGCCGGGGGTCCCGCGCCTGTCGGCGCGAGACGTTATCTTTGTGCGGCTCCGGCGTCTCAGCCATGCATGCTTTCACGAAGTTGAACGACGACGCCGACGATCAGTCCAAACAGCAGGTGGCCGAAAAGCGAGCACCACGCAAGGGGGACCCAGCCGAGGAAGGGTGGGAAGCCTGCGATCAGATGCGCCATGATATAGAGCGAGAAGACAAACAGGCCCGCGCCGAAGCCAAGCGCCGTCAGGACCCAGGGCAGGCTCGGCAGGATGAAGCGTTGCAGCGGCCGGGCGATGTAGAGATAGCCGATCGGATAGAAAAGAAACCCGACGACAAGGTGGATGATCTCGCCCGTCAGCCGGCTCTTGAGACCGAAGACGCTCTGCACAAGGGCGGCAGGCTCAAGTGGGCCGCCAACAATGAGCGGCGTGATCATTCGCGCCCAGACTTCCCAAGTCAGATCAGCAGCAAGACCTGCAATGAGCAAGGTCGCCACTGTTCCGCTGTTCAGTGGCGGAAACAGGCTCATGGATGACGGCTGTTCTAGGGACATGGTTTGCATTTGGCGCTCCTTCAGGCGGTAATGAGAAAATTGCGGCGGATTTGATCGAGCGCCTGTCTCGCAAAATGGTCTTCGGTCTTGAGCCTTGAGCGAAACATGAGAATGGCTTCGAGCCCCTGCTTGTCTCCTGCGGCCGATGCGTCGGAGGCGAGGACTTGCAGAAAGAGATCGCGTTGCGCCGCACTGCCGCCAAGGCCCGACAAGGCGTCCAGAAGCGATGTGACATCGATGCTGATTCTGCGCCGCTGGCTGGCGTTGGCCATGAGGCGCGCAAGCGGGCGACCCAGCCGGCGCAGCACCTGCTCTTGATCGTTGCCTGGCCCCGCAGGCCGTTCCATTGCAGCCGTCAGGACCGCGGCTTCGGCCGTGCGGCCCGCCGACAGAAGGGCGATCAGGTGATGGAGGCAGGCGAATGTGTAGGTGCGGTCGTTAGCATGCACCGCCGCCGCCTCAGCCACGGAACGCCAGCGCGAGCCCAGAGGAACGCCACGAGATTCAAGGCGGTAAAGCAGCGAAACTGCGTTGCTGATATCCCTGAAATCCTCGCTGGCCCTCGGCCAGACCTCTGCATCGTATATCTGAATGGCCCGATCGACGTCGCCGCGCTCCAACTCAAACAGAGCAACATGCCACGCCATGTGCAGTGCGAAATTGTTGCAAAAGCCCCAGGTGGGGCGATGGCGTTCGATGAAGTCCAGCCCCTTCTCGTAACGACCTGTCATTTCATGGACATGGCTTATGGCGTGCATGGCCCAGGCGTCGTCCGGCTGGCGCTGGATAGCTTCGAGCCCCAAAGCCTCGGCGCGAGCGAAATCGCCCCGCTCTTCGTGGCCGAAGGCGAGGCACCCGATCATGAAGCCCATGCCATC
>CANBVC010000109.1 GCA_947372795.1 Beijerinckiaceae bacterium
ACCGCCTCCTCGCAGGTATCGCCATCCGCGCGCATGATAAAGCGGCCATAATTGGCGGGCTCATCCTGCCAGGGCGAGAGGCAGCCATAGCGCCGGCGCGCGCGACCCGCGAGGGTTGGGTCCGTATGCTCCAGATAAGATAGAACCGCAGCGATGGAAGCCCGCAGGGAATAGACGTCGAGCCCGCGGAACTCGACACGCTCCTTCGGCGCGACGTGCTCATTATGCGCGCGCAACCAATTGGTGAACTGCGCCACCTCCTGATTACGCCACATCCAGGTGGGGAAACGAGCGAATGGCTCCTCACCTGTCTGCCCTGCACGCGTCGTGCGATCACGCACATAGCGGTCGATACGCGCGGCGTCGGGCCAATCAGCCTCGACCGCGACGATATTGAAGTCATGCTCGGCGATGAGCCTTTGCGTAATCGCGGCGCGGGCGTTGTAAAATTCTGACGTGCCGTGCGTTGCCTCGCCCAGCAACACCACCCGGGCGTCGCCGAAGCTGTCAAACAGAGCGCCGAAAGCGTCGGCTTTTTCTGGCTCAGGAAGGGGTATGCAGAGGTTGCGCACGAGCGCTGCGGCCTCATCAGCACCCTGCGCTCTCATTCGCGCAGTGAGGGCGGCGTCACTCATAGGCCTCACAACTCACGACCAAGCCTGCGGTCAAGCGACCATGGCCCCCCACCGCGCAGCGCGATGGCGAAATAGATAATGGCCCAGGTCAGGACCATTTCATAACCGTTGCGATTGGCGGGAAACCCGTTGGGCCAGTGAGCGACGAAAGCGATGATGAGAGTCTCGATGCACAGCGCCGCTGCAAAGAACCGAGTGAACAGCCCCAGAATGATGCAGGCGGCGCCAACGGTTTCGAGGAACATAACGATATAGGCCATAGGCGCTGCGGGCTGGATTCCGATGCGCTCCATTGAGGCTATGACTGGCGCGGGACCATTCATCAACTTCATGACGCCATGAACGAGCATCGGACCTCCCACCGCGATCCGAATAAGCGGATAAGAGAAGTCCGACACGCGCTGATAAAAAGGCGCCAGAGCGGGGATTAGAAGCCTCGTTTGAACCTGGTCCATTCAGGCCTCCAGATACCTGCCCAATCACATGCGCTGACGCGGCGAAGATACCATTCCCCAGATGGCGAGCACGACAATCGCGCCCACCACGGCCCCTATGAAACCGGCGCTCTGATCGGCCCGATACCAGCCCAGCGCCTGTCCAAGAAAAGTGGCGACGAAGGCGCCGATTATTCCAAGGACCGTGGTGAGAATGAAACCAGAAGGTTCATTAGGACCGGGCATGATGAGCTTTGCGATGACGCCGGCGACGAAGCCGATGATGATTGTCCAGATCACACTCATGGCGAACACCTTTCAGGTTTCGTTTGACTGGTCACAACTTGGCAAGATCGGCGTCACTGGGCAGCCTGCCCTGCGGCGTCAAGTGATCAACCGCCTGCGGCAATGCACTCGCAAGCTCGCTTTTCAGTTGCTCGACGGGAATTTGAAAACGCTTGGCGAGCTCCTCAAGGGTTCCACCACCAACCGCCGTCTCCACCTGCTCAGCCTGAAGCGGTGCGTTGTCACCGTGACCGATCCAAGAATTCGCCTGGTCGGTGAAGCCGCTCTGCTCAAAACGGCCCATCAGGCTGCGAAGCGCCGTCGCCCCGCCGAGCATCGCCATCAATCCGCCAAGCCCGTGGGAAGCTTGAACAGTTTCCGGCGTGGTGGCCCCCGCGTTGCTGGCGCGTTGCGACGAATAGGCTTGCCAGGCCTTGGCCGCGAGCACCAGCATGACGCTCTTGGCTATAGGCGACAGATTAGGCGCGGAGGATTGGGAAGATGACGCAGGCGTCTGCGTGGCCGCGGCAGACTGCGACTGGTTGACGAGATAACCCATGACCTGATCAAGCAAAGCCATTCCCAATTCCTCCACCGCGCCCATGCGCTTTTTTCAACACCGATGACCGCATATGGTTCACGCGCTGCAGGGGCTCATACATAAGCAGATAAGCCAGCGCCCTTTTGCAGACATGAGCCCAGACAAGAATAGAACTGCTCTTCAGAAAACGGTTTCTCGAGCCATGGCGCGGCGTCAAAATGCGCGTTCCCAGCGCCTCTGGTGAAGCCGCTAATAACGAAGAATGGAATGCGTCGCTCACGCAATTTTTGCGCGAGCGGGTCAGCCCTTCCATCAGCAAGGCTAAAATCAATGATCGCGATATCAGGGCGATGATCCTGAAGAAAAGCCAAAGCCTGAGCGTTGCGCGCGAACAAATCGACGCGCTGGAATCCCTGCGCATCAAGCATATTCTCAACCATGAGCGCGATCATGGGCTCGTCTTCCACAAGCATGACGCTTCGGCCAGGTTCCATGGCGCTACCTCCAGACCGAAATTTAAAAATTTTGCGAAGGCGCAACGGCGCGCCTCAACCCTTTGGCCAAATCACTTAGAGGATGGAGCCTTGCGGTAGCTCCATGCCCGTGACGCATGCGATGTCGCGTAAAGCTTTCAGATCGAGGATCTCGATCTTGCGGCAATCGAGTTCGACAATATTCTCATCTCGCAAGATGCGCAGCACGCGATGCACATGGACCGGCGTCAGGCCGCAACAATCTGCGATCTGCTGGATGGAAAGCGGAAGCCGGAAGCCGTGTTCCTGTGACAGCCCCAACTTCAGCAAACGAAGATGCAAAGATGCGATGAGATGCGCGATGTTTCGCTTTGCGTCGCAGGCGCCGACAGCGGTGAGCCGTTCAGCGATCATGGAGAACTCATAGGCCTGCATGATCATGATGCGGCGGCTGACGCCAGGAGCAGACGACGCCTCGGCGAAACGCTCGGCATCGAAGGCGCAGAATGTCACATCGGTGACCGCCTGCACGCCGAATTCAGCGACACCTGTAATGCAGGTCTCAAGACCGACGAGATCGCCTGGCAACAAAAGATGCACAACTTGCCGTTCGCCGCTGTCGAGCAATTTGTACTTAATGGCCCAGCCAGAAAAAATCGTTAAAAGGCGCGGACGCTTCGCCCCCTGCTCGATGATGACATCGCCGCTCCAGGCACGCCCGTGAGCGATCCTGAAAGATTCGATCAAGGGTAAATCCGAGCTCGCGGCGAAGTTGAGGTTCAGGGGACAATTGCGGCAAGAGGGGGCCTTTGCATCGACCACCCGCGCCACACTCTGCACAACAGACATGATACACCTCGCGCCAGACCCAGGACACCATTCGGCTCATCGGCATCGAATTGACGGGTGCAAGTTTGCGCCGCTGCAAACGTTAACCGGCGCAATGTCTGAAAGCGGAGTTGGAAAGTGGTCGTTCAATGTAAAAACAGAAACATTCACGCCTTTTTCTGTCAACTCACCACTAATGAGGCGTAACCGTTCAGATGCGCGAGATCGCTTGGACAAAAGAGGTAAACAACGGCGGTCACAAGCGCGCGCAAGGTTGCGAAAAGGTCGGCGCAACAGGTGTTTATCTTATGCAGCGATGAATTGGAGATGGCGTCTGGCGCCCTGTCCAAATGGACATGTCCGGATTAATCTTAATCGCCGAAAAGCAGTGAATCAGCGCTTCCTTTAAGCGGAGCAAGGCGCGTTCATCAATTAAATTAATCTCTATTAAAACCGCAGGAGCTAGACGCCCCTGCGGTTCGTCGCGGATTAAATCTTACTGGCCGAATATGACCTCGCGTATGCGCTTCTTCTGCTCGGGCGTCGCTACGCTCAAGACCTTGCGCGTGATCTGCAGGGCCTTCTCGGGGGTCTGATAGGCGACGAAGCGCTGGGTCTTCTCTCCTTCGGCGATCAGGGCCGGATTGGCGAGCGCACGGCGGACGGCCTCGCGCATGAAGGCGAGGCGATCAGGCGCCGTGCCGGGCGCGGTGACGAGAATGCGGCCGAGATCGTTCAGGTCGGAACGGAAGTCGAACCACCATTCCTGATCCGGCGTCAGCTTGACCTGCTCGTAGACGGTCGGCACGTCGGGTAGAAGCGCGGAACGCACGCGCGCCATGGAGGCGACCGGAACCGCTTGCCCAGCCAGCGCGTAATTCGCCGCCGAACTATCCGAGACATAGAGACCGTCGACTTCGCCACGCTCCATGGCCAGCGAAATTTCGCTGCTGCTGCGGTAACCAAGAATGGTCTGGCAATTGAGCTTCAGCGCCTCGCAGGTGAGAGCCGCGCCATCGGCGGGACCATCGCTGGGACCCGTACCGCCCCAGCGAACCTTGCGCCCGGGCTGCAGCGCTTCTGCGACGGTCTTGATGCCGGACTGCTTGCTCGCGAGCCAGATCCAGGGATAGGCGCTGATGACGCCCAGATGGTCGAATTTTGCGAGGTCGTAACGGATATTGTCCTGCTCCAGCAACTGGCCGAGCGCCGCGGGCGTACCGTTGACGATCAGCAGACGCAGGCCATCTGGCGGGGCGGTGAAGGTCTGATTGAGCGCCAGCAATCCGCCCGCGCCCGGAACGTTGTCCACGACGACATTGGCGCCAAGCTCGGCGCCAAGATAAGGCGCGATCATGCGCGCATAGGCGTCGAAGCCGCCGCCGACCCCAAGTCCCACGATGAAATGAACCGTCTTGCCCTTGAAGTAAGCTGCGGCGTCCTGAGCTTGCGCGCCAAGATTCATGGTGAAGGCAAGCCCCAGAGCGGCCATGCCGGAAATGAAAGATCTGCGCGTCATTCTTGTCTCCAATACGGGCGGAACGCGCTTGTCTATCGCGGCTGCGCCTTGACCAGTCAAGCAGCCGCACGGTCACTTCGCCGGGAGCGCGCCCTTGCACCACTCAAGAAGCGCTTCCAAGGCTTTGGCGAACGCCTCGTTCATCGCGGCGACGGCGGCCTGCGGCTCCAATGATGCGGCGGTCGCATGGCCTTCGATCTCGCCCCGCTGGATCACCTTGCCGTCCTCGCCAAGAATACGCGCAGAAAAGCGCACCTCGGCCATTGGCGTGGGCGTTTCATTGATCTGAAACGCGCCGATGTCGAGCTGCAACTGAAGCTCGGGCGTGGCCGTATCGTTTGGGCCGGTGGCGAAGCGGTAGCCCGCCTTGTCGAAACTTTGCAGCACGCGTTTCTGCACAAGCTTGGGGATGGAGTCCGGCCATTGCACGGGCTGCGGCTGCAGTTCACCTTGCGCAGTCTTGATGATGAGGCGCTGCGTGTCGAGGGAAGCGACGGTGGTCGGGTCCGCCACGACCAGCGCAGCCTCCGGCGCATGGGATAGGTCCACCTGCAACGCGGGCGCGGCGAGGTCGAATTGCGCGGGCTTGCCCTCCTTGTCGCCGCCGCCAAGGGTCCGATCGAGGCCCTGCAAGATCGAGTCGATGCGCTCCGAATTGCGCCCCAGCGCCGCGGCGAAGGACTGCGCATTCACGACAATGTCGTGGAGCGGTTCCGCATTGTCCGCAACCAGCGCCTTCACCGCATCGAGCGTCTCGCGCGCCTGTTGCTGCAGCGAACTGACGCTTCGCGCTACGATCACGGGCGCGCCCTTGGTGCGGTCGAGCGGTTTGTCGGCGTCGCCACCCGTCAGCGACACATAGACGGCGCCAAGCAGGCCTTGCGCCTCAAGCGTCGCCTGCGTCGCGCTGGTGACGGGCGCATCGTGGTCAACGGCGACATGAGCGTTGACTGCGCTGAGATTGGCTTTGTCGAAAGCCAGGCGCGTTACTTCGCCAATGCGCACGCCGTTGAAAGTCACCGGCGCTCCGGCGCGCAGTCCCGGCGCCAGGGTCTCGAAGCGCACGATCAGTTCATCGCGGCCACGCAGGCTACCCTTGTTCTGAATCCACAAGGCGAAGCCGAGGCCCGCAAGCCCAACCAGCAGAGCGAAGAGGCCGACGACGATAAAGCGAACGCGTGGCTCCATGGTTGATCCTATGAAAGTTGCGCCGCCCTGCCCCGCTCGCCCCTGAAATAGGCGCTCAGCCAAGGATGATCGAAAGCAAGCATGTCGCGGATGTCGCCCTGTGCGATGATACGCCCGTCATAAAGCGCCAGAATGCGCGTGCAGACGGATTTCAAGGAGTTGAGATCGTGCGTCACCATGAAGACGGTCAGGTTCAGCACCCGTTGAAGCGTGCGGATCAGCCGGTCGATTTCGCCTGCGGCGATGGGATCGAGACCAGAGGTCGGCTCGTCGAGAAACAAAATGTCGGGATCAAGCGCAAGCGCGCGGGCGATGGCGACGCGCTTTGTCATGCCGCCTGAGATTTCGGAAGGAAGCTTGTCAGCGTCCACCACGCTCAAGCCCACCATGCCGAGTTTCGCTAGCGCGACATCGGCATACATTGCGTCAGAGCCCCGCAGATATTCACGCATGGGAAACTCGACATTCTCTCGAAGCGTCAGCGAGGAAAAAAGCGCGCCCTGCTGGAACATCATGCCGCAACGCTCGCCGACACGGCGCGATTGCTCTGCGGTCGCTTGCTCCAGCCGCACGCCCATGATTTCAACCACACCCGAGGTCTTGGGGAGCAGGCCCAGCATGGTTCGCAGCAACACTGTCTTGCCCGAACCGGAAGCCCCCACCAACCCGATGATCTCGCCGCGCCGCACGCCGAACGAGAGCCCGCGTATAACCTCACGCTCGCCAAGGGCGACGCGTAGATCATTGACCGAGATGACTTCGTTCGCCTCCATGTCACATGCCTACAGCGGCGAAAAGCACCGCGAAAACACCGTCCAGCACGATGACGAAGAAGATGGAGCGCACCACGGAAGCGGTGGCGCCCAGACCAAGCGATTCCGCGCTGCCCTGCACCTTCATCCCCTCCAACGCCGCCACGACGCCGATCACGAAGGCCATGACCGGGGCCTTGATGAGACCGACCTCCAGATCGATATGCGAAGCAGCCTCATGCAGGCGCTCGAGATAAACGGCGGGGCTCATGTCACCATAAGTCGCCGCCACGACCCCTGCGCCATAAAGCGCCGCGCCATTGCCGACGATGGTCAACAAAGGCGCCGCCACGATCAGCGCGAGAATGCGGGGCAGGATGAGATATTCGATGGGGTCGAGCCCCATGGTGCGCAGCGCATCGATCTCTTCGCGCATCTTCATCGAGCCGATCTCGGCCGTATAGGCGCTGCCCGAACGCCCCGCGACCATGATGGTGACCAGCAGCACTCCTATTTCGCGCAGCACGAGAATGGTCACGAGATCGACCACATAATTGGTCGCGCCGAAACGCTGGAAATGAAAAAAGCCCTGCTGTGCGAGGATGCAGCCGATGAGAAAGCACATCAGCGCGATGATCGGCGTCGCGCGCAGCCCCGTCCGGTCGAGATGATGAACGGCCGAGCGCAGGCGAAGGCGCGAGGGTGAGCGAAGCCCTTGCCAGAAGCAATAGGTCAATCGCCCCACGAGATCCAGAAAGGCCGTGAAGTCTGCACTGAAGTTCTGCGTGCTTAGGCCAACGCGCTCCAGCCACTTCGTCAGGGCATCGCCTCGCGCCACCTGCGGGGGCGCGCGCGACAAGGCTTTCTCCACTCCAGCAAAAAGATCGGCGCGGGCATCCTGGGGGATCGCCAACTGCGCATCGACGCCGGCCTCAGCCGCGCAACGCCGCAAGCGTTCCAGCGCCCATACGCCGAATGTGTCCAGCCGATCGACGCTTTCGATAGAGATCGTGAGCTTTCCCACAGGCGCGAAGGGAGCCCGTGCGAGACGTTCGAGGTCACAGGCATGGGCGGCTGTCCAGTCCCCCTGCGCACTGAGCACAGCGCCGCCGGGGCCAGGGTTCGAGCGCAACGACGGACCGGCCGCCATAGGCTCAGCGTCCTCTGGCGAGCGCGATATTGACCGCCGCTATGTCCCCGCCTTGGGCGCGAATGGCGACGGACTGGCGATTGCCCCGAACCGTCACCGAGATACCCGCGCTGAAGCCCGGCCCTTGCGCAGTGCCCTGCATTAAGCCACGGCCGAGACGTCCGACAACCGCGCCGCGCACATTGCGCGAGGTCTCGACCCATTCCCCCGACAGGCGCCCGCCTTCATTGCGAAGCGTATTGACGAGATCAAAGCCCGTGCTGTCGCTGCGGCATCGCAACCGCTGGCTGAGCAGATCGCCCCGAGCGGCGTAATCGGCCGCGCAGCGCAGGCGCTCTGTGCGCCCATCCGCATGGGCGATGGAGCCCGAGCCGGACCACGCCCCTTCAAAGTCCCGAAAACCGCCTGCCTCTTGCGCGCAGGCGGAACCGGTGCCAAGGCCAAGAACAAGCAGAAGCATAACGCTCGCAGCGCCAGCGCATGGATAAATGGCCTTGCCCACGTAGCTCTCCTTCGACCACTCCCCAGCTAGGCATGCCCGGGAAGGGTTAAAGGTTCCGCCATGCAGGCCAACCGCTATGCTTTGCCGCCTTACTCCGCGCCGGAGGCCGCCTCGTCGGCGAGGGTGCGCTGCACCGCAGGGCGAGCCATCATGAGGGCGTGATGGGCGAAGAGGTTCGGATAATCCTTGGGGTCCGGCTCCGCATAGCCCACGAAACGCCAAAACAGGCGGAACAAATGAATGTCGGCCACCGAATAGTCCCCAAGCGCCCAGCCGCCATGGCCAAGCTTCTTGTCAGCCTGAAGAAAGACCTGCCGCGCATGGTCCACGCTGATGCGCCGCGCGGGGTGCAGCGTCGAGGCAACATAGGACATCCAGGAAACAACCTGCGCCTGCCCTTCCGCATCCTCGGGCATCAGCCGCGCCTCGGGGAATCGCCGCGCGAGGTAGAACAGAATGCCGGCGACCTCGGTGAGCGGGCGACCACCTATCAGCAAGAGCGGCACCTTGCCTTCGGGGTTAAGCGCCAGATAGCCAGGCTCGCGTTGCTGCTTGTTTTTTAGAGACATACAGCGAGCCTCGAAAGGCGCTCCTATCTCGTGAAGGGCGATATGGGGCGCCATGGAGCTGGAGCCGGGGGCGTAATAAAGGGTCAACATGAGGCCTCCCGCCATCTGTAAATTGGACTGATCAATCCTTATAATAATTCCAATGTGCCGTCGCGCTCTTGTAGAGGCGCGACTCACATTGTAGAGCTCTAACTTCAGGTTTCTGGAAAGATTGTGGAGATGAGGGAAAAGCTCGAACAAGCCGGACTGCGCGTGACGCGGCAGCGCATGATGATCGCCAACCTTCTGTTTGCGAAGGGTGATCGCCATGTGACGGCTGAAGCTCTCTATGGAGAAGCGAGCGTAATCCCCTACCCCCCGTCGCTCGCCACGATCTACAACACCCTGCGCGACTTCGCCGACAAGGGTTTGGTGCGGGAAATCGCCCTGTTTGGCGGCAAGGTCTGGTTCGACACCAAGATCGGCCCCCATTTCCACTTCTATCTGGAAGACCGGGAAGAACTTTTCGACATCCCCGAAGAATTGCTTCCCTCCTTCGACATCCCCGCTCCTCCCGGAATGCGGATCGCTGGGATCGATGTGGTAATTAAGCTTGAGCGCCTTCCTGAAGGTTCGCCTCTTGGCGCGAAGATCGCAGCAACCACAGAAGCTTCCACCGCCGCCTGATTGATCCGGCGGCTTTGCGAAAGACGCATTGTCGGGCAGCCTTGGATGGGTTATTCGAAGCCTGTTGCCTTAGCAGGGCCGCTCGGCGCTGCTGGACGCCCGAAGACGAGTTCCGACCATGAGCGCACGCATCTACCGCCCGGCCAAGGGCGCCACCCAGTCCGGCTCCGCCAAGTCTCGCCGTTGGTTGCTCGAATTCGAGCCGGAAAAGGCGCGGGAAGTTGAACCGCTGATGGGCTGGACCAGTTCAAGCGACATGAAGTCCCAGATCAAGCT
>CANBVC010000110.1 GCA_947372795.1 Beijerinckiaceae bacterium
CCAGCGCCACCGGGACGGCCAGCTCCGCCCGGCCGGCCTGCGCCGCCCGGCTTGCGGAACGGCTTGTCGCCGCCGCCAGGGGCGCCTTCACGCGGCTTGAAGCTGCGCTCACCCTCTGCGCGCGGCTTGCGGAATGGCTTGTCGCCCCCTGCGCCACCACGATCTTCGCGAGGCTTGAAGCTGCGCTCGCCCTCAGCGCGCGGCGCGCGAAACGGCTTGTCGCCGCCAGCGCCGCCACGATCTTCACGCGGCTTGAAGCTGCGTTCGCCCTCGGCGCGCGGCTTGCGGAACGGCTTGTCGCCGCCTGCGCCGCCACGATCTTCGCGGGGCTTGAAGCTGCGTTCCCCTTCGGGGCGCGCCGAGCGGAATGGCTTGTCGCCGAAGCTCGCGCCGCGCTCGCCGTCCGGACGCGCATTGCGTTCTGAGGCGAAGCGGCGGCCATTGCGGGAGGCGTCCTCGGGGCTCGCGGCCTCGCCGGGTCTGGCGTGGACGACGCGTTCAACCGTCACCGCCCGGCCCTTGCGGTCGGCGGTCTCCTGACGCTCGACGCGCTTGCGCGGGCCAGAGCGTGCATCCTCGCGCCCGCTCTCGCGCAGCGTCGAGACATGCATGCGGGCGCCGGGCTTCGGGCGGCCAAGCACCTTGCGTTCGGGATCGGGCTCGCGGGGCGTGAAGGGCCGGCGCTCGGTGAAGTCGCTGCGGGGGGCACGGCGCTCGGGGCGCTCCTCGCGGGCGCGCGGGGCGTCCCGATCACGCGTGCGCGCGGGCCGTGCGACGGGCGCCGGCGCTTCAGTGTAGTCGAAAATCGGAGCTTCGAAATCAACGTTCGCTTCGGCGGCCAGCGTCTCGCCGAGCTGGTCCTTGAGGATGCGGGTCTTGATTTCCTCAACGCCGCCTTCAGCCAGTTCGCCGAGCTGGAAGGGGCCGAAGGACAAGCGAATGAGGCGATTGACCTCAAGCCCTAAATGCTCGAGCACTCGCTTGATCTCGCGGTTCTTGCCTTCGCGCAGGCCAAGGGTCAGCCAGGAATTGGCGCCCTGCACCCGGTCGAGCGACGCTTCGATGCCTGCATAGTCGACGCCGTCGACGGTGATGCCCGCCCGCAGCGCGTCGAGCTGGGCCTGATCGGTCTCGCCATGGGCGCGCACGCGGTAGCGCCGCAGCCATCCGGTGGCGGGCAATTCGAGCAGCCGGGCGAGGCCGCCGTCATTGGTGAGCAGCAGCAGGCCCTCGGTGTTGATGTCGAGGCGGCCAATGGTCACGACGCGCGGCAGATCCGCCGGCAAGACGTCCAAAATGGTCGGGCGACCCTCTGGGTCCGAATCGGTGGTGACGTAGCCGCGCGGCTTATGGAACAGCCAGAGCCGCGTGCGTTCGCGCTTGGCCATGGGCACGCCATCGACGCGCACGGCGTCATTGGGGCCGACATTGAGCGCGGCGCTGGTGATGACGACGCCATTCACCTCGACGCGCCCCGCCTCGATCCAGACCTCAGCATCGCGACGCGAGCACAGACCCACGCGGGCCATGACCTTGGCGATACGCTCTTCCCCATCGGCGCGCTCTACGGTGCGCACATTCGTAAGGCCTGGTTTTTGTTTGCTGTAATCGCGCTGGCGGCGCACGGGGGCCTCGCCGCGCGGGCCGGGCTTGCGTTCGCCGTAAGGCTTCTTGTCGCCAAAGGGTTTTTTGTCGCCAAAAGGCTTCCTTTCACCGAAGGACTTTCTTTCCCCAAAGGGCGCCCTTTCACCGAATGGCTTGCGATCGCCGAAGCTCTTGCGTTCGCCATAGGGCTTGCGCGCTCCAGCATCGCCTTCCTTTTCAGGCGGCAGGCCGTCGCGCATCACGCGGCGCTCGCCATCGTCCCAGACGGGGCGGCTGCGGTCCTTTGCTGCGGGATCATAGGCGCGGGCGCCATGCTGGTCATCGCGGCCCGGCTTGCCGAAGCTGCGGCCAGGGGCTCGGTCGGGGGAGCGTCCCGGAGGGCGCCCGGTACCGCCGCCACCGGGTTTGCGGGGACGGCTCTTGTCGTTGTCGCGTTTGTCGTTCATGCGTCCTGATAGCAGAGGGGCGCCCCGAGGGGGAGCAGGAATATCGATTCATGTCGTCAAAGCCCACATTTCCATCCGATACGCCTGCCGATCCCCTGGCCCGCGCCTTCGATGAGGCGCGCGCCGCCGGGGCGCGGGGGGAGGTGCCGGTGGGGGCGGTGGTGGTGCGCGATGGCGAGGTGATCGCCGCCGCAGGCAACCGGACCATGGCCGACCGCGACCCGACCGCCCATGCCGAAGTGCTGGCCATACGCGCCGCCTGTCAGGCCATCGGCAGCGAGCGGCTCATTGGCTGCGACCTCTATGTAACGCTTGAGCCCTGCGCCATGTGCGCGGGCGCGCTCTCCTTCGCCCGCCTGCGCCGGGTCTACTACGCTGCGCCCGACCCCAAGGGCGGCGCCCTCGACCATGGCCCCCGCTTCTTCACCCAGCCCACCTGCCACCACGCCCCGGAGGTCTATGGCGGGCTGCGGGAGAGCGAGGCGGCGGAGTTGTTGCGGGATTTCTTCAAGGAGAGGCGTTAGGCCTCAAGCGCGTTCGAGCTCTTTGCCGAGCGCGCGCTTGAGGTCTTCGCGCAGATGGTCCGCAGCTCCAAAGATTTGCGCCGCCTTGAAGAAATCGAGGGCGTTGAAGCCCTGCACCTGCGGCGCCAGCATCACGTCGGGGGCGTCCGCCTTAAGCATTTCGGCTGTGATGGCCCTTTGCAGAATTTGGCCCGCGCCGATCATGGCCTGAAAGGGATTGGGGCTCACGTGGGTCTCCAGCATCGGCCCGCGCGACACATCGCATGCCACGATCACCGCCGCGCGGCCTAGGAGCGCACGATAGGGCAGGGGATTGGTGACCCCGCCATCGATCAGATACATGCCATCCGCCGACACCGGCTTCACCAGCCCGGCGATTGCCATGGACCCCGCCACAGCCGGCGCTAGCGGGCCGCTTTCAAACAGGACCTCACGCCGCCCATGAAAATCCGTCGCGACTGCGGTGAAGGGAATGGCGAGCTGTTCGAAGCGGTCTGGCACCTGCACTGGCCAGAAGAGATCGAGCAGCCGCTCGCCGTCCATCAGCACGGGATTTGCGCCGAGCCCGGACAGCAGATCGGAAAAGCGCCCAACGCGCGCGCGCAGCACCTGCGCCATGAAGCTCGTGCGATTGCGCATGAGGCCGAGCGTATGGGCGCGCAGCTCCTTGCCGGTGAGCCCGGCCGCATAGGCTGCTCCGATCACCGCTCCCATGGAGCTGCCAGCGATGGCGACGGGCTTCACGCCCAGTTCGTCCAGCGCCTCCAGCACCACGATATGGGCGAATCCGCGCGCGCCGCCCGCGCCAAGGGCGAGGCCGATACCTTCGGGTTTGTCAGTCGGGGAAAGTGTCAAAAGAACTCCATCAGCGCATCGACGGTAGCTTGCGGGTTTTCTTCGGCTAGAAAATGGCCGCTGTCGATCAGGACGCCCTGAACCTGTGGCGCAAAGCTGCGGCGCCAGACCTCGACGGGCGCCTCCTTGTGGCCCTTTGTCAGGTAGAAATCGCCTGTGGCGACAAGGGTGGGGCAGGCGATGGTGCGCCCCAAGGCCTGATCCGCTTCGTCCTGCGCAAGATCGATTGTGGCGCCTGCGCGGTAATCCTCGCACATGGCGTGAATCCGCGATGGGTCGTTCCAGCTCGCGCGATAATGGCCCACGGCGCGGGCGTCGAAACAGGCGAGGCTCTGTCCTTTGGCCCATTTCGCCAGCAGCCCATCATAATAGGCGTCTGGCGCGCGGCCGATTTCGGTCTCGGGCTTGGGCGCGGGCTCTGACAAGAAGCGCCAGTGGGCGGCGGGCGTGACGCCGCTAAGGATATTCTCCCAGACATGGAGCGTGGGAATGATGTCGAGCAGCGCCAGCTTCGCCACATGGCCGGGATGATCGAGCGCGAGGCGATAGGCGACGCGCGCGCCTCGATCATGGCCTGCGATGGAAAAGCGCACATGGCCAAGCTGGCCCATGACGGAGACGACATCCTCGCCCATCTTGCGCTTGGTATATTCAGTCCCGCCTTCGCTGGGCGGAGCGGAGGACCAGCCATAGCCTCGCAGATCCATGACGACGGTTGTGAAGCGCCGAGCTAGCGCAGGCGCAACCTCATGCCACATGACATGTGTCTGCGGAAAACCATGCAGGAGAACGAGGGGCGGGCCCTCGCCGCCGACCCGCGCGAAAATACGACCGGCTTCGGTGTCTAGCCAATGAGAGGCGAAGCCGGGGAAGAGATCGGTGATGTCGGTCATGGCGGCCCCTGCGCTGTGGTTTTTCTAGATGATGTCGCGCGGGCCTGCGTTGGACAAGTGGGGCGCGAGGTTTCCCAAGCGCCCCGCTGAGGTTCAGCCGCGCGCCTTGAAGGCTGCAGGGGTCGTGATGCGCTTGTCGGGCGTCAGCGCATATTCCCATTGCTTGGTCGTCGCATTGGCCTTGAGCAGATGGCACTTGATATGACCGTCGCCCGTGTCGCGCATGGTGATCTTGTTGATGCCCTGATAGGTCTTCAGCCCATCAAGCGCCGTCTTGATCAGCTCGCGACCCTTCTCGGCCGGGGTCGTCCCGTCGATGCCCGCCTTGCGCATGATGTCGGCGACGAGGAAGACCGTGTCGTAGGGCAGGGTCGTGTTGCAGACATTGATGGGCTGGGGAAGGTTCGTGGTCGTCTTCGTGCGCTCGATGAAGCGCGTCACATAGTCCGTATATTTCGGATTGGCGGGATCGGGATCATTGGTCGAGAAGCCGATCGTGAAGACATTCTTACCAGCGGTCCCGACCGCGTGAATGAAGCCCGCGCCCGCCCAGACCAATGAGTTGAGCAGAATCGGCTTGTCGAAGCCCTGCACCTCAAGCTCCTTGACGAGCGGCAGCGAGGTCGGGCCGAGCGAGCTGACAAAGACCGCATCGGGATTGGCGCCGCGGATCTTGATGGCGTCGGCGGAGAAATCGGCCGTGCGCGTCTGATAGGAGGCGGTGGCGACGACTTCGAGACCGCTTTCCTTGGCGACCTTGGCGAAGAGTTCCATCCCCGCCGCGCCGGACGCTTCCTGCGCATCGCCTGCGATGGCGATCTTCTTCACATTGGGGTGAAGCTTGATGAATTCGGCGACGCCTTCGGGAATCGCGGTGTCATCAGGCGGGGCGATGCGAAGGGCATAGGGAGGCGCAGAAATGCCAGCCTTTGACGCCGTGAAGCAGATGGCGGGCATCTTGGTCGCGTTGGCGATGGGCGCAACCGTTTCCCATGAGGTGCCGGTCAGCGGGCCCAATTCAATCAATGCGCCATCGCTGGTGAGCTTGCGGAATGACAGGACCGATTGCGCAGGCTGCAGCTGGTCGTCTTCCTGCAACAGTTCGAGCTTGCTGCCATTGACGCCGCCCGCTGCGTTCACGTCATCGATCGCGAGTTTGAGCGCAGCGTTATAAAGAATGCCATAGACGGAGCCGATGCCGGTCATGGCCAGGATGGAGCCGATCTTGATGGCGGGCTTGTCGGCCGCGAAGGCGAGGGGCGTATGGCCGGAAACGGCGATGGCCGCAGTGCTGGCGAGAAGTTGACGACGATTGAACATGTTACCTCCGGTGTTTTCGTTCTTGATGGCGTCGAGTTTAAGGGAGAGCTCAACCTGAGCCCAGATAATGGCTGAGCATGGTCGCGTCGTGAAGCAGGTCTGCGCCTGATCCGCTCGTCACGATCTGACCTTGCCGCAGAATATAGGCGCGATCAGCAAAGCGCAGCGTTTTATGGGCGTTCTGTTCGACGATCAGTATGGTCATGCCGCTCGCCCTGAACTCGCGCAACACCGCGAAAGCCTCATCCACCATCACGGGCGACAGGCCTAGCGAGGGCTCGTCCACAAGGAGGAGACGAGGGCGGTTGACGATGGCGCGCGCCAGCGTGAGCATCTGTTGTTCGCCGCCAGATAGGTTTCCAGCACGCTGCGCGATACGCTCGCCCATGCGTGGAAAGCGCGCGAAGACCCGCTCCAGTGCCTCTTCGAAGGAATGATCGGTCGGGCGCAGGTCATAGGCGAGCCGCAGATTTTCGCGCACCGTGAGGCGCCCGATGGTGCCGCGCCCTTCGGGCACATGCAGCAGGCCCTGACGAATGAGCTGGTGAGCCGCCACGCCCGCAGTCTCGGCGCCATTGATGCGCACGGTTCCTTGCTGGCGCGCCAGCATGTTGGTGATGGCGCGCAGCAGGGTCGTCTTGCCCGAACCATTGGCGCCAAGCACCGCGATGGTCTCGCCCTCATTGGCGTGAAGCGTGACGCCGCGCAGCGCCTTGATGGGGCCGTAAGCGACATGAAGATCGGTGACGCAAAGCTGCGGCTCAGACATCGGCCTCTCCCGCGCCAAGATAGGCTTCCACAACCTGCGGGTGCGAGAACACCTCGTCCGCCGAGCCTTCCGCAATCTTGCGGCCATAGTCCATGGCGACGACGCGCGTCGAGATTTCACGGATGAAGGCTATGTCGTGTTCGATGACGATCATGGATGGGATGAGATCGGCGTTGCGGCGCAGGTCGGCCAGCAATTCCTGCGTCTCCTGCTCGTTCATGCCTGCCGTCGGCTCATCCAGCAGCAGGAGCTTGGGGCGCGTGGCGAGCGCGCGCGCGATTTCAAGCCGCCGCGCCTCGCCATAGGGCAGGGAGCCCGCGAGCTGGTCGGCCTTGTCCGCGAGGCGCACGCGCTCAAGCAGATCGCGTGCGGCTTTGACGAAGTCGGCGCCGCCGCCAAAGCGCAGCATTGAGAGAAACGGGCGATCCGCGTAGTCGCGCAGAGCGCATGCGACATTCTCAGCGACTGTCATGCGTTTGAACAGACGGATGTTCTGAAAGGTCCGCGCAAGACCTAGCCGGCCGCGCTTGTGCAGGGGCAGGGTGGAGATGTCGGCGCCGTCAAAATGAATGGCGCCGCCCGACAATGTGTAGAAGCCCGTGACGCAATTCACGAAAGCGGTCTTGCCCGCGCCATTGGGGCCTACGAGGCCGAGGCGATCTCCCGCCAAGAGCGAGATTGAAAGGTCATCAATGGCCGTCACGCCGCCGAAGCGTTTGGAGATCGAGCTTACGTTGAGGAGGGGCGTCGTCATGCGCTGCGCTCCCGGTCAGCCTTGAGCGTCCGCAGGCGCATGGCGAGCAAGCCGTTTGGGCGCACCAGCAAAAGCACGATGATGACGGCGCCGAAGACGAGGGGCCGGAAGCTTGCGAGGCCGCGCACGAGCTCGGGTAAAATCGTCATGATGCTCGCGCCGACGACCGGGCCCCAAAGATTGTTCACGCCGCCCAGCACCACATAAAGCACGACATAGATCGAGACGAAGATGTTGAAATGGTCGGGGTTGATGAAGACCATGTAATGGCTGTAGAGCCCGCCCGCGATGGCGGCGAGACATGCGCCAGCGGCGAAACAGACGATCTTTAGATAGACCACGTCAAAGCCCAGCGAAGCGGCGACCCTTTCATCTTCACGCACCGCGTCCAGCTGGCGTTGCAGATGTGAGCGCGAGAGCCAATAAAGGCCTGCTCCGACAATGGCGATGAGCCCCCACACATGCCAGTTGGTGGTCCCCATCATACCCGTCATCCCGCGCACGCCGCCGACATAATCGGTGTTCTGGATGAGCGTCTGGATGATGAAGGAGAGGCCGATCGTCACGAGGATGAGATAGACGCCGCGTGTGCGCAGCGCGGGATAGGCGAGCAGCGCGCCGACAATGCCTGCGCCCACGCCCGCCAGCGCCAGCGCGGCGTAAAAATTCATCCCCCATTTCATCGTGAACACGCCAGCCGCATAGGCGCCCAGCGCCATGAAGCCGCCATTGGCGAAGGAGAGGCTGCCCGACAGGAGGATAATATAGACGCTCCACGCCATCAGAATATTGATGCCGGTGAGGAAGAGCAGATCCTGGCTCATGCGCGCTGCTCCGTCACATGCGCCCCGCCAAAAAGACCGCTTGGCCGCACCAGCAAGACAAGGATCATCAACGCCCAGACAATCACCTCGCCGAGCTTGCCGAAGCCGAACTGAATCGCCAGCGATTCGATCACGCCAACAAGGATCGCGCCCAGCACCGCGCCGCGCAGGTCGCCCATGCCGCCGATCGCCATGATGGCGAGCGCCTTCAGCCCGAAGGTGAAGCCGACGTCGGAGGCGGCGACACCGTTGCGCAGGGAGAACATGAGACCGCCCGCGCCCGCCAGCGCCGAGGCGATAAAGAAGGTCTGTTGGTTGACGCGTTTCACATCGACGCCGAGCAGGGTGGCGAAGGTGGGCGATTCCGCCACAGCGCGAATGTTGCGGCCCATGGCCGTGCGCGTGATCAGCACATGTAGCGCCGCCATCAGCACGAGGGTCAGAGCGAGGATGATGATCTTCATCGTCTGCACCTGCATGCCGAAGACCGCCAAGCTGGCGCGTCGCCATTCAATGGGAACGGGGACCGCGACGGGTTCGCCGCCCCAGGTCTTCTGCACGAGGTCGATCATGATGAGGCCGACCGCGAGCGAACTTAGCGCCGCCGTCACCTGCGCATCCGGGCTCGTGAACTTGCGGAAGCTGACGAATTCGACCACGAGCCCAAGCAGGCCGCAGATCACAAGCGCCAGCATCCCGGCAAGCCAGAGCGGCGCGCCAAGCCCTACGCTGCCGATGACGATGAAACCGCCAAGCATGAAAAGTTCGGAAAGGGCGAAGTTGAGCTTGTCGAGCACGCCGAACACGAGCGTATAACCCAGCGCCACCAGCGCATACATGCTGCCGAGCACGATGCCGTTCACGATTTGCTCAGCAATCATGGCCCTTGTCCCATTGGCGCGGCGCCTCTCCCCTGTATGGCGCAACCTTAAGCGATGAAGGCGTAAACCTGCAACCGCATGAAGTTTACAAGGATGTGATCATGCTGATGCTTATCGTCTAATGATGGGCTAGATTGTTGGGTGGGAGGAACGATCATGAACATGACGGCAGGACATCTCGCGCAAACCGACCTTTCGCTCGAAGCCTCGACGGGCTTCGCCCGCGCCCGCCTCGGGCTGATCATCCCCTCGTCGAACCGGCTGTCCGAGCCGCATTTTCGCCGCTTTCTCCCCCCTGACGTGGCAGTGCACACGACGCGGCTGCAAATGACCGGCGTCCATAACAAGCCGCTTCCCGCGCTGCTTGAGGATGTTTCGAGGGCCGCCGCTGCGCTTGGCGACGCCCGCTGCGATGTGATTGTTTTCCACTGTACGGCTAATTCCATGGAACATGGGCCGGAAGGCGAGCAGAAGATTCTGGCCGCGGTGCGCGAGGCTTCGGGCGCGCTGGCGCTATCCACAGCTCAGGCTGTGGTGGAGGCGCTGCGAGCGAGCGCTATCCGCTCGATGGTGATCGTTTCGCCTTATTCGCAGTCGCACAACGACCACGAGAAGGCTTATCTTGAAGCATTGGGCTTCAGCGTGGTTCACGATGTGGCGCTAGGCGTCCCATCGGTTGATTATCCGCATGTTCCTCCCGCCAAATGGCTAGACGTCACCCGAGACAATCTGCGCGACGAGGCTGACGGGATTTTCTTGAGCTGCACAAATACGACCCAGATCGACGTAATCGCCGCGCTGGAGGCGCAAACGGGCAAGCCGGTCGTCAATTCCAATCAGGCCACGATCTGGGCGAGCCTCAAGCGGCTGGCTCCAAAGCTTGGGGCCCCGGCTACGCATGTGGCGCTTGGCGCCTTGATGAGGCGATAAGGGGCGAA
>CANBVC010000111.1 GCA_947372795.1 Beijerinckiaceae bacterium
TCTTCATCTTGTCGGCTTCGGCGAGGAAGTCGGTATCCTTGACCATCCGGTCGAAGGCGTTGCGCAGGGCCTCAAGGCGAGCCGGAGGCACGTCATAGGTCGTGACGAATGCGCGCGAAATGCCCATGTCGGCGGACATAAAGGTAAGCACCTGCCGGTCCTCCTCGTTCTTGGCGAGTTCGAACATCAGCGGCACATCCGGCAGATCGGGCGCCCGTTGCAGGCCGATCTGGACCAGGATGGTTACTTTCTTTTCGGCGAGCCAATGGGGATGGCCGCTCTTCCACGAGGCCCAGCTGTTGGAGCCGCGCCCGCCGACCTCACCCTTTTCCATAGCCAGATTGACGTCGTTGCCGCCGGGATAGCCCGCCACGATCTTGAACTTGGTCCCCACCAGCGCATTGAGCGCGGCAGGATAAATATAGGAGGTGGAGGCCGCGCCCGGCGCGCCGACAACGAGCTCGCGGGTCATCACGTCATCAATAGATTTGATGCCCGTTGTGTACCAGGAGTTGATGACGTTGGGGCTGTTTGTGGTGTTGCCGATCCAGCCGAACTTGCGCACGTCGAATTCAACGCCCTGCGAACCGATGGCTTGCAGCACCGGCATATTCTGGAAAATGGCGTGCAGCACAGAGCCGTCGCGCGGGGCGACGCGGGCGAGGTAATTAGCCGCCGCCACACCAAGCCCGCCGGGCATATTACGGACCACTACGGTCGGATTCCCCGGAATGAAGCGCCCGATATGGCGCCCCACGAGACGGGCGCGCAGATCATAATCGCCTCCCGGCGATGTCGGCGCCACCATCTCAAGCGCCTTGCCCTTATAGAAATCTTCGACGGGATCGGCCGAGGCTGCCTGAATGCAGGCTGGTGCGACAAGGGCCAGAATGGCGCTTATGAGGCGCTTTTGGCGCAAGGACATGAAAACCTCCCGTTGATCTGCGTGAACAATCAGGAGGCGGAGGGGCTGTGTCAACCCGGGGCTGTTTGCTCCGCTGAAGTGAGCCCCTTCGCCAGCCGCTCATATTCGCTGCGCACAAGTTGCGGTCCGTAAATGCGCTCCAGCCGGCGCACTGCGAAGTGGCCTCTGGCTACTTGCTCGAAATGCTGAAGGAAGGCGAGATTAACGGCCGCTCCGCCCATGGCGCCGATGATGGGGATCGCCTGCGCCGCGAATTTCTGCGAGACAACCACGCCAAACCGGGCTGCGATCTTAGAGAGAAGCTTGACGAGAGCTGGCGCGGCCTCATCCGCGATGCCTTTGTCGATCATGTAGCGGCTCGCCTGCGTCATGCTGCGGGCGAGGAGCGTACGGACGGCGAAATAGCTGCTGTCGAGGTGATCGTCGGCCTGCGTGCGTCCGCCAAGTGCGAAAACTTCGAGGCAAGCCAAAGCCGCCTGGGGATCGTCCATATCTTCGCCCTCGGCGCGCGCGACATCGGCGATGGCCCGAAGCATCAGAATCGTCGAGGTCGGCAGTTCGAAGGGCAGGGCGGCCAGGCCGAGCGCCCCGCCAGCGGCGCCCGATGCGGCGATCGCCGCCATATGGAAACGCGAAGAGGAGGGTAGGCCTTTGCCCTTGAGGCTGCTGAGCGCCACGCTCATGGCGGCCCGAAGCGCCAGATTGGCGCCCTTGGCAGCACTGTTGCGCAGGCGTTCCGGAAGAGCGTCGCTGGCGAAAGCGATCTGCCGCCCCAGAAGATTGGTGACACGCCCGGCGAAGCTGGTCTTTTCAAGGGCGTCGACCGCGCGCCCGAGCGCTGCGCGGTCTTCGCCCGTCAAACCCTGCATCACGGTGAGCATGCCGGTCGCATCTGTCATTTGCATCCCTTCGCGCTGCGTCTTGGAGATGTGGAGCGGGCTGACCGTCGCCGCAAGGCGGGGCGTGACTCTTTGGTTCCAGCAAAAAGTCCGAGCGCTTTCGTTTTCAGATCAACATAAGCATGTCTTTGCATTATGCTGGGCGGCGTCAAAGGCTGGATCGTTTGGATGCGTTGATCGTTCAATCTGAGCCCAGAGGTTTGAAATGGCGAGGCTACAGCGTCAGCGGAGCCTTTCCCAATTGAGGAGATGAAGCATGATCATTCGCAATGCCTGTCGTCTGGTTTTCTTCGGTCTTGCGCTCGGCGCCCTTGGTGGCTCCGCCCATGCCCTCACCGCGCAGGAGTGCAGCGTCAAATATAAGGATGCGCAAAAGGCGGGCACGCTTGGCGGAATGAAATGGAATGATTTCCGCAAGAGCCAATGCGCCGCTGACGCCACCGCCCAGCCGACCGCTGCGCCTGCTCCTGGAACCACCGCCAATCCGCTAAAGCCTGCCGCGAAGGCGGCTCCGATGACGGGCTCCGCCGTCTTCCCGACTGCGATCTCGCCGAAATACGCAAGCGAAAAGCCCGGGACCGCGCGCATGCATACATGTCGCGACCAATATCAGGCCAACAAGGCCTCCGGCGCCAATGGCGGGCTGCCATGGATCAAGAAAGGCGGCGGCTTTTACAGTGAGTGCAATAGCAGATTGAAGGGTTAAGGCTGCCGAAAGGTCTTGTTTACTCGCCATGGACAGGAAGCTGCGCGCTTCGTATAAAGCGCGCGTCTTTCTGGAGGCCCGCCGTGCTGGACTTTTCCCCCGTGTCGACCCTTCCCACCGACCGTCGCAAGACGATGGTGGATTGCCAGTTGCGCACCTTCGACGTGACCAATGCGGAGGTCATCGACGCTTTTCTTGCGACGCCTCGCGAACAGTTCATCGCCAGCCAGGATCTCGCGGTAGTCTATTCTGACGCCTTGCAGACCGTTACGAGCGGCGATGCGCGCCGGGTCTTGCTGGCGCCAATGGCGCTCGCCCGGCTGTTGCAGAACGCGGAAATCGATAGAGGGAGCCGGGTGCTCGACGTTGGCGGCGGCTCTGGCTATTCCGCTGCGATCATCGCCCTTCTCGCGGGCTCCGTGGTCGCTCTAGAAGCCGATGCGGGCTTCAGCGCAGCAGCGGCCGCCAAATTCGCCAAGCTCGGCCTTGAGAACGTCCGCACGGTCACAGGCTCCCTTGCGCATGGCGCCTCCGCTGAAGGGCCCTTCGACGTCATTCTTGTGAATGGAGCGGTGGAAGAGGGCCTAGATCACCTTTTCGCGCAACTCGCTCCGGGCGGACGTCTCCTCTGCGTCATGAAGGCGTCCGGGCAGGGCGGACGCAACGGCAAGGCGATCCGCTATGACCGGATCAGCGCTGACGTCAGTTCCCGCTTCCTCTTCGACGCAGCGGCTCCTGTTCTCCCGGAATTTGCGCGCAAGCAGCAATTTTTATTCTGAAGCTAGCGCTGTCGCTCAATTACGCCACACTTTCCTTTTGATAACTTTTCCCGTGGTGAATGCATCATATTGACGGTCTCTACGGTAGTGTAGAGCGTGACTGTCGGTTCGCGTGCGATTCCAATCTAGGGGGCGCATTGCGGCGGTTGGTCTTCTAAGAGACCGCGTTACAGAGGTTGAATATGATGGTGATTGACGCCGGGCGTCACCCCGAGGGAGCTTCCGCTGGTGAAGCCGCCTTCGTTAAACAGTTGCGGCTTTCGTCGGCGTCCATTCTTTGCCTCGCCCTGTTCGCTTCCACTTGCGGTCCCGTGCCTCTCGCGCGAGCCGAAAGCATGTCCGGCGCGCTTGCGAAATCATATGGATATAGCCCTGACCTCAACTTGCAGCGCGCCGCAACGCGCGCCGCAGACGAGACTGTTCCTCGCGCCACCGCAGGCTGGCGCCCCACGGTGACGGCGGCTTCCACCGTCGGCGCCCAGCAGACGCGGACGGTCAATAACGGCAGATTGGCGACAGATAGCAACACCATTCCGCGCACCAATAGTATTGCCGTGAGCCAGACCCTTTATAATGGAGGGCGCACCGGAAATACGGTCCGTCAGGCGGAGTCGACGGTCCTTCAGTCGCGCGAAACCTTGCGCCAATCCGAGCAGGACGTACTTTCGGCAGGCTCCACGGCCTATATGAACGTGCTGCGCGATACGGCGCTTTTGCAGTTGCAGAACAACAACGTTGAAGTTCTGCAGCAACAGCTAAAGCAGACCGAGGATCGCTTTCAGGTCGGTGAAGTCACCCGAACGGACGTCGCCCAGTCGCAGGCATCGCTCGCTCAGGGACAGGCCAGCGCCGCGACGGCGCGGTTCAACCTGCAGAACAGCATCGCTGTCTATCGTCAGGTGATTGGCGAGCAGCCTCGCAATCTCGAGCCTGCGCGCCCGGTCGAGGCCCTGCTGCCGCGTTCGCTTGAGGCGGCTTTGGAGTTCGCCCAAAAACAGCATCCCAGGATCCAGGGCGCCCTTCATGCGGTAGATGTGGCAGCGTTGAACGTCACCATTCAAGAAGGCGCCCTGTTGCCGACGGTCTCGGCGACCGGAACGGCGGCGGTGAACCGTGACATCAGCGGCTTGAATAATTATCAGAACACCGCCTATTCCGCAGTGGCGAGCCTGAGCGTGCCGCTTTACGAAGGTGGCGCTACCTACGCTGGCGTACGTCAGGCGAAGGAACTGCTCGGGCAGGCGCGCCTTACAGCCGACCAGCAACGCGAAACCGTTCGCTCCGCCGTTGTCGCGGCTTGGGGCGCCTTTCAGACGACCAAGCTTCAGATCCAATCTTTTCAGGCGCAGGTTCGAGCCAACGAGATCGCGCTCGAAGGCGTGCGGGAAGAGGCGAAAGTCGGACAGCGCACCACGCTCGATGTGCTCAACGCCCAGCAGACGCTCCTCAATTCGCGCGTGAGCCTCGTCACTTCCCAGCGCGATCAGGTCGTTTCCTCCTATCTGCTGCTGGCGGCTACTGGCCAGCTGTCGGCGGCGACGTTGGGTCTGCGTGTCGACACCTACGATCCGTCGCTGCATTTCGATCAAGTCAAGAACAAGTGGATCGGAACGCGCACGCCTGACGGCAACTGAGCGCGTCAGCCTCCTTACTCTGACCTGCAAAGCCCGCTGGATCTTCCTGCGGGCTTTTTCTTGGGAGCTGAATGCGTGTCGCAAAGTCCAGGGGAAACTATTGATTTATGAATTTCCCACAGGGGCTTCACGGGCGGCCCTTGCTCGCCGCGCCGGCTGCGTTCAATGTGTTCCTCTGAGGGACTTAGCGAGACGTCTGGCATCGATGGGCCGATGATTCGATAGTCCAGTTTTTAGCGTTTTGAAGAGTCTGAGCAATGAACGCAGCCGCCCTGTCCCAGCAGACGATCGCCGAGCAACGCAGCCACGAGCCTTCGATGGAGGAAATTCTGGCCTCTATCCGGCGCATTATCGCTGACGACCACATGCTTCCCTTGTCCCGTACAGGTCAGGCGACCGGTCGGCAGCCTCAGGCTGAGCCGCAGCGTGGCCAAGAGGTGTATAAAGACGCCCACAGCGATAGCTATGATGATTACGAACAGGCGCCGCCTGTCCAGCAGGAGCAACAGGCCCGACCCGTTTCTCCGGTGCGCCAGCCACAGGCTAATACGCAGCGTGAAGCCGGCCCCCAACGCGTTCCTCGCCCCGCTTTCCGTATGGAAGAGCCCGCGCCGCGCTTGGCGCCTGAGCCGCCCATGCGTGCCTATGACGCCTCGCCCACCGGCCACGACGATCTTCTCGCTCATGCCGAGGCGGCTATTCTTGGCCATGACGCCGATTCAAGCGTGAGTTCTTCCTTCAACGCCCTCGCCACGTCCGTGATGCTGCAGAACAGCGGACTTGTGGAGGATGGTATTCGCGAAATGCTCCGCCCCATGCTGAAGTCCTGGCTCGACGATAATCTGCCCGGCATCGTGGAGCGCCTCGTGCGGCAGGAAATCGAACGCGTTGCGCGCGGGCGTCGCTAAGGATCAGCTTCGTCTAAGTTTCTGAGGTCTGACGCAGCGCTGATGAGGCGCTGCGTTTTCTTTTGCAGCGCAATAGTCTTGACGACGAACATTGACAGGCGCCGGTCGGCGCGCTTTTTACGGCTCGACCCCGCGCATGCCTGCGCGCCCTAGCGATTCCGGTTTATGCCATGATGGACAAGAGTTTTGATCCCGCCGCCGTCGAGGGCCGCATCGCCCAAGCTTGGGAAGACGCGCAGGCGTTCCGCGCCGGACGTCCTGATCGGGCAGGGGCCCCGCCCTACAGCATCGTGATCCCGCCGCCCAATGTGACGGGTTCGCTCCACATGGGCCACGCCCTCAACAATACGTTGCAAGATATTCTGTGCCGCTTCGAGCGTATGCGCGGCAAGGATGTGCTCTGGCAGCCGGGCACAGACCATGCTGGCATCGCGACGCAGATGGTCGTCGAGCGTCAACTCATGGACCGCAAGGAGCCGGGTCGCCGGGAGATGGGTCGCGAGGCCTTTCTCGAGCGCGTCTGGGCTTGGAAAGCGGAAAGCGGCGGAGCAATCGTCAACCAGTTGAAGCGGCTTGGCGCTTCCTGCGACTGGAGCCGCGAGCGTTTCACCATGGACGAAGGCCTATCCAAGGCTGTCGCGAAGGTGTTCGTGCAATTGCACCGCGAAGGGCTAATCTACAAGGACAAGCGCCTCGTCAATTGGGACCCCAAGCTGCTGACCGCGATCTCGGATCTCGAAGTGCAGCAGGTCGAGGTGAAGGGCCACCTGTGGCACTTCAATTATCCGCTGGAAGGCGTTGTCTATGACGCCGAAAACCCCGACACATTCATCACCGTCGCCACGACTCGCCCTGAGACCATGCTCGGCGATACGGCGGTGGCGGTGCATCCTGAAAATGAGAAGCTTGGCTTCCTGATCGGCCGCCATGTGATCCTGCCGCTGATTGGACGGCGCATCCCGATCGTGGGCGATGATTACGCCGATCCCGAGAAGGGCACAGGCGCGGTGAAGATCACCCCCGCCCATGATTTCAACGATTTTGAAGTCGGTCGCCGTCATCTCGACAGGGTCGTCGAGCCCATCAATATCCTGGACGCTGAAGCGCGGCTTTTGCTGAAGGAGAATCCCTCTTTTCTCGCCCACCTCGCCGAAGGCGCCGATCTTGATGAAGCGCTCGCTCTTGATGGCGTCGATCGATTCGTCGCCCGCAAGCGCATCGTCGAGATGATGGAGGCGCGCGGCCTCTGCCCGAAGATCGAGCCCTACACCCACACCGTCCCCCACGGCGACCGCTCCGGCGTCGTCATCGAGCCCTGGCTCACTGACCAGTGGTATGTGGACGCAAAGACGCTGGCGCAACCGGCGCTCGCCGCCGTGCGCAATGGTGAGACGAGCTTCATCCCGAAGAACTGGGAGAAGACCTATTTCGAATGGCTTGAGAACATCCAGCCCTGGTGCATCTCGCGTCAGCTCTGGTGGGGGCATCAGATCCCCGCGTGGTATTCGGCCTGGGGCGGCGTCTATGTCGCCGAGACCGAGGAGGAGGCCATCGCCGCCGCCCTTGCTGACGCTGTCACTCGCGAGATCTATGACGACGTGGAAGCGGGGCGCATCGCGGATAATCCTGAGCTTTCCGCAAATTTCCTGACCCGTGACGAGGATGTGCTCGACACTTGGTTCTCATCCGCGCTCTGGCCCTTCTCGACCCTCGGCTGGCCCGAGGATGCAGCCGAAGTGAAGCGTTTCTATCCCACCAGCGTGCTGGTGACCGGCTTTGACATCATCTTCTTCTGGGTCGCCCGCATGATGATGATGGGCCTCCACTTCATGAAGGAGATCCCCTTCAAGGACGTCTATATCCACGCCCTCGTCCGTGACGAGAAGGGCGCCAAGATGTCGAAGTCCAAGGGCAACGTCATCGATCCCCTCAACCTGATCGATCAGTATGGCGCCGACGCCCTGCGCTTCACGCTGGCCGCCATGGCCGCGCAAGGGCGCGACATCAAGCTGGCGACGAGCCGCGTCGAGGGCTATCGCAACTTCGCCACCAAACTCTGGAACGCAGCGCGCTTTGCAGAGATGAATGGCTGTCTGCGTTCCGCCTGCTTTGATCCGCACGGGGTGGAGCAGACCCTCAACAGCTGGATCATCGGCGAGACCGCGCGGGCGGTGAGTGATGTGACAGGGGCTATCGAGGCCTATCGCTTCAATGATTCCGCCAATATCGCCTATCGTTTCGTCTGGAACATCTTCTGCGACTGGTATCTCGAACTCGCCAAGCCCGTGCTGCAGGGCGCGGATTCCCCGGCCAAGGATGAAACGCGGGCCACCACCGCCTTCGTCATCGATCAGATCACCAAGCTCCTCCATCCCTTCATGCCCTTCCTCACCGAGGAGCTATGGGCGATCAAGGGCGCCGAAGGCGAGCCGCGCGCGAGCCTTCTCGCTTTAGCCTCTTGGCCCGACCTAGCAGGGCTTGAGGATGCTGATGCGGAAGCTGAAATCGGCTGGATCGTCGACCTCGTGTCCGAAGTGCGTTCGGTCCGCAGCGAAATGAACGTGCCTGCCAGCGCCCAGATACCGCTGGTGCTGGTCGAGCCGCCCGCGATCGTCGAGGCTCGCGCGCGGGGCTGGGATGAGACGATCCGTCGTCTCGCCCGTCTCTCTGACATCAGCTTTGCGTCGGTTGCGCCTCGAAACTCCGCACAGCTCATCGTGCGCGGCGTCGTGGTGGCGTTACCACTCGAGGGCGTGATCGACATCAGTGCGGAGACGGCGCGTCTCAATAAGGAAATCGCCCGCGAAGAGGGCGAGGTGAAGAAGGTCGACGCCAAGCTCGGCAATGCCGACTTCGTCCGCCGCGCCCCTGAAGAAATCGTCGAGGAAAATCGCGAGCGTAAGCAAGAATCTCTGGCGCGCATCGAGAAGATGCGCTCCGCCCTCGAACGGCTCAACGGCTGAGGAAAAGAACGACGGCGCGCGTAGCGCCGTCGTATTTCTACTTTAAATTGTCTTATGGCGTTGCGTAGGCTTCGCCATTGTGGCTTTGGCGCAACAATATCAATTGATCATCGAAGCGTCCGTTTTGCGGCTAGGCTGTGCCCAGATTCAGCCATAAACCACGCGCTACTTCGAAAGGCGAAGAGAACCAGTTTCGGCCCGTTGTTCTTTAACAAGGAACGCAGTCTCGAACGGCTCTTTGATCGGAAGCTGCGGCAAGGTTTAAGCGTCGATGACCAAGAGGCGACATCATTCTCCGGACCAGCGCTTGACGGCGCCACGGGTAGTCGCCGGAGCTTGTCTGGGCGGAGCTTCCCATGCTTGAGCGGATCGCGCTCTGTCTCAGCCTTTCCCTTGGCGTCCTTGCCATGGCGCCGAACGCCATGGCGCTCGACGACGCCAAAGCGCCCGTCACTGAAAAAGAGCCGCTTGCGATCTTCAGGGATCCCCGGCAAGCCATGACCAAATATATCGAGGGCTATCGGTCAGGCGATCCGCGCTCCTCTCTGGACGCGCTGCGCTACGCCGCAGACGGTGGCGAGGCTCTTGCGCGCTGGAAGCTCGGCAGCATGTATGCGCAGGGCGATGGCGTGCCCCATGACGACCTCAAGGCCTATCAATATTTCCAGCAGATCATCGACGCCTATGACGAGGCCAATCCCAATCCTCGCGAGCGGGGCGTGGTCGCCAGCGCCTTCGTGGCGATTGGAGCCTATTCGCTGAACGGCAAGGGTAAGGGCATTGAGCGCGACACCGCGCACGCTTTCGAGATGTTCAGCTATGCCGCCACCGAATTCGCCGACATGCACGCCCAGTACAATCTGGGGCTCATGTATCTGGAAGGCGCCGGCATCACCAAGGATGTGCGTCGCGGCGCCCGTTGGCTCAGGCTGGCGGCCGACAAGCAACATATCGAGTCACAGGCGGTGCTTGGCCGCCTTTATTTCAGTGG
>CANBVC010000112.1 GCA_947372795.1 Beijerinckiaceae bacterium
GGCTCACGGGTGGGAGACGAAATGACGAAATGGATGGTGCTGGCGCTGGGCGTCTTGCTCGCATTGGGAGGCGCCGTCTCCATGTGGAACGGCGTCGATGTCATCCAGTCCGAGAGGGGCTGGACCTCGGTCATCGCCGGAGCCGTCACGCTTGCGGGCGGCGTCGTCACCTTTGCGCTTTTTCTCGTGATCCGCGAGTTGCAGGCCTTGCGCGCCAGCCTCTCGATGGTTCTGGAGGGCGAACCTCTGCCCGCTCCGTTCCCGGCTGAGGCGGCTCACGCGGTCGAAGAGACGCCTGCCGTTCACGCCTCGCCTGTCGTTGCGCCGTTTGTTGCGGAACACGAGCCGGTCGCGCCGCAAGTCCACTTGCATGCGCCGGAGCCTGCCGCTCCCGCGCAGCCCGAACCTTCGCCAGCAGAATCCTTCGATCAGATTTTTCCGCCAGTCCCGGTCGAAAATCCCCCCGCAGCGCCCGCGCGCGATCGTTTTAGGTTCAGGGCTTCCGATGCTGCTGTTGGGCTGGCCGCTGGCGCCGCTGCAATCGGCGCCTTTGGAAGGTCGAGGGTCAGCGAGACCGAGCCTTCGCAGCCAGAAGAACCGCACAGCCATGACGTTGGCGAAAAGCCTGCGTCCGAGGTTCACGCCCAGCCCGAAACCCACACCGATGTCTCCTCTTCGGCGCCCGTGGAGGTTTTCTCCGTTTCTGAAGAAGAGCTTCAGGAGACGGCCGCCGCCTTGCGCGGCGCGGTCTTTGAAGCCTCGGCGCCTGAGACGGTGTTAGAGCCACATAATCATGAGGCTCACGAGGAGCCTGTGGCGGAAACTGATGCTTCTGGCGAAGCGCTGGCTGAAGAGCCGCCAACCGCAGAGGTTGACGAAGCGAAGGTGTCGCCCGGCTATGCTTGGCTGGAGCGTGCGCTGGCGCGCGAAGAGGGGCAGAAATCGCCCGCGCTCGAATGGCTGCGTTCGCGGCCCCCGACGAGCCTGCTGGTTGATCCTGCAGCTCCAGTTCATGAGCCTTTGGCCGAAGCTGCTCTGGTCGCCCCCGAAGAGCCTTCAGTTGAACCGCCGCACGCCGCTGAAGGCGAGGCGGAGCACGAAATTGCGCATGAGGCGGAGCAGGAGCCTAGCGCCGAGGCCGCTGTCGTTGGCCGTTACTCCAGCGGCGGTTCGGAATATACGCTTTATTCCGACGGCTCCATCGACGCGCAGACGGAACAAGGCTTGTTCCGCTTCGAATCGATGGCTGAGCTGCGCGCCTATATCGAAGAGCAGAACAATCAGTCGTGAATGTTCGCGCCTCTATTTGATGAGTGGCAGAAGCGCCTTGAAGTCGGCTGTGCCAGCACGGCCGAGCCATTCGAAAATCACCATCTCGGTTGTGACCGGGTGAACGCCCGCCTGTTCCATGCGGCGAAGAGCTGTCTCGCGTGAGGCCTCTTCGCGCGAGGCGATAGCGTCCACCACGACAAAGACCTCATAGCCCGACTGTTTAAGGTCTAGCGCGCTTTGCAGCACGCAGACATGGGCTTCAATTCCCGTGATGACGATCTGCTGGCGTTCGCTCGCCAGCCCAAGATGCGCCGCGATGGCTTCATCGCGCGCGCAGGAGAAGGCGAGCTTTTCAAACACGCGCCCCTCTTCTCCCGCTGATTCGCGCACCATTGCGACGGTCGGGCCGATGCCTTTGGGATATTGTTCGGACAGGACGATGGGCAGGCCGAAGTGTCGCGCCGCTGTGATGAGCTTTGCGGAATTGGCGATGACCGGGCCCGCATCGCTCATGGCGGGCGCGAGCTTTTCCTGCACATCGATGACGAGCAGTTGCGCTTTATCGGTTGAAAGGATCATGCGCCTTTCTCCGCCTGTGCGATCGCGGCCATGGCGAAGGCGAATTCGAGGGCGGTGTCCTTCAGGGAGTCGAAACGGCCCGAGGCGCCGCCGTGGCCTGCGTCCATATTCGTCTTGAGCAGAACCGGACCGCCGCCCGTCATGGTTGCGCGCAGGCGCGCCACCCATTTGGCGGGCTCCCAATAGGTCACGCGCGGATCGGTGAGGCCGCCGAGCGCAAGGATGGCTGGATAGTTCTGCGCCTTCACATTGTCGTAGGGCGAATAGGACAACATGGTTTCGAATGCTTTGGCGTCATGGATAGGATCGCCCCATTCGAGCCATTCTGGCGGGGTCAGGGGCAAGGTGGCGTCCAGCATGGTGTTCATGACATCGACAAAGGGAACATCAGCGATAATGCCCGCAAAGAGCTCTGGCGCCATATTGGCGATGGCCCCCATGAGCATGCCGCCCGCGCTGCCGCCTGACGCCACGATACGTCCTTCACGCGTATAGCTCTGCGCCGCCAGATGGCGCGCAGCTGCGATGAAATCGGAAAAGGTGTTGGGCTTCTTGTTCAGCTTGCCATCGGTGTACCAGCCCCAGCCCTTGTCCGTTCCTCCGCGCACATGGGCGATGGCGTAAACGAAGCCGCGATCGACGAGCGACAGGCGTCGGCTTGAGAAGCTCGCCGAATATGCATGGCCATAAGAGCCATAGCCGGTGATGAAGAGCGGGGCGCTACCGTCAAGAACTGTATCGCGCTTGTAAAGAATGGAGACCGGGATCATCGCGCCATCGCTTGCTGCGGCGAAGATGCGGCGTGTCACATAAAGCGCGGGATCGTGACCGCTCGGGATGGTCTGGCGTTTGCGCAGAATGCGGCTGCGCGTATCCATGCCGTAATCATAGACCTCCTCAGGCGTCGTCATCGAGGAATAGGCGAAGCGAAGCGTCTTTGTATCGAACTCACGCGAGCCATGCAGGGAAAGCGAATAGGCTTCTTCATCAAAAGCTATTGCGTGTTCCTCGCCGCTTGCGATGTCGCGAATGATGATTTGCGGCAGGCAGTTCTCACGCTCGAGCCGCACCAGATGATTTTGAAATGCGCTGATGCGCGTGATCATGCGGCCGGGGCGATAGGGGATCACGTCTGTCCAGTTGACGCGGGCAGGATCAGATAGCGGCGCCTCCACCAGTTTGAAATCTTCGCAGCCATCCGCATTGGTGCGGATGAAGAGGCGGTGGCCGTGATGCTCCACATCATAGCGCAGGCCGTTTTCGCGCGCTTCAACGAGACGGGGCTTGCCCTGGGGATCGTGCAGGTCGAGGAGATGGGCTTCGGCGGAATCATGGTCGGTGAGGTGAATGATGGCGAAGCGGCGCGAGCGGCTGCGCCAGACATTCATGAACCAGCCGGGATCGGTCTCCTCGAAGATGAGTTCGTCGGTAGCGGGATCAGCGCCGAGGCGTCTGCGATAGACGCGGCTCGGACGATGGTTTTCATCGAGCTGAATGTAGAGAAAGGAGGCGCCATCCGCGCTCCAGACCATCGAGCCATCGGTTTCCTCGACGAGGTCCGGCAGATCGTTTCCGGTGGCGAGATCGCGAATGCGGATCGTGTAAAGTTCCGAGCCGCGATCATCAGCGCTCCATGCCAGAAGCTGGTGATCGGGGGAGATGGCGGTTTCCCCGATTTCGAAAAAGGCCTTGCCCTTTGCGAGGGCGTCGCCATCAAGCATGATGTCCTCGACGCCTGTTGCTTTGGCGCGGCGGCAGACGAGTTCATGCTCCCCGCCCTCGCGATACCGGTCGTAATAATCAAAGGGGCCGTCGCTCTGAGGAACGTCTGCGTCATCTTCCTTGATGCGGCCGCGCATTTCCTTTGCGAGCGTTTTTTGCAGGGCCTTGGTCGGCGCCAGCACCGCCTCGGCATGGACGTTCTCGCGTTCAAGAACCTCGCGTATGTCTGATGGCAGCACGGCAGGGTCTTTCAGCACCTCTTGCCAGTTCGCGGCGCGCAGCCATCCGTAATCGTCGATCAGCGTCTTTCCGTGGGCCTCATGGGTCGTGCGACGCGCTGGAATTGGCGCCGGTGTTGGGCTTGCAAGATCAAAGCTGGTCGATTTCATGATGCGGGCGCTTTCCGTTAGGGCGACGATTCAATGTAGGTTGCATTTCGCCTAGCTATGGCCGGGAATGCCGGGCGACAAGTTTGCGCAATGCTTACAACGCCATAGCTTTACTTGAAAAACAATGGGCTTGGTCGAACTTGAGCTAATAGAGAAGCGAGATTTCATCTTGAATTTTTTTCATGTCTGCTTGATTTATAAGGAAATTACAATTATAAAAAGAAGATGCGTGCGGATCCAGAACTGTTTCTTCCAAATTGTTTTGGAGCAAGTGTGTTCGAAATCAATCGCTGGGGTTTTTCAGGGGGTTTTACATCATGAATGACGCATCAAGCTCCATTAATTACATTGAGTTGGCGGCTGATATCGTCTCCGCCTACGTTAGCAACAATTCCGTTCCTTCCAGCGAATTGCCCGCTCTTATCAACGAAGTGCACAATGCGCTGCTGCGCGTCACGAGCGGCTCAGCTCCGGTCGTGGTCGAGGCGCTCAAGCCCGCCGTACCCACAAAAAAATCCATCACCAACGACTACATTATCTGCCTGGAAGACGGGAAGAAGTTCAAGTCTCTGAAGCGCCACCTGCGCACCCAGTACAATATCTCTCCCGAGGAATATCGCGAGAAATGGGGCCTGCCGGCCGACTATCCGATGGTCGCCCCCAATTACGCCAAGGCGCGCTCGCAGCTCGCCAAGGAAATGGGTCTTGGCCAGCAGCGTCGCCGCAAGCGCTGATTTTCGCGCCTTGCGATCCAGGAAGCCGCCCAATGGGCGGCTTTTTTATTGGCTGAATGGCTTGATATTCCTCTTAATTATAAGCCTATAATCTTATCATAAGATTTTTTTCTTGACTTCATTCCTACGATTGTGTTCGTTTGAGCCATTCGCAAGGGAGTTTATTGCATGCTGAATCGGGTTCCCGGCCAGAATCGTCCCGCCGCCCGCAGAGGCCGTCCAGCCGCGCTTTCGCGCGAGGTGGAGCGGTCTTTGGCTCTTCTCGCTGAGGCGGACGCCTATGGGGTTGAAGGGGAAAAGGGCGAAATTATCGTGGTCGCCCCTCGCAATGGGGTCTCGGTTCGGGTTGGCTCTTTCCGCGCCCTCTCGCTCGCTCCACTTCTGGCGGCGGCGCTCGTGCTTTGGGAGGCCGCCGGGCCTTCCGGCAGGCGCCGGCTTCGCGCAACTGCCGAGGGGTGGGCTCATGCGGCGCGTTACGCTGCGCAGACAGGGGCTACGGTAGGCGCTGATCCCTTCCTCGCCCAGCATAAACCGCTGGCTGTCGGCGAGGCGGGGGAGGCGCGGGTGCTGATCGACGAGGCGGAAAGTCCGCTGGCCTGGCTCGCCCGGCGCAAGGGCCGCGATGGGCTGCCCTTTGTGGACGCTGCTTGTCTGGAGGCGGGGGAACGTTTGCGGCGGGACCTGACGATCGGCGCCATGCTGCCGCGCACCACCGCAAACTGGTCCGCCGCTGTAGCCTCGGGGTCAAGGGCGCAGGGGCCGACGGATTTCACCGACGCGATGATCGCGGCGCAGCAGCGGGCGCGGGCTGCCCTCAGCGCCGTCGGGCCGGATCTTTCAGGTCTGCTGGTTGATATCTGCGGTTTTCTGAAGGGGCTTGAGGCGATCGAGCGAGAGCGCGGCTGGCCTGCTCGCTCGGGCAAGCTGGTTCTCGGCCTCGCTTTGCGTCAGCTATGTCGTCATTATCATATCGAGCCCGTTGCGCGCGGCAGGGCCAGCGCAAGCCTTCGCCACTGGGGCGCAGGGGATTATCGCCCTGCGCTCCATGCGGCGGTTTGATCAGGCCGATTGAAGCGCCTCGCGGGCGTCATGCTTGATGCGCTCCACCATGGCCCGCACGCCGTTGGAGCGTTGCGGGGTGAGGTGGCCGGTGAGGTCGAGCCGCCCGAAGAGGTCCATTGCGTCGATCGCGGCGATCTCATCGGCCCGATGATTGGAATAGAGCGTCAGGACCAGACAGACGAGGCCGCGAACGATATGGGCGTCGCTATCGCCGCGAAAGGTCAGAATGGGCTGGGGGCCTGAGCGGTCGACGCGGGTTTCGACCCAGACCTGGCTGGCGCAGCCCCGCACCTTATTATCCTCATTGTGGGCCTCTTCGGGAAGCGGCTCCAGCTTGCGGCCAAGCTCGATGAGATAGCGGTAGCGATCCTCCCACTCGTCGAGCAGGTCGAAATCCGCGATGATGTCGGCGATGGAAGTCATGGAGCCCTGACCGGTTGGGAATGGCCCCTATATGGGCCATGACGTCGCTTGACGCCAGCCTTGGGTCAGCGCGTCACCGCATTACGAAGCGCCTCGATCTTGCGGGCGCCCTCGAGGCAGGCTTGTGGATCGGCTGCGCAGCGCGTGGCGATCTCCTTCGCTGCGGCGTCAGCGGCGTTTTGCGCCAGGGCGGCCGGTTCAGCGGTGGGCGACGCGCCCTCCGGCCATTCCATCATTGCGAAGGTGAGGCCGAGCCAGAAAACGCAGCGAAGAAGAAAGAACATGGGACGCCATCCACTTAACTGCGCCCATCTCTAGCAGCCAAACCGCAGCAAAAGGTTACCGCGCAACCGTCTTACGCCTTCACATTCCGTTCACTTTCTTGCGCAACCCCTTCTAAACCATTCGCTACGAAAGGCGCGCATCAAAAGGCCTTTCGGGCCTTTTCTGAGCGCTTGCAGCCCTTTCGGTTAGGGCTCGTTAAGACCCCTGCGCCACGGTCAGGCTGTGATGGTCGGTGAGTTTCTCCGATCTTTGGAGTGGCGTTCGTGCGTAACGGAGTTGGCATAGGCGACAGGATTGCGGGCTGGGTCCACGAGACCGCCCAAGCCTGTCCTGCGGAAATGGAGCGCCAGAAGGCCTTCATCCGCGCCCGCCTGCTAGCGTCCCTCGCCATCGCGGTTCTCTCACCACCTTATCTTGCCTTGCGTGGCGCGCCCGCTCTTTGGGAAACGCTGGTCTTTCTCCTGGCCTTAGCGCCGCTCGCGAGCGTGGTTCTATTGTCGCGCACCGGCCACCTTCTAGCCGCCCACGCTCTTTGCGCTTTGGGATGCGTTCTGGTTGGCCTCACCATCGCTTTTGGACTTGGCGGATTGTCGGGTGCGGCGCTGATCTGGTTGGCGCTGGCGCCCATGCAGGCGATTTTTTCGCGCTCCGCCTCGTTGGTTGGCCTTTCGAGCGTTGGTTCGGTCTGCGCCCTCGCCTTTTTGGTCTGGGGGGTCGCCGCAGGCTTCATTCCTTCAGATGCGCCGGACGCGCTGGGACTTAACGCCTTTTATGCGGCTCTGGGCCTCATCTGCGCCGCAGCCGCCGCCCTTGGCGCGAATGCGGCGGAGGCGAGCGGCGAGCGGACGCGCGAGGTTGGAGACGCGCGCTTCGCCTCGCTGGCGGGCGCCCTGGGCGATCCCCTGCTAAGCCACGACGCCAATGGCCTCGTGCTTTACGTGAGCTCTGAAAGCGAGACACTTTTTAACCTTCACGCGCGCGACTTGCGTGGGCGTGGCCTCTTCGACCGCATTTTTGTGCAGGACCGTCCGGCCTTTCTCAAGGCGCTTTCGGACGCCCGCAATGGCGTGGCCACTGCGCGCGCGGAGTTTCGTCTTCGCATCGGCGGCGCGGGCGGCGACCATGGCGCCTATGCTGAGCCGATCTTTCGTTGGGTGGAGATCCGCGCCCGCCGCCTTAAGGTTCAAGGGCAGGTCGCGAGCGAGTTGGATGGCGCCTGCGTGACCTCCATCCTGCGCGACATCTCGCGCGAGAAACTGGCCGAACAGGGTCGCGAAGAAGCGCTGGCGGCGGCGGATCGCGCCAACGCCTCGAAGGATCGCTTCCTCGCCAATCTGAGCCATGAATTGCGTACGCCGCTCAACGCCATCATAGGCTTTTCGGAAATTCTCTCCAACGAGGCCGTGATGCCGGACGCCCTGATGCGGCGGCGCGAATATGCGGGAATCATCCATTCCTCCGGTCAGCATCTGCTGTCGGTCGTGAACGCCATTCTCGACATGTCGAAGATTGAGTCGGGCTGTTTCGAGATTGAAAGCGAAGCCCTCGACATCGCGCCCATGATCGAGAGCTGCTGCGACATGATCAAGCTTAAGGCGGAGCAATCGGGCCTACGGCTCGAGCGCGATTGCGCGCCGCAACTGCCGCAACTGATCGCCGATGAGCGGGCCTGCAAACAGATCCTCATCAATCTGCTGTCCAATGCGGTGAAGTTCACGCCGGCTGGCGGAGTGGTGCGTGTGAGCGCCCGGATCGAAGGCCCCTCTCTCGCCATTGAGGTCGCGGACACCGGCGTTGGCGTGAAGCAGAGCGATCTGCCAAGGCTAGGCGACGCCTTCTTCCAGTCGGGCGCCAGGAGCGTAGGCGCTGGCGAGGGCACAGGCCTTGGACTTTCCGTGGTTCGTGGTCTGGTCGGCCTGCATGGCGGCGCCATCTCCATCGCAAGCGCGCTTGGACAGGGCACCAGCGTGAAGGTGCTGTTGCCGATCGATGGCGGCGCAGGCGCCCACAGACGCGCCAGCGCAACCATCGACGTCATTCCCCATTCTGTTCAGATAGCGCCTCTCGGCCCCGTATCGAAGGTGAAGAAAGTTGCGTGAAGCTCTCGCCAGATCCGATCTCGATTTCGTCCTAGCCGACGAGCCGCGCCGCAAACCGCGCGCGCCCAAGGCTGCGCCGAAAACCGCTTCGGCGACTCGCGCCCGTGCGTTCAGTCTGCCCTTGGCGTTCTTGTTGCGCCGTCCCGGTCGCACTTTGGTCAGTGTGGTTGGCGCGGGCTTGCTGACGGGCATCGTCCTCAATGCTGTTCTGTTTCAGACGGCGCGCCACCCGGCGCCTTTGTTTGGCGGGCCTATGGCCGCGGTGAAGCCTGCCACGCCCCCTATGCCTGCGCCGCGTCCGGCGAGCATCGCGTCCGTTGCGCCTGCGCCGCAAGCGGCTGCTCCCGCGCCACGCGTGTCCGAACCTGTGGCGCAAGCGCGCGCCATCGAGCCCGCCCTTTCGCCGGCCGCAGCGCCAGCTCCTGTCGCCTCGAAGAAAGATCCGATCGGCGCCCTAATCAAGGGTGAGGGGATTCCCGATCCCGTAGCTCCCACCGCGCGTGTTGCGGCGGTGCAAAAAGCGCTTATCAAGTCGGGCTTCGTCTTGCGCGCAGATGGCGCAATGGGCGCTGCGACACGTCAGGCTCTGGAACGTTTCGAGCAGGAGCGCAGGTTGCCTGTGACGGGCGATCTGTCGCCGCGCACCCTGCGTGAACTTGCTGCTCAATCTGGCCTCTCGATTCCCTGAGGCTGATATGCGGCTGCGCGCAGATATTTTCGTATCGGCTTATCTGCGGCGCTGTGCGGTGGAGAATGTATCCGCCGTAATGCGGCGTCGGGGCGCCGCTGAAGCTGGCGCCATCTTCGTCAAGATCGATCGGCTCGACGGCATGGCGGCGCTCTATGGGCCCGCACCTCAGACCGAAACCGCAGCGCGCGGAGTCGATCGCCTGTGGGCGCGCATGCACAAGGACGAGTGGATCGCGACGCCCGATGTCGAAGAGCGGCTCGCGAAAGAGATTCGCTTTGACCCTGATTTATGGATCATCGAAGTCGATGACCGGCAGGGCCGCGTGTTTCTGGACCTTGCGTGAAGCTCAGCGCATGAGGAAGAGCTTGCGTTCCGGCGCAGGACTAGCGGCGCTTTGCGTGGCCGCGCCCATTTGTGACGGGCGGCTTGGCGTCTGCGC
>CANBVC010000113.1 GCA_947372795.1 Beijerinckiaceae bacterium
GCGCGCGCGGCGCTCGTCACGATCACGGCGCCGGCAGCGTCCGAGCGCAAGCTGCAATCATAAATGCCAAAGGGCGCAACGATCAGCCGGCCTGCGTGATAATCCTCGATGCTCAGCGGCTTCTTCATCTGCGCGTCAGGGTTGCGCAAGGCATGCTCACGAAAGGCCACGGCTATCTCGCCGAAATGGTCTCGCGTGGTGCCGTAAAGATGCATGTGGCGCGTGGCGCCGAAGGCATGGGCGGCGGTTGCGCCATAATAGCCATATTCGGGGCCGAACTCGCGAGGAAGCATGGACTCCGGCCGCGTCTCGTTGCGCACCCGCACTTCTTCATTGGCGTGCGTGCGCGACCAGGTGTCGCGCGCAAATCCACAAACGACTGTGTTCGCCATACCAAAGCGAATGGCCATCACCGCCAAAGCCACCGACATGATCTGGCTCGCGCCGCCATTGGTGAGCGTCGTCGAAAACCGCGCATTGACGCCAAGGCGCTCGGCGACCAGCTGGTGATGCGAGTAAGAATCGTCGGGCCCGCGACACAATACGCCATCGACATCGCTGGCTTTCAGCCCCGCATCATCAAGCGCATTGCGAATGGCCTCGACCATCAGATCAAGGCTCGATGTGCCCGGCACTTTGCCAAGGCGGCTCGTGGCCGTTCCCACGATCGCGCAGGTGTCGCGCAATTCGCGCGAGGGCTCGATCAGAGGGCTTTGGGTGAATGCGTTCATTGCGGCCCCTATTGAACAAGATCACGGACGCGCTGGGTAAGGTCGGGCGAAGCCGAATAGACCTTGTCCAGCAGTTCATTGATGCGCTCGCCTGAAACAGGATCGATCTCGGCGCCGAGCTTGGCGGCGTCCTCGAGCAGCGCAGAATCTTTCATCGCCTCGTCGAAGGCGCGGCGCAGCATATCCGCGCGGTCCTTGGGTACATCGGGCGGCAGCACGAAGGGCCGCCCCATGACCTGCTCGACGAAAGCGATCTCCAAAATGGAGCGCGCTGTAGCGTTAGGCGCTATTTCCAGCGCCGTTGGCACATCGGGATATTCCTTATCGCGCTCCATGCCGAGCTGCATGACAACAGAGACCTCACCCGCCTTCTCCCACGGACGATAGCGCGCGCGGAAGGCTGCGGATGTGCCACCGGAAATGTGACCATCGACCTCCGCCCGCTCAACCGCCATCAGTGCAGCTTGCGAGCCTTCATAGCCTTCAATGACGCGGATTTTTGCGCCCACCAGTTCATTCAAAATGCGCCCGTAGATCGAGCTTGGCGAGGTGCGCGCCGTGGAAGATATGGTGACTTCCTTCGCCCGCAATCCCTCGACGCCCTTTACGCCAGTGGCGTTGCGCAGAAGGAAGAAACCGATCTCCTGCTGGGTCGAGCCCAGCCAGATGAATTTGCGTGAATCGAACTGCACGCCAGAATTATCAGGATAGTAGAACTTCACCAGGCCGGTATTGCGCTGCAATCCCCCCAGCACGGAGCCATCGCGCGGCGCTACGGAATAAAGGTAATTCGCCGCCTTGATGCCCTCCGCGCCCGGCATGTTCTGCACGACCATGCTGGCCCCGCCCGGCAAATATTTCGGCATGTGCCGAGCAAGCAGGCGCGCATATTGATCATAGCCGCCGCCCACCGAGGCCGAGGTGATCAGCGTCATCTTCCGATTCTTGAAGAACTCGGCCGCTGGTTGCGCCTGCGCCACCACGGGCAAGCACAGCGCAAGGGCGGCAAGGAATAATCGTCTCATTGGCGCCATCCGCTCTATTTCGGCCGCAGGGGCTCAAGAATTTCTTCGTTATGTTCGCCCAGCTCCGGAGAGCAGAAGCGCACGGAATTGGGCGTATCGGACATACGCACGCCATTGCGCACATAGCCCACCATGCCGAGCTTGGGATGGGGCACATCCACCCGCATTTGCAGATGCTGCACCTGCGGATCAGCGAAGACATCGTCCAACGTGTTGAGCGGCGCGGCCGGCACATCCCGTTGCAGCAGCAGCTCAAGCCAATGGGTGCGCGTGTTGGCGCTAAAGATTTCGCCAAGCGCCTTGTTCAGCGCATCATAATTTTTGCCCCGCGTCTCCTTGGTCTTGAAGCGCGAATCCTCCACCCATTCGGGATGGCCGACGACTTCCGTCAAGGCGACCCAGAATTTCGTGGGCGAGGACAGATGCACGACGAAGGCTTTTCCATCGCTCGCGGTGAAGGCGTAGACCTGCGCCTGGTGGGTGCGCGTGGCGCGGCCGGGAACCTTGCCATTCTCGAAGAAACGCGCGGCGTTTTCCCCGCAGAAGGACAAGGTGGATTCAAGCAACGAGGTCTCGACGCGCTGGCCCCTGCCCGTACGCCCACGCGCAATGATCGCAGCCAAAATTCCGTTGGCCGCGTTCATGCCGCCCAGATGATCGGATAGCGAAATGCCCATGGGCTTTGGATCGGAAATATCGGTGAGCAGGCTCAACAACCCGCTTGAGGCTTGCCCCACCGTGTCATAGCCCGGCCGCATGGCGTAAGGACCATCCGATCCATAGCCGGTGATCGAGCACCAGATGAGCCCGCGATTGGTCTCCTGAAACTGATCGAACCCCAGCCCCAGCCGATCCATCGTGCCGACGCGGAAATTCTCGATCACCACATCGGCGGACAGGATGAGCGCGCGCGCGTCGGCCTTGCCCTGCTCGCTCTTGAGGTCGATCGTGACGCTTTTCTTGTTGCGATTGACGGACCCGAAGGTCGGCGAATATTCGACGCGGCCCCAGCCGCGGAAAGGATCGCCCTTCGTGGGCTCCTCGACCTTGATGATGTCCGCGCCCATGTCGCCCAGCAACATGCCCGCATAGGGACCAGAAACATAATTGGCGAATTCGATGACACGAATCCCCTGAAGGGCTCCCGACATTCTTCCTCCCCGCGCCAGTTTCAAGCGAACTGGGCGCAAATGTGCACAGCCCATGTTAGGCTGCGCACATCATCTGTTCCAGATGAAATTGTGAAAATATTGAGGCCTGCTCGGCTCCCATGCCCTGATCCTTGATCAGGCGGCCCCAAGTCGCGCTTTCTCTCGCCAAAAAGGCGGCGAATTCGGCTTGCGTCGAGCAAACGGATTCAGCCGCCAAGGCGTCAAGGCGGGTTTTTAGGTTTGCGTCCGCAAGGGCGGGCGCAAAGAACATGAGCCGTGGCGATACGTCATAGACGGGGCCCAGCCACAGGCGGCGATTTTGGCGCGAAAGGCGCGCGGCTCGCGGTGCTGATGGCGAGACCGGAGCTTAATGGATCTCCACCACCTCAACATCTAGGCGATTCACCTCGACCACATCGCCGACCACCTTGTTGACGAGTGCGCGGGCGAGCGGCGACACGTGGGAAATCGTTTCGTGGGCGGGGTCGGCCTCATCTTCCCCAACGATGCGCCAACGCTGGCGCCTGCCATCCTCACGCTCGATGACGACCGTGCTGCCGAATTGCACCTTACCGCTATCCTTCATGGGCCGGACGAGCTCTGCGTTGGAGCGACGCGCCATCCAGTAGCGAAGATCACGCCCGATGCGCAGGAGATTGTGGCGATCTTCCTCTTCACCATTATTCGCCGCCTTCTGGGCGTGCGAAAAGGCGTCCTGAAGCCGGGCGACCTCGGCGTCGATATGGGCGAGCCCTTCAGGCGTCACCAGATTGCGATGAGGACTTACGGGACGTTCGGGGATGTCCTCAAGGACTTCGCCCTCGGGGTCTTTCATAAAAGCAATGCTCATTGGAAGCCTCTCTTGAGCGGAGCCGGGCTATTCCGGGCGAAACCGACGGAAGGGCTCAAGAAGTTTCGCGCTTCGCATGCGAGCCGAGCGCTCAAGCCGACTGGGCTCGCGGATGCGATCATCACCCGGGATGCGCCGGGGTATGGTGTCAGGACGCGGCCGTATGGGGCCTTCCCCCCATACCCATTCTCTCGTGTCGCGTTTTTTCTGCGTTGCGCTCATGGCTTTGGGCTCCTCGCCATGCAAACGCAGCAAGCCCCGCCACGGTTCCGGCAAGGATGGCGATTAGCCGCCGCCCTATGGGATCTCCACCACCACCCGGCCGCGGATCACGCCATCAAGGATGGAGCGCGCCCTATCAATGGCCGCCTCGAAGGGAACAGTCGTGGTGAGGCTGGCGAGCTTGCCCGCATCAAGATCAGACGCCAGGCGCGCCCAGGCCTCAAGGCGCCGGGACTGCGGGCAAATGACGCTGTCTATGCCCAGAAGCGACACGCCGCGCAGGATGAAAGGCGCGACGCTGGCGGGCAGGTCCATGCCCTGCGCAAGGCCGCAGGCGGCCACCGCCCCGCCATAGCTGGTCTGCGCGAGCATATTGGCGAGCGTGTGCGATCCAACGGAGTCGATGCCCGCCGCCCAGCGCTCCTTGCCCAGCGGGCGCCCGGGGGCTGACAGCTCGTTGCGGTCGATCACCTCGGCCGCCCCAAGCGCCTTCAGCCAGTCAGCCTCCTGCGGGCGCCCGGTCGAGGCGATGACGCGCCAGCCAGCCTTGGCGAGCAAGGCGACAGCGATGGAGCCGACGCCTCCGGACGCGCCCGTGACGATGGCCGGGCCCATATCCGGAGTGACGCCATGGCGCTCCAGCGCCAGCAAACTCAGCATGGCGGTATAGCCTGCAGTGCCGATGGCCATGGCCTGGGCCCGCGTGAGGCCAGCAGGCAGTGGGGTGAGCCAATCGGCCTTGACCCGGGCCTTCTGCGCATAGCCGCCAAGATGGGTCTCCCCAAGGCCCCAGCCATTGAGCAGAACCTCATCGCCTTGCTTGAAAGCCGGATTGGTCGAGGCCTCCACAACGCCGGCGAAATCAATGCCCGGGATCATGGGAAACCGCCGTACTACCGGCGATTTGCCGGTGATGGCGAGGCCATCCTTGTAATTGACGGTGGAATGACTGACCCGCACGGTGACGTCGCCATCCATCAGATCCGCTTCATCGAAATCGGTGAAGGCGGCCTGATAGCCCGCGTCAGACTTGTCGATACGAATGGCCTTGAACGTTCCCATCACGATCCCCCTGGATGATCCCCGATTTACGCGGATCATGCCATAGCGGATGGGCGGCGCGTCAAGCGGGCGCCATCCCCTCCTTACGGCTAACAGGCTTCTCGACGATGGGCAGATTCACGAAGGCGGAGAACACGCCGAAGACGATCGAGAGCAGCCACATCGCATGATAGGAGCCGGTCGATTCACGCAGCCAGCCCGCCAGCATGAGCGCGATGAAGCCGCCGACCTGATGAGAGAAGAAGGCGAAACCATAGAGCATCGAGAAATATCGCGTGCCGAACATTACGCCGATCAGCGAGGATGTCGGCGGCACCGTGGAGAGCCACAGTAGCCCCGTCAGGGCGCCGAAGAGATAGGTGGTGAGCGGCGTCGCGGGCAACATGATGAACATCATCGTCACCAACGAGCGCGACAGATAGATGCCCGAAAGCACATAACGCTTGGGAAAGCGGCCCGCCAGATAGCCCGAGGAGATCGAGCCCACGATATTACAGAGCCCCACCAGCGCGAAGGCCCAGTAGCCAATCTCAGGCGCAATGCCGGCCTCGACGATATATTTCTGGAAATGCACCGTGACGAAAGCGAGCTGGAAGCCGCAGGTGAAGAAGCCGATCACGAGCAGATTATACGAGCGATGCCCGAAGGCCTCTGTCAGCGCCTCGCGGAAGGATTGCTGACGCTGGCCGTTCGCCATCGGGCCATTGTCGAGCGGCGCGCTGGCGACCATCCGCGTCAGGGGAATGACGCAGAACATCATCACGCCAAAACCAATGGTGGTGATCTGCCAGCCAAAGCCGCTGACCAGGCCGCCCGCCAGCGGCGAAAAGAGAAACTGCCCGAAAGAACCCGCAGCCGTGCCAAGCCCGAAGGCCAGCGTGCGCATGTTCTCGGGCACCAGCTTCATCAAGGCGCCGATGACCATGTTGAAAGAGCAGCCCGACAGGCCAAGCCCCATGATCACGCCAGCGCTGATGGTGAAAGTCGTGGGCGTAGAGGAATAGGCCATCAGAATGAGGCCAGCGCCATAAAGGATGCAACCGCCGGTCAGAATGCGGGCGGAGCCATATTTATCCGCCAGCGCGCCAGCGAAGGGCTGGCCCACGCCCCACAGAAGATATTGCGCCGCCATGGCGAAGGAGAAGATGTCGCTGCCCCAGCCCCATTCCTTAAGGATCGGAAGCTGGAAGACGCCCACGGCCGAACGCGGCCCAAAGGTCAGCACGCCGATGAGGCAGCCCACCAGTATGATCAGCTCCGGCGGCAGCTTGCGCGCGAGTTTGAGCGACTGCTTTGCGGAATCCTGAATCGTCATGGCCGTCCCCTCCCGGCGCCATAGCCGGAATCTTAGAGATCATCATAAACGGAGGGAGCGGTCTGCGCCAGCTGGGGATTCGCAGTGAATTAATTGCCAAGCTTTAGCATAGCATGTAATTCTCAACTTTTGTTCGGGACCCTCATTAGGTGATTTTCAAATGGAACCCTCATCACCCCGAAATGGGGCTCTCGTCATCCTCTACACCTGCGCTATTTTCCTTTCGGCCGCCCTGCTCTTCTCGATGCAACCCATGTTCACCAAGATGGTGCTGCCCGTGCTCGGCGGTTCGCCGTCAGTCTGGTCCGTGGCTATGGTGTTCTTTCAGTCGCTTTTGCTGGCTGGCTACGCTTATGCCCATGTAGTGGCGACGCGCTTGACCAAGAGGCAGGGCGCGCTCACGCACCTCCTGCTCCTCGCCGCCGCAGCCGCAACCCTTCCCATCGCGCTTCGCGGCGGCGACGCTCCTGCGGCTGGAGCGGATCCTTCTCTTTGGCTGATAGGGGTTTTTTCGCTTTCCGTCGGCCTGCCCTTTTTCGCGCTGTCGTCCCATGGGCCGCTCTTACAGGCTTGGTTCGCCCGCTCAGGCCATGCACGCGCCAAGGACCCCTATTTTCTCTATGCAGCCTCGAATATCGGATCCTTCGCAGCCTTGCTGGGCTATCCTGTGGTGATCGAGCCTTTTCTAGGTCTGTCCCTGCAAAGCGAGAAATGGTCGATCGGCTTTATCGGGCTCGCCGCATTGATAGCGGGCGCTGGTCTACTCGGCGAAAGTGAAAAGGACCAGGCAAAGCCAGAACATGCCGCTTCCAAGCTTCCCTTGTCCTTGAAAGCAAAGTGGACCGCGCTGGCGTTCGCGCCTTCAGGACTGCTGGTTGCGGTGACGGCGCATATGTCGACGGATATCAGCTCAGCGCCGCTGATCTGGGTCATTCCACTCGGGCTCTATCTGATCAGTTTCCCACTTGCGTTTCGCGCGCGCACATCATCGTGGGATCACGCAAGTGTGTGCGTGCTCGCGTGGTCCGGCGCAGTAGCGCTCATGGGACTAGCCGCCGGATCCCTTGGAGCACTTGGCGGGCTCATCATGGCGATCTTCCACCTTTGTTTTTTCTTCGCCAGCGCGCTGGTTTGTCATCGTGCACTGTATGAATCGCGACCGCATGGGGCACAGCTCACTTCTTTCTACCTCTGCCTGTCCCTTGGGGGCATGCTAGGCGGGCTTTTCGCCGGACTTGCAGCGCCCTTGCTGTTTTCCAGCCTAGCGGAATATCCGATGCTGATCGTAGCGGCGATTACTTGCACGCCGCAGGCCTTAAGCCAGCTCAAGGCGATGCATCGTCAGGAGATGCTGAAATTCACTCTGCTTTTCGCCATTGGCGCAAGTTTGCTCGTCGTTATTGAGCTGCGGACATCTTTGGGGTTGCAGGCCCGTCTTTTGCTCCTCCTGTTGATCGGGCTCCCAATAATGATCAACTGGCGCTTGCGTGGTCGAACTTTGTTGATGACGGCTCTGGCCGTGGTCGCGATCCTTGGTTTGAAAGCATTCACACAAGGCGAGTCCTACCGCTCCTTCTTCGGCGTAACTCGCATCGTAGATGGCGATGATGGCGCCGTTCGCTACATGATGCATGGCTCGACGCTGCATGGCGCCATTCGCCTGCGCAACACTGATGGCAGCCCTGTCAGCGGCCCACCAACGCCGACGACTTATTTCACACGTAACGGCCCAATGGGTGAAGCGATAGCTGCCCTCCGCAAGGCAAAAGGACGTCTTGATCATGTCGCTGTTCTGGGGCTCGGCGCAGGAACGCTCGCCTGCCACTTCAAAGCTTCCGAAAAGGTGATCTTCTTCGAAATCGATCCGATCGTCGTCCAACTTGCGACCGACAGGACCAGATTCCGTTTCCTTTCTGATTGCGAAGCGAAGTCCGGGGTCGTGCTCGGAGACGCGCGGCTCACCCTCGCTTATCAAAAAGACAAGAACGACCTCATCATCATCGACGCCTTTTCATCGGACGCCGTGCCGATGCATCTGCTCACCCGCGAAGCCGTCGGATCTTACCTTTCAAAACTCGCGTCCAATGGCGCGCTCATTATGAATATCTCCAACAAGGTCGTCGAACTGAGCGATATCATCGCGCGCATTGGCGCCGAACATGGGCTTGTCACTTATGTCGCCCTGGACCGGCCAGCAGCTAATGAGGCCGAACTCGCTTCGGCCAGCAAGATCGCGGTGCTTGCCCGTTCGAAGGAAGACCTGCGCATGCTGCTGAGTGGCGACCGCGCCTGGACCGCTGTCATCCCGCCATCAACCTATCCCCTATGGACGGATGACCGCTCAACCATCTTCACCGCGCTGGCTGCGAAGTGGCTGCGATGACCGCCAGCGCTCACATATTCGGATAGTTCGGCCCGCCGCCGCCCTCGGGCGTCGTCCAGTTGATGTTCTGGGCGGGGTCCTTGATGTCGCAGGTTTTGCAGTGGACGCAATTCTGCGCGTTGATGACGAAGCGCGGGTCTTTCTGGTTCGCCTCGTCGTCATAGACGATCTCGTAGACGCCCGCCGGGCAGTAGAGCCGCGCGGGCTCGCCATAGAGCGGCAGGTTATCGCGCACGGGAACCATGGGGTCCTTCAGGCGCAGATGCACAGGCTGGCTTTCCTCGTGATTAGTGTTGGAGATGAACACCGAGGAGAGCCTGTCGAAGGTCAGAACGCCATCGGGCTTGGGATAGACTTTGGGCGTCACCTGCGAGAGCGGCTTCAGGCTCGCATGGTCGGGCTTGTCGTGATGCAGCGTGCCGAAGAGCGAGAAGCCGAAAAGCTCATTGGTCCACATGTCGAGGCCGCCTAGCGCCACGCCAAGGAACGTGCCGAATTTCGACCAGAGCGGCTTCACATTCCGCACCATATTCAGGTCGCGGCCGATGTCGCTCGAACGCCACTTCTGCTCGACGCCAGCAAGCTCGTCATTGGCGCGGCCCTGCGCGATGGCCTGCGCCGCCTCCTCAGCCGCGAGCATGCCCGAGAGCACCGCGTTATGGGACCCCTTGATGCGCGGCACATTCACAAAGCCGGCCGCGCAACCCAGCAAAACGCCGCCGGGGAAGGAGAGCTTGGGCGTAGACTGCCAGCCGCCTTCGGTAATGGCGCGCGCGCCATAAGACAGTCGCTTCGCGCCCTCGAATGTAGGGGCGATCATCGGATGGGTCTTGAAGCGCTGGAACTCGTCGAAGGGCGAGAGCGTGGGGTTCTCGTAATTGAGATGCACCACGAAGCCCACCACCGCCAGACCATCCTCCAGATGATA
>CANBVC010000114.1 GCA_947372795.1 Beijerinckiaceae bacterium
CCGCCATTGCGGTTCAACCAGCCTTGCAGGACAGTTGACTGACCATCGCCTACCTGTCAATTGGACAAGGTCTTTGACCCGATAGACCCAACCTCGCCACAGGTTAGAGCGGGGGAAGACAGGAGAGGTCCATGGTGTGCAACCCGGCTTATAGCGACATGTATGGTTTCGCCCAGACCATGCCGGATCGTCCGGGCGGCGGCGCGGGGCCGAGTCAGACCCTGATCGAGGAACTGGCGGTTGCGAACCGCATCCTGTTCCGCGAAGGCGTTGTCGACGCTTTCGGCCATGTGAGCGTGCGCAACGACGCCAACCCGAACCACTACCTGCTGGCGCGCAACATGGCGCCCGCTTTGGTGACGCCCGAAGACATCGTCGAGTTCGACGCCGACTGCAATCCGCTCAACGCCAATGGCCGCGCGGTCTATCTCGAGCGCTTCATCCACGGCGAAATCTACAAGATGCGCCCCGATGTGGTGGCCGTGGTTCACAGCCATTCGCCCGCCGTCGTCCCCTTCGGCATCGTCAAGACTGCGAAGTTCCGTTCGGTTTGTCAGATGTCGAGCTTCCTGCCGGTCTGCACGCCCATCTTCGAAATTCGCGATGCGGCGGGCGAGGACAACGATCTTCTTATCACCTCCCAAGCGCTTGGCGCGGCGCTGGCGCGCGTGCTGGGGGATGGAACCTGCGTACTGATGCGCGGCCATGGCTCCACTGTCGTCGCCTCCAACCTGCGCGAAGTCGTCTATCGCGCGGTCTATACTGAAGTGAACGCCAAGCTTCAGTCCGAGGCCATGCGCATGGGCGAAGTGACCTATCTGAACGAAAAGGAGCTCGTCACCACGACGCGCACCATCGCAACGCAAATCAACCGGGCCTGGGATTTCTGGCGCATGCGCGCCGAAGGCAAGCTCTGAAAGACATCATCCGCATAGCGGACCTATTGGAGAAGACGTGAATGAAAATCTGCCGCTTCGATGACAACCGCCTTGGCCTCGTGCAGGGCGATCAGGTGCTCGACGTCACCGCCGCGCTGGAGGCCCTGCCCGCCTATCGCTATCCGCTGCCGCGCACCGATCAGCTCATCGAAAACCTGGAAATGCTGAAGCCGCATATTCTGGAAGTCGCCAAGGGCGCGAAGGCGATCCCGCTGGCGCAAGTGAAGCTGCTGTCGCCCGTCGCCAATCCTGGCAAGGTCGTCGCGGCGCCGGTGAACTACAAGGCCCACCTTGAAGAGTCCCGCAACGACGTCGAGATCAACTTCAACCGCAAGGTTATCGAGATCCAGACGATCGGCCTGTTCCTCAAGGCCACCTCTTCCATCGTTGGCGCGTCAGAAGGCGTCGCCGTGACCATGCCCGAGCGGCGCACTGATCACGAGATCGAACTTGTCGCCATCATCGGCAAGCCCGCGCGCAATGTGTCGAAGGAAGACGCGTTGAACTATGTCGCGGGCTATTGCATCGGCCTCGACATGACGATCCGCGGTCAGGAAGAGCGCAGCCTGCGCAAGTCCCTCGACACTTTCACCGTGCTCGGCCCCTGGATGGTCACGCCCGATGAAGTTGGCGAGCCCAACACCCAGCAGATGGTGCTGACCGTCAATGATGAGCCCCGGCAGAACGCCAATACGGGCGACCTGATCATGACGGTTCGCGACCTCATCTCCTGGGCCTCGACCTTCTACACCCTGCAGCCCGGCGACATTCTCATGACCGGTACGCCCGAGGGCGTGAACCGCGTCGCGCCCGGCGATACGATCAACGCGACCATCGACAAGATCGGCGCCATGAAGGTGCAAGTGCGCGCGGGCTGAAGAGCCAGCATCCACAATCGAAGTACGGAGAGAGACCATGGCGAAACAGGATCTTCCCTACATCATCATTGGCGGGGGAATCGGCGGGCTCGCCTGCGCTCTGGCGCTGGCCCGCAAGGGCTTCAAAAGCCTGCTGCTCGAACAGGCCAGCGAATTCGGCGAGATCGGCGCGGGCATCCAGCTCGGCCCGAACGTGTTCCGCATGTTCGAGAAGCTCGGCATCACCGACAAGGTGCGTAAGCTCGCGGTCTTCCCCGAATATCTGATGATGCGCGACTCCATCACCACCGAAATCGTGACGCGCATCAATCTCGACCAGACCTTCCTCGACCGCTTCAAGCATCCCTATGCGGTGATCCATCGCGCTGATCTGCATACCGCGATGCTGGAAGCCTGTCAGGAGTATCCCGACTTCATCACCCTGAAGACCTCGCAGAAGGTCTCTGACATGGATGACAAGGGCAGCCAAGTCGTTGTCCGCACCGAGACGGGCGAGAGCTACGAAGGACAGGCGCTTGTCGGCGCGGATGGACTGTGGTCGATCGTGCGCCAGAAGATCGTCGGCGACGGCAAGCCGGTCGTCTCGGGCCATGTCACCTATCGCGCGGTGCTACCGACCAAGGACATGCCGGAGGAGCTGCGCGCCTGGGCCATGATCATCTGGGCGGGTGAGAAGACCCATCTGGTGCAATATCCCATGCGCGGCGGCGAGCTCTACAATCTCGTGGCCGTCTTCCACTCGAACAAATTCGCCGAAGGCTGGGACGCCTATGGCGATCCCGCAGAGCTGCATGAGCGTTTCGCCAAGACTTGCGAACCCGTGCGCACCCTGCTCGGCAAGATCGATAGCTGGCGCATGTGGGTGCTCTGCGACCGGCCGCCCATCCGCGACTGGACTAAGGGCAACATCACGCTGCTGGGCGACGCAGCTCATCCCATGCTCCAGTATCTGGCGCAGGGCGCGAATATGGCGATCGAGGACGCTGTCTGCCTTGCGCGCAAGGTGGAGCTCTCCAAGGGCGACAATCAAGCCGCCTTCCACGCCTATCAGCAGGAACGCTATCTGCGCACCGCGCGCGTGCAGCTGACCGCGCGGCTCTATGGCGAGGCCTATCACGCCTCCAACGCCGTGCGCGATCTGCGCAATGCGGTGCTTGGCGCGCGCACTCAAAACGAGGCGATGGAATCCATGGCCTGGCTCTACGATCCCCCGCCGATCGGCGACTGATCGCGCCTACCATCACTCGCCCTTCTGAAAGGACAGAATATGAAAACTTTCGTCCGGCTTGCGCTCTCTTGCGCCTTCGCCACCCTCGCCGCCCTGCCCGCCCTCGCGCAAGACAAGTTGAAGGTCGCCGTCGGGCAGCGCGGCGTTTGGGAGAACTCCGTTTCTGAACTCGGTCAGGACGCGGGCATCTTCAAAAAGCACGGGCTCCAGCTCGAAGTGCTCTACACGCAGGGCGGCGGCGAGACACAGCAGGCCGTGATCTCAGGCAGCGTGGATATTGGCATTGGCGTGGGAACCTATGGCGTCATGGGCGCCTTCGCCAAGGGCGCGCCCGTGCGCATCCTCGGCGCGACCATGCGCGGCTATTACGAGTTCTGGTATGTGCCCGCCGCCTCGCCCCTCAAGACCATGAAGGACGCCGAGGGCAAGACCATGGCCTATTCGACCACGGGCTCCTCCACGCAGGTCATGGTCCTCGCGCTGTCGAAAATGGCTGGCGTCAACACCAAGCCGACCGCGACCGGCAGCCCGCCCACCACCTTCACGCAGGTCATGAGCGGCCAAGTGGACATCGGCTGGACCGCGCCTCCGCTCGTGCTCGACGCTTTGGAAAGCGGACGCATTCGCGTGCTCGCCAAGGGCGATGACGTTCCGGAATTCCGTAATCAACCCGTGCGCGTGATCCTCGCCAACGCCGGATCGCTGGAGAAGAACGCCGACGCCATGGCGCGTTACATGGCCGCCTATCGCGAAACCATCGAGTGGCTCTGGTCGAACCCGGACGCGCTCAAGGCCTATGCGAAATGGGCTGAGGTCTCCGATCAGATCGCCCTGCGCACCCGCGACGAATTCGTCCAGAAGGATCGGGCCAATCCTGACAAGATGGAAGGCATCGCGGACATGAACGACGATGCAGTGAAACTGAAGTTCATTCCCGCGCCGCTGACAAAAGAACAGCTTTCCACGCTCGTTCAGTTGCAGCCTGCGAAAAAGTAACGCAAAACTTCCCCCCTATGCCGGGCGGCGCAGCGTCGCTCGGCAAAAGGGGGAAAACACATGAAAACGCCGCCGGGCCAGGAGCCCGCACTCTTCATTCCACGCCTGCAACGCTTCTACGATCACGCCATTCCGCTATCGTGGGTGGTGGTGCGGTTCGGCGTCGGCTGGAACCTGCTCGTGCATGGCTATGGCAAATGGCTGCGCGGCATGGAAGCCCAGACCAAGGCGCTCGACACGACGATGCCCTGGGCGGCGGATTATAATTTCGCGCTCTCCCATGTCCTGTTTGCGGTTGAAGGCATCGGCGGCCTCTGCATCATCCTGGGCCTGTTCACCCGCTTCTGGGCCGCGGCCAACGCCATCGAGATGGCCTTTCTAACCTTCGTGATCTACTGGGGCAGCGGCTTCAGCTGGCTGAACAAGGGCTACGAATTCGTGCTTCTTTGGGGCTTCATGTGCCTTGCGATCGCCCTTCGCGGCGGCGGGCCGTGGTCGCTGGACCGGCTCCTCGGCAAAGAACTGTAAGAGAAAAGGCTGGTCGGCGCGCGAAAGCGTTGCCGACCAGCTTACTTCACATTAATGTGTAGAGAACTAAGAATAGCCAGAGGGCTGCTCGGCTCGATTCGAGCGACGCTTTGATTCAATTATCAGGAGTTTTCCGCATGACGGCAGTGGCGATGGCCCCGGAGACCGAGGCGAAGCGTTCTTTGAACGAAGTCTGGCTGATCACAATCGGCCACGCGCTGACCCACTGGTACCCGGCGACCTTCTATGTGCTGGCGCCCGTCATCGGCCTTGAACTCGGCCTCTCCTATACGCAAATCGCCTCGATCACGGCAGCTCAGGCCTTCGCTGGCGCGCTTTCAAACATCCCCGGCGGCATTGTGGTGGACTCGGTCGGCCGCAAGGGGCTGCTCATGGCCCTTTCGCTGGCATGGATAGGCTTTCCCTACATGATCATGGCGTTCGCTCACGCCTACTGGATGCTGCTGGCCTGCGCCATTCTGATCGGCATTGGCAATACAATCTGGCACCCGACCGCGATCCCCACGCTCGCCAACCGCTTCCCAGACCGCAAGGGCCTAGTCGTGTCGATTCATGGCATGGGAGGCAATGTCGGCGACGCCGTGGCGCCGCTGGTTGCAGGCGTCCTGCTGAGCAGCGCCGTCGTGGGCGGCATGGTCTTCGACTTCAACTTCACCTGGCGGCAGGTGATGATCTTCAACGTCATCCCCGGCATCGTCATGTCCGCCGCGATCTTCTGGTGGCTCGGCAGGCTGCAGATGGATGGCAAGAAGGCCGCTGACAAGGGCATCGGCTTCAAGGGAGTACTGCAGGGCTTCGGCGGCTTGCTCAAGAACCGCACCATGATGCTGCTGGCCACGAGCTCCTCCTTCCGCTCGATGACGCAGGGATCGCTGATGGTCTTCGTGCCGCTCTATCTCGCGAATGTCATGGACTATTCGCCTTGGGCTATCGGCGCGGCCATGATGGCGCTGCAACTCGCCGGCTTCATCGCTTCGCCCGTCGCTGGCGCCATGTCTGACAAGGTCGGCCCGCGCAGCATCATGATGACAAGCATGGCCATGACGGCGGTGGTCATCCTCATGATGATCTTCACCGGGGGCACGCCGCTCTTCGTCTTCTTCGTGGCGGTGCTTGGCTTCTTCCTTTTCGCCATCCGGGCGGTGTTGCAGGCATGGACGCTTGACGCGACGCCAAAGGGCATGGGCGGGTCGGCCATCGGCCTATTGTTCGGCTTCCAGTCGGTCGGCAATTCTCTGGGCCTAGTCGTCTGCGGCCTGATCGCGGACCGGTTCGGCCTGATCTCGACCTTCTACTTCATGGCTTTCACGATCGTGCTGGCGAACATGTTCGTCTTTTTCATCGAGAAGCCCCAGAGCCAGTCGGCCTGAAGATCACTCCACATCCAACGCCAAGACGCAGCCTCCCCCAAAAAGGGAGGCTGTTTCCTTTGCGGGGGCGTTGGCCCGGTGATAGACTTGCGCCCGAATAAACCATCAGGGATGGAGCTTCCCATGCAAAGTGCCGCCGAAGGCGTCTCGCCCGCCCGCCAGTCCTACTACGACACCCTGACGCCCCATTCTCTCGCGCCCCTGTGGGAAGTGCTGAAGGGGCTCGTTCCGACCGAGCCCAAGAGCAAATTCGCCCCACATGTCTGGCAGTTCGCCAAGGCGAAGCCCCTGCTGATGGCGGCGGGCGATCTCTTGACCGCTGAAGAGGCGGAGCGCCGCGTGCTCGTCCTCGAAAACCCGGCCATGCCCGGCGGCTCGCGCATCACCGCGACCATGTACGCCGGCCTGCAGCTGATCATGCCCGGCGAAATCGCTCCCGCCCATCGCCACACCGCCTCTGCCCTGCGCATGGTGCTCGAAGGCAATGGCGGCTTCACCGCTGTCGCCGGCGAGAAGACCTCGATGCAGCGCGGCGATTTCATCATCACCCCGAGCATGGGCTGGCATGACCACGGGCAGGAAAACCATTCCCCCGTGATCTGGGTCGACGGCCTCGATCTGCACATGGTCAATTTCTACGAGGCAGCGTTCATGGACCACATGAACGACAAGAGCCAGATACTGACCAAGGCTGAAGGACAGTCGGTGTCGGAATATGGTTCCGGCCTTGGCCCCATGGCGCCGCATTCGCCCTTCGGCCTCACCACGCCTATCTTCAACTATTCCTATGCGCGAAGCCGCCCCTCGCTGATGCAGGTCGCCGCCAACACACAGCCTGATCCGCATCTGGGCTACGCACTGCGCTATCTGAACCCGCTGAACGGCGACTGGGCCATGCCCACCATCGCCGCCTGGCTGTCGCACCTGCCCAAGGGGCTGGAGACGAAGCCTGTCCGCGCCACCGATGGCCAGACCATCGTGGTGCTGGAAGGCGAGCTCACCCTCGAACTCGACGGCAAGACCTTCACCGCCGGCGAAAGCGATGTGGTGGGCGTGCCCTCCTGGGTGTGGAAAAAGCTTCGGGCCTCGAAGGACGCCATCTACTTCACCTTCTCCGATCGCAGCGCCCAGGAGAAGCTGGGCATCTATCGCGAAGAGCGGCAATAACACCTCGGCTCGCGAGCACGAACCAGACGCCGGGTTCCCATGGGAATCCGGCGTTTATATTTGCAAGCGCGCCACAGGCCGCTAGACTGCCCCCTGAGACCCGAAGAGGTCATTCAGGAGGGAAACATGAACGACAAGCCAATTCTTATCAGCCGTCGCAATGTTCTGGCGGCAGGCGGCGCAACGCTCGTCGCGCCCTCCTTTCCCATGCCAGCGATCGCGCAATCGCTCACCGAGCTGAATATCGGTTCAGCCAATTCCGCCAGCGACGTGTCGATCTTTCTTGCGGACAAGAAGGGCTGGTTCAAGGACGAGCGCATCGCGATCAAGGTCTCTCCCTTTAACTCCGCTGCGAATATGGTCGCGCCTATGGGCGCAGGCCAACTCGATGTGGGCGGCGGCTCCGTGTCAGCGGGCCTCTACAACGCCGTGTCGCGCGGCATCAAACTGCGCATCGTCGCAGACAAGGCTTCTTCGCAGCCAGGCTATGGCGTCAACAAATGCCTGATCGCCAAACGCCATGTCGAAAGCGGACGTTTCAAGGAGCTCAAAGACCTCAAGGGCATGAAGATCGCCATGAATGGTCCGGGCAATAGCAACTGGGGCAGCCTATGGGGCGCCTTGAAAGTCGCTGGCCTGAAATATTCGGATATCGAAACCGTGGACATGTCCTATCCCGACCATGTCCTCGCCTTTCAAAACAATTCCATCGACGCCTCTTTCACGACCGAGCCTTCAGGCACTCTGGCCATCATAAGAGGCCTTGCGGTTGAGGCGACCTCTGACGACAAGACGCGGCCATACCACGCCATCGCGCAAATACTGTTCTCGGAAAAGATGTCCGCAAATCGCGAGCTGGGGGTGCGCTTCATGCGCGCCTATTTGCGTGCGGTGCGTTACTATTATGGCGCGCTGAAAGGCGGGAAGCTGGCGGGCGACAATGCGGAGGAGATCATCCAGGTACTCACCGAATATACGCCCATCAAGGATGCGCAGGTCTATCGCACCATCGTTCCCAATGGCATCGACCCCGACGGCAAGGTCAATATTCCAACCCTCAAGGAAGACTACGATGTCTATAAATCGCAGGGCTGGATTGAGGGATCGGCGAGCGTCGAGGACGTGGTCGACATGTCCTTCGTGGAAGCGGCGCTGAAGGACCTCGGGCCTTATAAGCGCGGATAATTCAATAGGGGCGCGATCCCCGGACCGCGCCCCATTTCATGGATTACTTGTGGCCTTCGGCCAACTGCTTGTGCTCATTTTCTCGCGAACGCAGATGTTCGGTGAAGCCGAGCGGTTTGGCGTCAATCAGAACGAAGACAATGCGGCAGACTTCGTCATAGCGGTTAATCCAAGCATGGTTGGTGCCACGCTGCACCATCACATCGCCCGGCCCCATGGTGACGGTCTCGCCATCATCGAGCTCCATGTCGATCTTGCCCGACAAAACGATGATGTAATCGACGGTCTCGGTGCGGTGCATCACCGGGCTGTTGTGCGGCGGATATTCGGAAATCATGAAGCGCGTGCCATTGACCGGCGGATAGGTGCCAAGCTTGCGCGCGCCCATATCCTCCGCATCCTCGCCAACCGACATATCGACGGGCATTTCATCGGTGGACCACATCAGGGTCGTGAACTGGCCGGGACGATTGCCGCGAACATTCTGCGCGGGCCCATCGATCAGCACCTTCGCTTTATTGGCGCTGTCGTGGCCTGTGATAATGCGGCGGATCGGCTGTGGTTGATTGGTCATTTCATTCTCTCCTTCAATGTTCATGCGGTTCAGGCCAGTGAAGGTCATGGCGATCCACCGCAACGTCGCCGCTCGCCTGCAGACGCACCACATTCACCGTGCGCGCATAATCGGGAGAGCCGGAATAAAAGGCGGGCACGGCGCCGCAGCCGACCTGCACGGCCCTATTCCAATGGCCGAGGGCGAGATAGTCGGCGCCAGTCGCCTTTATGTCCTCATCGCCGATGAGCCAGGAAGGGCGCGGGCGCGTCACGCGGTCGGGCACGGGCACGTAATGCCCATGGGCCATGGCGACATGCCAGCGGGCGCGACGGGGCCGAATGGTTTCAAAGGGAACCATATCGCTATAGTCGCGATGGGCGCGGCCCCAGACCTCAAGATCGAAGTCAGCGAAATGTACCGCCTCCTCATGGCGTACGCCCAGCACGTGAAGATTCTCAACCTCAGCCAGAGCAGGCGTCAGCCAAAGGGAATCGTCAACCGCCGGATCATGATTGCCCGGCAGCAGCACCACAGGGATCGCCGCCTCGCGCACCAATTGACCCACACGCTCCACGAGAAACTTCGGAATCTTATGACAATCGAACGTGTCGCCGCAGAGCAGCACCATATCGGCGTTTAGGGCGCGCGCCGCATCGAGCACCCGCACGAGCGGGGTGGCCCCATCGCCACCATGGGCGCGGGCGGTGTAGTCGTTATCGAC
>CANBVC010000115.1 GCA_947372795.1 Beijerinckiaceae bacterium
ACAATGGCCCGATTTCGCTTGAAATCTTCAATGACCAGTTCCGCGGCGCCCCGGCTCCGGCCATCGCCCGCGATGGCATGCGCGCGCTCGAAGTCTGCGGCGAGGAGCTGAACCTGCGCCGCGCCACCGCCAAGGCTCCGGCGCTGACCATCAGCCGCCCCCTGCCAGAGCCGGCCAAGGTGAGCGGCGTCGAATTCATCGAATTCGTCACCAGCACCTCCCATTCGCCGCGCCTTGTGGCCGAACTGGAGGGATTGGGCTTCCGCCGCGTGGCGCGCCATCGGTCGAAAGACGTGGACCTCTTCCGCCAGAACGACATCAATATCGTGATCAATCGGGAGCAGGATGGTTTCGCCCATTCTTTCTATCTGGTGCATGGCACGAGCGTCTGCGCGCTGGCCCTACGGCTCGACGATCCAGAGCGGGCGATCGAGCGCGCGAATGCGCTGGGGGCCCCGACCTATTTCGGACGCATCGGCCCCGGCGAGGCCTCGATTCCCGCCGTGGCGGGGGTCGAAAATTCACTGCTCTATTTCATGAAGGACAGTGAGCGCAGCACTTGGGACCAGGACTTCCTCTTCATTGAGGATGCCGCCCATTCAGGCCCGCTGAACCGGGTCGATCATCTCAACAACATGGTCCGACGGTCGGAGCTTCTGTCCTGGGTCACCTTCTACAAGGCGGTGCTGGGCTTCACCGAAGAACCGCAGGTGGAGCTCGCCGACCCCTATGGCGCCTTCTTCAGCCGCGTGGTCCGCTCGAGCGATGGTTCGGTGCGCATTCCCCTGAACATCGCCGACGGCGGCTCGACCTCAGTGTCGCGCTTCATCGAGAATTTCGGTGGCGGCGGCGTGCAGCAGATCGCCCTCTCCACGGACGATCTCTTCGCCTTTGTCGAGCAGGCCCGCGCCAAAGGGGTGCAGTTCCTCGACATTCCCGACAATTACTACGAAGACCTCTCGGCGCGTTACGATCTTGAGCCCGAACTCATCGAACGCATGCGCGCACTCGACATTCTCTACGATCGCCACAAGGGCGGCGAATTCTTCCACATCTACACGCGCATGTTCGACCAGCGCTTCTTCTTCGAAGTGCTGCAGCGTCGTAATTATGACCTGTTTGGCGCCGCAAATACGCCGGTGCGGCTAGCGGCGCAGGCGGCTGAAGGAGATCAGGCCATGCGCGAGCGGGCGATGCTGGATTAAGCGCGCAGGCGTGCTACTCTGAGGTCAAGCGCAATAGGCGCCACACCACGGAGGAAATATGTCGCCCGTCAAAGGTTTGCTCGCCGCCCTAGTGTTTGCGGCCCTGACCAGCGCCCCTGTCAGGGCACAAGAAAAAATCGTCGTCGGCAATACGCAGACCGCCACGGACATTGGCCTCTATGTAGCTGACCAAAAAGGTTATTTTCGTGAAGAGGGGCTGGATGTCCAGTTCGTCAATTTCGATTCCGCCGCACGCATGGTCACCTCGATGGCGGGCGGCGATTTGCAGGTCATTGCGGGCGCGGCTTCGGCGGCGCTTTATAATGCCTTGGCGCGGGGCGTCGATATCCGCATCGTCGCCGACAAGGTCTCGACCCCCCCGGGGCGCACAAGCCAGACGCTCATCGTCCGCAAGGATCTGATCGAGTCAGGCCGCTACAAGACACTCGCCGACCTCAAGGGCATGAAGATCGCCAATTCCGCCCCCGGCACCGCCGCCAGCGTGACGCTCTACAAGATGCTGGAGAAAGCTGGCGTCAAGATCACCGAGATCGAACAGACCTTCCTCGCCTTCCCGCAGCATGTGATTGCGCTCTCCAACAAGGCGGTCGACGCAGCGCTGCCCGCAGAACCATTCACGACCGAGGCCATCAATCGCGGCTACGCCCAGAAGGTGCTCACCGACGACGAGGCCTATCCCAACCATCAGATAGCGGTGATCTTCTATTCGGGAGCCTTCGCCACGCAGAAGCCGGAGGCCGCGCGCAAATTCATGAAGGCCTTCATCCGCGGCGTGCGCGATCATAATGACTCGCTCGACGCCAATGGCCGGTTTGCAGGTGAAAAGGGCGAGGCGATCATCAAGATCCTCAACGAATATACGCCCATCAAGGATCCGCAGTTCTACCGCAACTTCCCGCTGGCGGCCTGCAATCCAGATGGAACGATGAACATCGCCAGCATGAAAATCGATCTCGACGTGCTTAAATCCGAGAAGCTGATCGAGGGCGAAGCAAATGTCGACAAGGCCGTCGACCTGTCGTTCCTCAATGCGGTGATCAAGGAACTGGGGCCTTACAAGAAGGTCAATTAATCATCGAAAAAATGCGCCCTCTCCCGCCGGGAGGGGGCGCTTTCTTTTATGTGTCCCTTGCCGTCACAACGGCAAGGCGAGCAGAGTATCTATCCGCGAACTATCGCAAACGACCACACGGGCCATCAGCTCAACGCTGTCCCCCGCCCGTCGCCATGTGTCGAGATAGCGGCCTGTGGCGAAGAGGTCCGTCTTCCCATCGCGCATGATGCGCGCGACCACGAAAGAGGTTTCGGTCGAAACCTTGTCGCCTTCGGTTGAAAGGATCGACGGCTGGCCCAGCAAGTGACGATAGGCCTGCCTCTCGTAGATATTGGCTGTGCGCAGGGCCGAGACGCGGTCGCGCACCATGCCCTTTGAGTTAAGAAAGATCAGCGAGGCTTCATAGCCGTCTCGCACATTGTCTGCGCTGGTGACGCGGTAGAGGCAATCGTCAGCGAAGAAATCCGGCCATTCCTCAAGCCGATCATCATCGAGGCAACGCGCATGGGCGGCCTGCGCCTGGGCGATGGCGAACCACAGATCCTGCAAGCTCGTCATGTCAGATCCCCATCTGCGCGCGATAGGCTTTCCAGAAGCCGCGAATGGACGCTTCCGTCACGCGGCTTTCGCTGCCCTCAGCCGTCTTTCCGCCCATCTCGATGACCGAGCGCTCATCAGGCGCGCCCGCAGATCCGCGCTGCACGAAGCCGCCGACGCAGCCATCTTCCATCGAAATATAGCCCGCTGGGCCCACGAGGTTGGCCTGCTTCAGCCGCATCATGCGCTGCTCGGGCGTATCGTCATCAAAGCCGAGATAGATCCAGTTGAGATCGGTCTGGTCCGGCCCACGCGGGATGACCTGACGGATGGCGATGGCGTTCTGGATCTGCTGCACCACCATGGCGGGAAAAACCGTCAGGATCTGCAAGGTCACGCCATCGGGATATTCGTCGAAACCATGCAGAAGCGAAGGATCCGCCAGTTTATAATCGCTGTCTGACCGGATCTTCTGCGCCGAATAATCCGCATTGCCTGTGGGACCGCGATCGATCGCCGAATAGCTCACATGATGGCCGCCGCTCTCATCAACGATGATGGCGCCCTTCTGGGACAATCGGTTCAGCTCGAAGGTCGTGAAGAAGAGGTGCAGGATGCTCGCGTGGTAGGAGTCCTTCACATTCTCGATATAGAGCTTCCAGTTGTTCGGCAGCGCCTGCGTGAAGCGCCCGAGCACCACCGGCTTGCGGCCGGCGAACACGCGCGCGATGCGCGAAGTGATTTCCTGCCCGAGATAGTCTGGGAGCGATAGCGCGTCAGCGCAGAAAGTCCCGTAGACAAGGCCGCTGATGGTCTCCACCCGCAGCTTGCGCGGACCATGGTCGGACACCCTGAAATCAGGCGGCATCCCGCCCTTTCCCTTAATGCCCTTTTGAAAGGCGACGCCCGTGAGGTCGCCTTCCAGATTATAGGTCCAAGCATGGTAGACGCAGGAGAACCCCTGCGCCTTCCGGCCCTTCTCATCAAGGCAGATCAGCGAGCCGCGATGAGCGCAGCGATTTTCGAAAGCATGGATGTCGCCAGCCGCATTGCGCGTCACAACTACTGGGGCGTCGCCCACAAAGGTCGTGCGCCAGTCGCCGGAATTTTCCACATCGCTCTCAAGGCACAGAAAGCTCCATGACGGGCCCTGAAAGATCCGCTTCTGCTCTTGCGCATAGATGTCGTCGCGTTGGAAAACCCAATAGGGCACCCGCGTCAGGCCCTCGGGCCATGGAGACGGCGTGGCTTCGGCTGGACCCTTCGCGACCATGACATTTCCCTCCGGGACGAGCGACCGTTGACTGGATTCGCTCCTTGGTCCAACTATCGCGAAGCAACGACAAGCGCGAGCGAATTTTACGCTTCCCACACCGGCCCAAGCGCCCGCCACGAGGATCCCCCACTATGCAGTCAATCGTCATCCTCGACGACTACCAGAATGTCGCTCTCACCTATGGCGACTGGGGCAAGCTCGCTGGCCGCGCGACCCTGAAGGTCCTTACCCGTCACATCGCTGATCCCACTGAACTGGCTGAGGAACTGGCCGACGCGGACATTATCGTCGCCAATCGTGAGCGCACCAAGATCACCGACGCCCTTCTGGCGACGCTTCCCAAGCTCAAGCTTATCGTCACCTCGGGCATGCGCAACGCTTCCATCGACGTCGCTGCCGCCAATGCGCGCGGCATCATGGTCTGCGGGACCTCGACGCTGGGCTACCCGACGGCGGAGCTGACCTGGACCCTGATTCTCGCCTTCATGCGCCGCCTGCCGCAGGAAGTCGCCTCGCTGGCCTCGGGCGGCTGGCAGACTTCGGTCGGAACCAGCGTGCGCGACAAAACGCTGGGCATCATCGGCCTTGGACGTATCGGCTCGGATGTCGCGAAGGTGGGTCAGGCGCTGGGCATGAAAGTCATCGCCTGGTCGCGCAGCCTCACGCCTGAAAAGGCCGCGGATCTTGGCGTCGAATGCGTCACCATGGACGAGCTGCTGGCGCGTTCCGACGTCGCAACGATCCACCTGCTCCTGAACAAAGACACCAAGGGTTTCATCGGCGCCGAGCAACTCGCCAAGATGAAGCGCACCGCGCTATTGGTGAACACATCGCGCGCGCAACTCGTCGACACGCCCGCCCTTATCGCAGCCCTCAAATCCTACAAGCTCGGCGGCGCAGCGCTTGATGTCTACGACCACGAGCCGCTTGCGGCAGACGCCCCTATCCGCAGCGCGCCCAATACGCTGCTGACGCCGCATCTCGGCTTCGTCATGGCGGAGAATTACCAGATCACCTTCGGACAAGGCGTCGAGAACATTCTGGCATGGCTCGATGGCAAGCCCATTCGCGTCATCGAACCCAACGCGCCTGCGGGACACTGACATCATGACTGACGCACCCAAGCCATCGCCCCTCAACGCCGACGCCCGCGCCCGCATGGAGGCGCTGAACGCCGAGGCAGGAAACCTCTCCATCTGGCTGCGCACGCAGGCTAACGCCCCCGCCCAGCGCCCATGGTTCCACGCAACCGATATCGGCGCCTCCGGCGAAATGGCGCAGGGCCGCGTCGCCGCCGGTCAGATGAAGGCCATTCCCCACCATTGGAAATGGCGGGAGATTTCGCCCTATCTCGACAAGATCGCCCGGATCGCGAGCGAGGCCGACATTCCGCCAGTGGAATTCGCCGACCGGCAGCAGTTCTTGCTCACCAATCCGGGCCTTGGCGGGCGTCTGCAAGTCGCCTCGACCATCCGCTGCGCGGTTTCGATCTACAATCCCGGAGATGTGGCCCGCGCCCATCTACACAGCCCCAACGCCAGCCGCACCATTCTGTCCCACAACGGCGGCTACACCAATGTCGAGGGCGAGCGTTGCGAGGCGACGCGCGGCGACCTCATCCTCACCCCCAACGGCACATGGCACGACCACGGCAATGAAAAGGGTGAGCCCATCGTCTGGATCGATACGCTCGACTGGCCGCTGCTCGAATTCCTCGACATCATCTGGCTCGACGAAGAGCTGCCGAACGACATGGGCCGCGACAATATCCGCGCCCAGAAGACGGTCTTCGAGAACGGCCATTCGCGCCACCTCTATGGAGCGGGCGGCATCGTGCCGCGCTTCGTCTCGCACCAGCGCGGCATCGGCCATGGGATGACGCCCTTCTTCCACTATCGCGGCGCGGACATCCGCGAGGCCCTGCAGAATATGCGCGGCCAGACAGGTTGCCCCTACGAGGGGATCAACTTTGCCCTGGTCAATCCTGTGACGGGCGGCCCGCTGTTCCCCACCCTCGGCTATGGCGCGCAGATGATCCGGGCGGGCGAGGAGACGCGCGCCAAGCGCGAGACCGCCAGCACGGTCTATGTCGTCATGGAAGGGCGCGGACAGACAGAAGTCGCAGGGCGCACCTTCGACTGGGAAGAGAACGACATTTTCGTCGTGCCGAACTTCCTATGGCGCCGTCACATCGCGAAGACCGACGCCGTCCTCTACACGATGACCGACGCGCCCCTGCTGGAGAAAATCGGCCAGTACCGGGCCCAGGGCGTCGACGCGGCGGGCAAGGTTACGCAGCTGGTGGCGTGACTTCAGCGTAAGCGCCTTGCCCAAGCGCGCTCACGAACAGCGGCCCACGACCCCCACCCCGTCCGCTGACGCGGCCGACCCTCCCCACAATGGGGAGGGTTTTTTATGCGCATAATCTCAGAGGTTTATACGAGCCGCCAGCAGCTCCCCTCCCCCTTGTGGGGAGGGGTACGGGGTGGGGGTCGCGCGGTCTTCGTCGTGAGCGCCTCTGCACATGCGCTCTGTCTTCGAGCCTCAGCCGACAGCCTTCACAACGCCCATGATCTCCGCGGTCACGTCATCGGGCGCTTCCAGCGGGGTCAGGTGGCGGGCCTTGGCGAGAACGCGCAGGGTTGAGCCGGCGATACCATCGTGCATGACCTGAGCCATGGCGGGCGGCGTCGCGTAGTCTTCCTCGCCCACGAAGATGCGGGTCGGAACCTTGATCTCGCCCAGCCGCGCCCGCAGGTCGAAACCGCCGAGCATACGGCAGGTCTCCGCATAGGCCGGAATATCATTCTTCAAGAACACATCGACGCAGCCCTGAGCGATATCGGGGTTCTTCGCGCGGAATTCATCGCCGAACCAGCGGGTAAGCTGGAAATCGATGAGGGAGGACAGGCCCTTCTCCAGCGCCGCCGAGGCCCGCTGTTCCCAAGCCTTGGGCGCGTCATCGCCATAGCAGCTGGTGGTGTCGATAAGGGCGAGGCCGGCTGTGCGGGCGGGATGGTTGACGGCGAAAGCGAGCGCCACAGAGCCGCCCATGGAGGAACCGGCGATCACGGCCTTGTCCCAACCCAGATGATCGAAGAGTTCCGCGAGATCCCCTGCAAAGAGCTCCACCCGATATGGACCGGCGGGCTTGTCCGAAGCGCCATGCCCGCGACAGTCGATAGCCAGCGCGCAAACGCCCTGCGCCACGAGCCGCTGCGCCACCAGACGCCAGTAATCGCCGCTCATTGCGAGCGAATGAACCATAGCCACGCGCGCCTTGGCGGAGGGATCGCCATGCAGCGTATAAGCGATGCGGGTTCCGTCGCGGGTGGTGAAAGAAGAGGTCTGGGCGGTCATGGCGTTTTCCCGGATTGTTATGGTCGGTGCAGGCATAATAGCCCCGCCTGCACTTGTCACCAGCGCCGCTTGAAGAGCTCTGTTGCATGGCGCCCGGACTTCCCCTAGGCAGGACGATATTCAACTTTTGGACCGCTTCTGTGATGGTGCGGCTCCACGGGACCCGTCATGACCGAAACTGCCCAGAAAGCTCCTGCAGATTTCCACGAACAGCTCCGCCGGCTTGAAGAACGCGGCCTGCTGGTCAAGATCGACCGGCCCATCTGCAAGGACACGGAGCTGCATCCGCTGGTGCGCTGGCAGTTTCAGGGCGGCCTGCACGAATCCGAGCGCCGCGCCTTCATGTTCACCAATGTGCATGGGGTAGACGGGCGCAAATATGACATGCCCGTGGTGGTCGGGGCGCTTGCGGCCAATCCCGAAATCTACGCCACCGGCATGGGCGTCACCGTCGAGGAGATCGGCGATGTCTGGACACGAGGCATGGACAAGCCCATCCCGCCCGTCCACATCGAAAATCCCCCCTGTCAGGAAGTGGTCATGATGGGTGAGGATCTCACCCGGCCCGGCGGCGGCCTGGCCTCCCTGCCCGTGCCGATCTCGACCCCCGGCTTCGACGCCGCCCCCTATTTCACCGCCACCCTCTGCGTCACCAAGGACCCGGAGACAGGCGTGCGCAACATGGGCACCTATCGCGCAGGGCTGAAGGCGCTCGACCGGCTCGGCGTGCGCATGGCCAGCCGCCTTTCGGGCGCAGGCGGCTACCAGCACTGGCTGAAGTACAAGGAGCGTGGCGAGCCCATGCCCTGCGCCATCATCATCGGAACCTCGCCGGTCGTGATGTTCACCGGGCCGCAGAAGCTGCGCATCGATGAAGACGAGATGGCTGTGGCGGGCGGCCTCGCGGGCTACCCCATCCGCACCTGCAAGGCGCTGACGGTCGATCTCGAGATTCCCGCCGACGCGGAAATCGTCGTTGAGGGCCTCATCGACACCGAGCTTCTGGAGCCAGAAGGCCCCTTCGGCGAAAGCCATGGCCACGTGGCGCTTGAAGGCTTCAACATGTCGATGAAGGTCACTGCGATCACTCGCCGCCGCGATGCGGTGTTCGTGTCGATCGTCTCGCAGGTCACGCCCAGCGAATCCAGCGTTATGAAGAAGGTGGCCTATGAGCCGCTCTTCCTGAACCATCTGAAAAAAGACCTGAACATCAAGGGCATCTCCCGCGTGGTGATGCACGAGCCGCTGTCGAACCTGCGGCCGGTCATTTTCCTGCAGTTCAAGCAGGGCGCGCCGCAGACCGAAGTCTGGCGCGGATTGCAGGGGGCCGCCTCCCTGCAGGCCCAGTGCGGCAAGATCTGCGTGGCCGTCTCCGACGACGTCGATCCGCACAATACGGACGCCGTCTTCTGGTCGATGGCCTATCGCTCGAATCCGATCGAGGACGTGCTCGTGGTGCCCAACCGCGCGGGCGGGCATGGGCCCAAGGGCGGCGCCAATTCGACCCTGCTGATAGACGCCACCGCCAAAAAGCCCATGCCGCCGCTGGCGCTCCCCACCAAGCCCTATATGCTGAAGGCGAAAGCGATCTGGGAAGAGCTGGGCCTGCCCCGCCTCGCCCCCCAGCCCCCGTGGCACGGCTATGATCTGGGAGATTGGGCGAAGCTGTGGGACGAGTTCGCGCAGAACGCCCTTGAGGGGAAGTGGATCGAAAACGGCCTGAACACCTACGAGCGCCGCAAGCCCGACCTCGTGCCCGAGACGCCGGCGCGCAAGGTCGAGACCATCAAGTAAACAGAGCCATTCAGCAGAGACCGCACATATGAGACCGATCGAAGAGGTATTGCTCAAGGCCATCGGCAAGCCCGTCCGCCGCAAGGAGGACGAGCGTCTGGTCACCGGCAAGGGCCGTTTCAGCGATGATTTCGCTTTCGAGGGCCAGACCTATGCGGCCATGGCCCGCTCGCCCCATCCGCACGCGCGCATCCTCGCGATCCACAAGGAAGCCGCGCTCGCCATGCCGGG
>CANBVC010000116.1 GCA_947372795.1 Beijerinckiaceae bacterium
CGCACCTTGGCCTCGGCGAAGCAGCCGTTGGGGAAGCAGATCTCGAAGGTGCCCTCGATGGCGGCGCCCTTGTCGATGGAAACGCGGATGCCAGGACGCAGGAGCAGCGCAGGCGGCATCAGGAGGCGAACGATCTTGTTGTCGTCGCCCTTCACGTCATAAACGGCCAGCGCCAAGACGGGCGGCTGATCAGCGGCCTGACCAAAGTCGCGGGTCGTGTAACAGATTTCCTTGTTGGTGGACGGGTCCTTGCCGCACACCTTCGTCCAGTCCGCCTGGGAGGGCTGCAGGGCGACCAGGGTGGCCGCAGGCGCCTGCGGCGCAGGAGCTGCAGGCGCAGGCTGGGCAGGCTTGGCGGGCGCCGACTGAGCAGGCTTGGCAGGCGTCTGGGCCGCCGCTTCATAAGCCGTCGCCAGAACGCTGGTCGCCAGCAAGATAGCGCCAATGCGCTTGATGGAAACGGGCATGCGTGTTCCTTTCACTACGATTCCAGCGACCTGCGACGAACGGCCGATCCAGACCTGACGATGCGGAAGGCCCAATCTGGCTCCACCGCCATCAAATCCGGCATGTTAAGGACCGCTCTTCACCCTTCAATGAGGCGACATGTTGACCGCGCCCTATTATCTGCTTCGCCAGAGTTTTGCCAGTGATTCTGCGGCTCAGATCGCCCAAATCGCCGAAAATGAAAGTCCTTGGCGCCACGATGACGCCGCATCCTCATTTCTTTAGTCTGTCGCCATGACACAACGAGCGATTCGTATCCTTGCGGGGAGCCTTCTGGTGCTTCTGTCGCTTGCGGCCCAGCCGTCCGGCCGCGCGGCGGCTGGCGAGCCCGCGCATGGAATCGCCATGCATGGCGCGCCAGCTCTCCCGCAGGACTTCACCCATCTGCCTTACGCCAATCCCGATGCGCCAAAGCGCGGCCGTCTGGTCGTCGGGGCGCAGGGGGCTTTCGACAGCCTCAATCCCTTTAACCTAAAGGCGGGCTCCACTGCGCAGGGATTGAACGGCAATATTTTCCAGTCACTCATGGCGCGCAATCTCAACGAGCCCTTCGCCCTCTACGGACAGATCGCGCGGACGATCGAGACCAACGACGACCGCTCCCAAGTCACCTTCCGCCTCGATCCGCGCGCGCGGTTTTCTGACGGGACGCAAATCACGGCGCAGGACGTGCGCTTTACCTTCGACCTGCTGAAGGCAAAGGGGCGGCCGCAGTATCGTTCGGCTTTCTCCCTCGTGCGGTCGCTTGAGACGCCTGACGATGAAACGGTGCGCTACGATCTCACTGGCGGCGACGATCTCGAACTGCCGCTCATCCTCGCCCTCATGCCGGTGTTGTCGCAGAAGCACACGGATGTGGAACGGTTCAGCGAAACAAGCCTCGCCATCCCCGTCGGATCCGGCCCCTATGTCATCGCCGCGATGGAGCCCGGGCAGAGCCTGACGCTCAAGCGCAACCCCGACTATTGGGCGAAGGACCTGCCGACCAGCAAGGGTCTCTATAATTTCGACGAAATCCGCATCGAATATTTCCGCGACGCAACGGCGCTTTACGAGGCTTTCAAGGCAGGCCTCGTCGACTATCGCGACGAAACCAATCCTTCGCGCTGGCGCAATGGTTACGACTTCCCAGCCATCCGCGACGGGCGCATGAAAATTGAACGCGGCGCGCTTGGCCTGCCCAAGGGCCTTCAAGGCTTCGCCTTCAACACGCGCCGCGCCTTTTTCAAAGATGAGCGCGTGCGCGAGGCGCTTGGCTATATGTTCGATTTTGAATGGGTCAACGCGAACCTGTTCGGCGGGCTTTATACACGTACGAAGAGCTTCTTCGACGATTCAGAACTCGCATCCGCCGGCCGCCCCGCCGGCACGCGCGAGCGTGAATTGCTGGCGCGCTGGCCCGGCGCGGTGCGGAACGACATTCTGGAGGGCGCCTGGGCGCCGCCCGTGCATGACGGCACAGGGCGCGACCGAGAGACCGCGCGCAAGGCGCTGGGGCTGCTGGGACAGGCTGGCTACGTCGTGCGCGATGGCGCGCTGCGGAACAAATCAACCGGCGCGCCTTTCAGTTTCGAGATCATGGTCGGCGACCGTAGTCAGGAACGTCTTGCGATGAATTTCGCGGGCTCGCTGGCGCGCATCGGCGTTGAAGTACGCGTGCGTCTCGTCGATGAAGTGCAGTATCAACGCAGGCGCCAGAAGTTTGATTTCGACATGATGATCGGAACATGGGTCGCCTCAGCCTCGCCCGGCAATGAGCAACGCTCGCGCTGGGGCTCGGCCAGCGCCGATCAGGAAGCCTCGTTCAATCTGGCCGGCGCCCGATCGCCCGCCATCGACGGACTCATCGGCGAGATGCTGGCGGCGCGCTCCCACGAGGATTTCACCGCGACCGTGCGCGCTTATGACAGGGTGCTGCTGTCGGGGTTTTATGTCGTACCTCTGTTCCATGCTTCCGAACAATGGTTCGCTTATTCAGCGAAGCTCGCCCACCCCTCGCAAACGCCGCGCTATGCGCCACATCTGTTCGGCTTCACGCTGGACGCTTGGTGGCGCGCGGCCCCCTGACTGATGCAAGGATCATCCATGAGTGAACAAATGCGCCGCCGCGTCACGATCGACGTCGTGTCGGATGTCGTCTGCCCCTGGTGCTTCGTGGGTAAGCGCAAGCTCGACGCCGCACTTAAGCTTGTTCCTGAGCTGGACGTCGAGGTGAATTGGCGCCCCTTCCAGCTCGACCCCACAATCCCGCAGGGCGGCATCAGCCGGCACGATTACATGGCGAAGAAATTCGGTCCCGAAAAGATCGCGTCGATCCATGCGCGTCTTGAAGGGATCGGCGCTGAAGCCGGCATCCCCTTCGCTTTCGAAAAGATCGAGCGCTCCCCTAATACGCTCGACGCCCATCGAGTGATCAGGTGGGCGCAGGCGCATGGCGCGCAGACTGCGCTCGTCGACCGCCTCTTCACCCTCTACTTCGTGGAAGGGGCCGACATTGGCGACCGCGACGTTCTTTCAAACTTGGCCGGCGAGCATGGGCTCGACGCAAAAGCTATCCGCGCGGCGCTTGAGACAAATCAGGACGCAGTCGCGGTTCAGCAAGAGATCGCCAGCGCCGTGCGTATGGGCGTTTCCGGCGTGCCCTTCTTTATCCTTGATGGCCGCTTTGGCGTCTCGGGCGCGCAGCCGCCCGAGCTTCTGGCCGACGCCATCCGCAAGGCGGCGGCAGAGCCCATGCAAGCCTGAGACTGAGATTGAGCCTGAGCCAAAGCTCAGGCCGACTTCTTCTCGGCAATGGCGACGAGCTTGCGCATGATCTGCCGTGCGCCCTCAAGCCGTTCGGCGGGCGTGTCAAAGTCGCGGATGAAGACCACGCGCATATCGGGACGCACCTTCGCTTCCGAACCCTGCTGCGCCACGAAGCGCACTAGGCCTGGCGGATTGGAGAAGGAATTGTCGCGGAAGGCGACGACGACACCCTTCGGCCCCGCCTCGATCTTCTCCACATGGGCGCGCAGGCACAACGTCTTGATGGAGACAAGCTTCATCAATTGCTCGACCTCGGGCGGCAAAGGCCCAAAACGATCGATCATCTCGCCCGCGAAAGACTCGATCTCCGCCTCGTCCTTCAGCGACGACAGGCGACGATAAAGCTGCATGCGCAATTGCAGATCGGGCACATAGTGCTCGGGAATCGTGACCGGCGTGCCAGTCGTGATCGTGGGCGACCAGGCCTCCTCGGTCGGCGCCTCAGCGCCAGCCTTCAGAGCCTCAATCGCATCCTGCAACATCTGCTGATAAAGCTCATAGCCGACTTCGCGGATATGGCCGGACTGTTCGTCGCCAAGCAGGTTGCCCGCGCCGCGAATATCCAGATCGTGGCTCGCAAGCTGGAAGCCCGCGCCAAGAGATTCAAGCGAGGCCAGAACCTTCAATCGTTTCTCCGCCTGCGGCGTGATGGTGCGGTTGGCGGGCACGGTGAAGAGCGCATAGGCGCGCGTCTTCGAACGACCCACGCGCCCACGCAATTGATAAAGCGCAGCTAGGCCGAACATATCCGCGCGATGCACGATCAAGGTGTTGGCGGTGGGAATATCAAGGCCCGATTCAACGATCGACGTTGAGACGAGCACGTCGTATTTGCCCTCATAGAAGGCCGACATCTTCTCTTCAAGTTCGGTGGCCGACATCTGTCCATGGGCCACGATGAACGTGGCTTCCGGTACAGACGTGCGCAGGAAGGCAGCCGCCTCCTCAAGATCTTCAATGCGCGGGCAGACATAGAAAGCCTGTCCGCCGCGATAACGCTCACGCAGCAAAGCCTCGCGTACGATCAGATCATCGAAGGGTGTGATGAATGTGCGCACCGACAAGCGATCCACCGGCGCCGTCGCGATAATGGAGAGATCGCGCACGCCAGTCATGGCGAGCTGCATGGTGCGCGGAATGGGCGTCGCCGAAAGCGTCAGCATATGCACTTCTGCGCGAAGGGATTTCAGCTTCTCCTTATGCGCGACGCCGAAATGTTGCTCCTCGTCGATCACCACAAGCGAGAGATCGCGGAACTCGACGCCCTTGCCGAGCACCGCATGGGTGCCGATCACAATATCAACATCGCCCGAGGCCAACCCGTCGCGCGCGACCTTCATATCGCCGGTGCTCACCATGCGCGACATCTGCGCAATCTTGATGGGCAAGCCCTGGAAGCGCTGACAGAAATTGCGATAATGCTGGCGCGCGAGCAGCGTGGTGGGAACGACCACAGCAACCTGCTTGCCGCTGATCGCCGCAACAAAAGCTGCGCGCAGCGCGACCTCGGTCTTGCCGAAGCCCACATCTCCACAGACAAGCCGATCCATCGGGCGACCGGACGCCAGATCATCGAGCGTTGCGTCGATGGCGTTCTGCTGATCCTCGGTCTCGTCATAGGGAAACCGCGCGCAGAATTCCTCGTAGGCATGATCGGGTGGCGTAAGGCGCGGCGCCTCGCGCAACATGCGTTCAGCTGCGACCTTGATGAGCCCATGGGCCATTTCAAGGATGCGCTTCTTCATCTTGGCGCGACGGCTCTGCCAGCCAGCGCCGCCTAATTTATCAAGCTGCGCTTCGGTGTCTTCCGACCCATAGCGCGAGAGAAGTTCGAGGTTCTCAACGGGCAGGAAAAGCTTGTCGCCGCCGGCGTAATGAAGCTCAAGACAATCATGCGGGGCGCCAGCGGCCTCGATGGTCTTGAGGCCGACGAAGCGCCCGATGCCGTGGTCCACGTGAACCACGAGATCGCCTGCGCTGAGGGAGCCCGCCTCCAGCAGGAAATCCTGCGCGCGCTTTGATTTGCGCCTCTGATGAATGAGCCTGTCGCCCAATATGTCCTGCTCGCCAACGATGGCGAAGCTGGGCGTTTCAAAACCCTGTTCGAGCCCCACAACGGCGAATGCCGCGACGCCCTTGGGCAGGCCAAGCGCTGCGGTCAGCGTGTTGACGCTCTCACGCTTCTTCAGGCCATGTTCGCCCAGCACAGTAGACAGACGCTCGCGAGAACCATCGGACCAACCGGCGACGATGACGCGCTTTCCGCTCTCCTCAAGCGCGCGCATATGGGCGACCGCCGCTTCGAAAACATTCTGCGATTCATCCTTGCGTTCGGGCGCAAAACTGCGACCGGGCTTGGCCCCGCAATCGATATCCTTGGGCTGCACAGGCGCGAATGGCGAAATCCGCGCAAGCGCAGTCTTGTCGAGCTTTTCGCGCCATTCTTGTGGCGCAAGATAAAGCGCGTCGGGCTTAAGGGGCTTGTAGGTGGCGCGCGTTGGATCAAGATCGTACTGGGACTTACGCGACTCGTAGTAATCCTGAACCTGGGCAAGCCGCTCGCCCATGGCGTCCTCGATCAGCGGATCGAGGACGAAGGGCGCATCGCCCACGTAATCGAATAATGTGTCGAGCTCGCCATAGAAAAGCGGCAGCCAATGCTCCATCCCCGGATGACGTCGCCCTTCGCTGATTGATTCGTAAAGGGTGTCGCCGCGCGTCTGGGCGCCGAATTGCGTAATGTAATTCTGGCGGAACCGACGCATGGTTTCAGTGGTGAGCGTCACCTCCGACATGGGAACAAGATCGAGCCCGCGAAGCTGTGCGATCGTACGCTGGCTTTCAGGATCGAAAGAACGGATCGACTCCAGCGTATCGCCAAAAAAGTCTAGGCGGATCGGCTGCGGTAGTCCCGGCGGGTAAAGATCAAGAATGCCGCCGCGCTGGGCATATTCGCCGGTCTCGCGAACGGTGGAGGAGCGCAGGAAGCCGTTGGTCTCCAGCCAGCGCACCAGATCATTCATATTCACCGCATTGCCGGGCGCGGCGGAAAAGCTCTCGCTCGCCATCCATTTGCGCGGGGCGACGCGCTGGGCGAGGCCATTGACAGTGACGCAAAGAATACGCGGCCGATCGGTGGAGGAGCGCGCGCGGGCGAGACGCGACAACACCGTCATGCGGCGCGATGCGACCGACCCGTTGGGCGAAACGCGATCATAGGGCTGGCAATCCCAAGCCGGGAATTCCAGCCCCTCGATTTCCGGCGCGACGTAGCCCAGCATCTCCATGAAGGCGCGCGAGCGACGCCCGTCACGCGCCACATGCACCAGCGCCACGGCGCGGTCCTCTGCGGCGCGCGCAAGCACGCGGGCGAGATCGGCGGCGACGACCGCATCGAACCCGTCAGGAACGGAAGAAAGGGTAAGGCTGCCGCCTTTGGCGATGATATCTGCGGCGCGTTTGAAATCCGACATCAGCTCAGACGTTGATAGGGCCAGAATGGGTGTGGAAGCCCTTGAGCCTCGCGAAAAAAGGCGTTTGCCGCTCGGGCGGCGTCGGCGTCTCGCCGGTCAGCCACATCAGCACGTCCCGGTCCAGCTCCTCCATAAGGCTTTCGAACTCGGTCAGTTCCGCCTCGGTGAAGGTGGGCAGATGGGCGTCCGCGAATTTCCCGAACAAAATGTCCATCTCTCGCATCCCGCGATGCCAGGCGCGGAACAGCGCGCGACGGCGGCGCGGGTCGAGATCGACGCTGGACAGGGTGGATTCGGGCACAAGGACCTCCTTCGCGCAAACAGCAACACCCGCCGACCGGAATCCGGAGGCGGGATGGGAGCTATATAGAGGCTGCGCCGGCGCTTGTCAGGGAAAATGGGGCGGAGGTCTGTCGACGACCAGACACATAACCTTGACAAAATAAAAGTCCGCGCATTTAACACATCTTCGTTATGTGTTAAAAAAAACCGTTTTCTTTAACACGTTGAGGGCGACATGTTAAAAGCAACCTATCTATTACCTGAGCTTCCGCCGCCGGTTGAGCTGGAAACCGTGCGCGTGCTGAAAGCCCTCGCGGCGGCGAACAGAGCCTTGGCTGAACTGAAAGGCCGGGCCGCAACGATACCCAATCAGGGCATCTTGATCGACACGCTCGCGCTTCAAGAAGCCAAAGCATCTTCGGAAATCGAGAATATCGTCACGACGCAAGATGAATTGTTTCAAGCCGACGTTTTTCCTGAAGGTCCGCAGTCTTTCGCTGCAAAGGAAGTCGCCCTTTATCGAAGCGCCCTTCGAATGGGTCATCATGAATTGCTCGCAACTGAAGGCATCTTATCCAACAACACGTTGATTCGGATGTTCCGCCTTCTCAAAGGTCGCGAAGATGGGTTTCGCAACATTCCCGGAACGGCTCTGAAAAATCATCGGTCCGGCGAAGTCGTATATGTTCCGCCACAAGATGTCCGCGAGGTTCAGGCGCATATGAGCGCTTTGGAGCGATTCATCAATGACGATGATTCCTCCTCTCTGGATCCGCTGATCAAAATGGCGCTGATCCACCATCAGTTCGAAAGCATTCATCCATTCCCAGATGGCAACGGCAGGATAGGTCGTATCCTGAATGTGCTCTACCTTACACGAAGCGGCCTTCTCGACATTCCGGTGCTCTATCTCAGCAGACACATCACGCGAACCAAAGACGACTACTATCGCCTGCTCCAGGGGGTTCGTGACGCGACAGAAACACAAGATGTCGCAAGGGCTTGGGAAGACTGGGTGCTTTACATGCTGCAAGGTGTAGCCAATACCGCGACAGCGACGCTTCGTATCGTCGAGGGCATCCGCAAACAAATGGCCGAGGTGAAAAAAAGGATGCGGAGCGAGCTGCCCAGACTTTATTCACAGGACCTACTCAACAATCTCTTTCGACATCCCTACACTCGCATCGAATATGTTGTGAATGACCTTGGCGTTAGCCGCCAGACCGCAGCAAAACATCTCGACGCCCTAGCTGAACACGGGTTCGTTTTGAAGCAACAATCGGGACGCAATAATTATTACATAAATGAGCCGCTGGTACGGTTGTTCCTTGACGTTTCGGGCGGATCATAAGGCCATCGGATCAGGACTTTTTCCCCCAGCCTTGTCCCCCGCCCTGCGCCCCGCTAGACCGTTTCCATGCGCCCTGCTGTCCTAAACCCACTGTTCGCTTCGGTCTCGTCGCTGCCCGGCGTCGGGCCCAAGACGGGCAAGCTATTCGACCGGTTGCTCGACCGGCCGGCGGGCGCGCGCGTTCTGGACCTCGCGTTCCACATCCCCCATTCCAGCATCGACCGCCGCAACCGGCCCGCAATTTCGCAGGCGCCTCGCGAGGAGATTGTGACGCTAGAGGTGCGGGTGGTGGAGCATCGCCCGCCATCGCGCAATAAAGGCCCCTACCGGGTGCTGGTAGAGGATGAAACCGGCGACGTCTCGCTCGTCTTCTTCCTCGCCAATCATCAGTGGATCGAGCGCATGTTGCCCCTTGGCGCCAAGCGCTGGGTTTCGGGCAAGCTCGAACTCTGGGAAGGCCATTTGCAGATGGTGCATCCAGATAAGGTGCTGGATGAAGAAGGACTGGCGCGCCTGCCTCCCGTCGAGCCGGTCTATTGGCTCACCGAAGGGCTCTATCAGCGCAATGTCGGAAAGGCTGCGGAGGGGGCGCTGGCGCGTCTGCCCGCCCTGCCCGAATGGCACGACGCCGCCACCCTGTCGCTGCGCAAGCTGCCGAGCTTCGCGCAGGCGCTCGCAACCTTGCACCGCCCCCAGACGCCAAAGGATCTCGAGCCAGAGTCCCCCGCCCGCGTGCGCCTCGCTCTTGATGAATTGCTGGCGAGCCAGTTGGCGCTGGGGATGACGCGGGCGCGGTTTCGTGAATTGCCGGGCCGGGCGAGCATGGGCGACGGGCGCATATCGGACAAGATCCTCGCCTCCCTGCCCTTCGAGCTTACGGGGTCGCAGACTGAGGCCATTGCAGAGATCCGCGCCGACATCGCCTCATCCAAGCGCATGTTGCGCCTGTTGCAGGGCGATGTGGGCTCGGGGAAAACCCTCGTCGCGCTGCTCACCATGGCGAGCGTGGTGGAGGCGGGGAGACAGGCCGCCCTCATGGCCCCGACC
>CANBVC010000117.1 GCA_947372795.1 Beijerinckiaceae bacterium
TTCTCGAAGGAGAATGTCACGAGCGTGGACTGGATGACATATCCGATCCTCGACATCACCGAGCGGCCGCACCAGATCGATGTGGTGATCGTCAACCGTCCCGACCAGCCGCCAGCGGGCGCGGGCGAGCCGGCCTTGCGCCCCATCGCCGCCGCCGTCGCCAACGCGATCTTCGACGCGACCGGCGTGCGCATGCGCCAAGCGCCCTTTACGCCTGATCGCCTGAAAGCCGGTCTGGCCTGAGGCTCAAACAAAAGAGCCCTCCCCGTTCGCGCGGGGAGGGCTTTTTGCTGACGCTGATTTCTCAATCATCTAACTTCCATTTTAAATTGTTTAGCGTCGACGCTTTGCAAGCGTACACTGCGAATTCCGAGTTCGCCTGCTGCGCAATGATCCGCCGCCGTGGACAAAAATGCCAAAGCAATTCACGCTTCCCTCTAAATTATGAGTTCCAATTTAAATTTTAACGGCAACGCCAGAGGGCCATCAATGATTGAAGAAATGCAAACCTTTATGACGTTTAGCTTTTTCGAGCGCCGCTCCATCTGCCTCTTGCTAGATTTCGCCAAACCAAAATCACCATTTACTACCGAATTTCTTAGTTATTGGCGTGAGAGAAGCGATGATGCACATTCCCTATGGAGTGAGGCGATTTTAATCGCCACATGGCAACAATTAGGGCAAACGGCCCGTATAAAAGAAGTCTTACTCGCGAAGACATGGGAAAGTGACTACGAATTTCATTCAGAGGCATTGCGCACTGGGGTTTTCGTAATTTCCAATGGATACCTTAAACGATTTGAACCTTTCTATTTCCTCTTCATAAGATTGTTTAGCGTTTCCGCTCACCCTCATATTCCATCCATCTATGCAGCTACTATGCTGCATAGCTCAATAAAAAGCGCCAACAATGATGCCGATGAGATCCTCGCAGCGATGGAATATCGAGATGCCGGATGGAGGGCTAAATCTCCATCTTTCTTTCCCCGATGGACTGACGTGTGAGCGGGATACCTAATTTATCCCGATCTTGAAAACCGCAACCCTCCCAACGTTCTTCAGGCCCGCAGCGCCGTCAGCATCGCTTCCACATAATCGACGCCGCTCGCGACCACGAGCATGCGCGTATAGGGCCGCAGATGGTTGAGCGACTCGCCGACCGCCTCTTCGCTGGCGCCATCGCGCGGCACAACGAGGCCGACGAGCGATTTGTTATGCAGCTTGCAGGCGTCGGCGATGATCGAGACCGCGCGCGCATCTTCGCCCGCCGCCGTGATGACCACCACGAAATCCGAAGACGCCACCTCGGCCACCAGATTCATGGCGTGGCCGGCCAGGTCGTTCAACCAGGCCTGCAGCGCCTCGCCGCCCTCGGCACCCGGCGAGCCCTTGGCTGAGAAAGACAGTGAGGTGAAAAAGCTCGCGCCATTCCATGGCAGACGGGAGACTTCATCGACGATCTTCGCGCTGGTCCGATCGAGCGCGATGACCTTGGCGGCGCGGCGCTTCGAGTTGGGATACTGGATGCGATAGGACGCTTCCTGTGCGGTGGTCATGCGGGCGGATTCACTCAGCATCGTCATTCTCCCGCGCGGGATTGATCGCGTAGCAGCGGCCGCAGGGTGAACCCGCGGCCGCTTGATGGCTCAGACCGAAGTCTGGCGCACGCCCTTCTTGGCGACGAGCGCTTCCTTCGCGCCGTCCTTGAAGTGCACGTCGCGCTTGAGCAGCAGCGCGGCCTGACGCACCTTGTGGTGCTCGGGATTGACGCCCGGCGGGATCACGCCCTTCTCGGCGAGAGCCTTGGCGGCGCGCATCAGGCGATGGCGGGCCATGATGACGCCGTTGTCGGTGCCCACGAGGTTTTCCTTCGTGCGGTCGCAGATCGGACCCATGCTTTCCTGCAAGGACGCGTCCTGCATGCCGATGCCCTCGACGCCGCTATAGGTGCGGCCGGCCTTCTGGGCCTCGCGGTTCATCAGGTAGTCATTGGTCTTGTTGGCCAGCGGAATATAGGTGCCGGGCACGTATTTCACATGGATGCCCTTGCCGTCGCGCATGGCCTGCACTTCGGTGTCGCTGAGCGGACGGGTCGGATGATAGTCATAGCTCCAGGCCCAGCAGTTATGATCGTCGATCGGGATCCAGAAATGGCCGTGGATCGGATGGTCGCCGCGCGGGGGAACGCCGGTGTAGGTCGGCATGACCCAGGGGGTGATGCGCCAGTAATACTGATCATCCTCAGCATTGCGACGCGCGCCGATGAGCAGGCCGCCATCGCTCTCAACGACTTCGAACACAGGCGACAGATCGGCCATGTTGTATTTGTTGCCAGCGGCGCCCTTGAACAGCGGATCGGAAGACAGATCACCGCGATGCAGCCAGGACACATGCGACGAATCGATGCCGCCTTCCATGGCCTGCAGCCAGTTGTTTTCCTGCAGGCGCTTCGAAGAGAAGGTCTGGTTCAGGGGCACGGTGCAGAATTCGAACTCGGGCTCGGCAGGCTGCTTGGCGGGATCGCCCATATAGGTCCAGAGCACGCCGCCCTTCTCGATCAGTGGATAGGACTTCAGCTTGATCTTCTTAGCGTAGCCGGACTCGGCGGGCTCGGAGGGGACCTCGACGCACTGGCCGGTCACGTCGAACTTCCAGCCGTGATAGGGGCAGCGCAGGCCGCAGTCTTCGTTACGACCGAACCAGAGCGACACGCCGCGATGGGCGCAGAACTCGTCGATGAGGCCAAGGCGCCCCTCGCTGTCGCGGAAGGCGAGCAGGCGCTCGGACAGCAGCTTCACGCGCACCGGAGGGCAATCGTTCTCCGGAAGCTCCTCGGATAGAAGCGCAGGAATCCAGTAGCAGCGGAACAGTTCGCCCATAGGCGTGCCCGGTCCGGTCTGGGTCACATAGTCATTCTGTTCTGGCTTGAGCATGGATTCCGCTCCTCTTGGGATCTCTTCTTGAGGGTCTTGGTCCGGCCTCGACGGGAAGGCGTTGACCGCATCCCGGCCGCTTGGTAATGACGGGGTAGTTCTTGTATGCGGAACAGTGTTCCGCATAGCGATGATCAGCGCTTTATCATTCCCCCGCATAAAACGTCAACGAGGAGCCACATGTCAGTCCAGAAGATCGAATTATGCAAGACTTCCGATGTGACTGAGGGCAGCGCCATCAAGGTCGAGGCAAGCGGCCTGGAATTGGCCGTCTTCAACCTGAACGGCGCCTTTTATGTGATGGACGACTTGTGCTCCCATGGGCCCGGCTCGCTTTCTGAAGGCCCGATCTGCGGTGATGTGGTCGAATGCGACTTTCACAACGGATCCTTCAACATCAAGACTGGCGAAGTCGTTGATCCGCCCTGCATGATACCGCAGAAAACCTACAAGGTCGTCACAGAAGGCGAGACCGTCTTTATCGAGGTCTGAGCCGACTGCGGGAGTTTCCATGTCCCCGCGCCAGCGCGTCCCCATTCTTCTACTCACCGGCTTTCTGGGCAGCGGAAAGACGAGCCTTCTTGCGCGCTGGCTGCGGCAGGAAGCCTTCGCGGGCGCCATGGCGATCGTGAACGAAATGGGCGAAGTCGGCCTCGACGACAAGCTCATCGAGACCTCCACCGATACGCCTGTTCTGCTCGACAACGGCTGCGCCTGTTGCGCGGCGGGCGAGGACCTCTCCGCGACGCTGGAGCGGCTTTTCTTCGACCGCCTGCATCGCCGCATCGCGCCCTTTTCATGGGTGCTGATCGAGACCACAGGGGTAGCCGATCCCGCGCCCATCCTGCAGAGGCTCTCGCAGGGGATCGTGGGCGAACGCTTCGAGGTGCGCGGCCTCGTCACGACCTTTGACGCGAGCCTCGGCCCCTTTCAGGTCACGACTCATCTAGAATGCCGCAGCCAGATCGAGCATGCTGATGCGATCATCCTGACCAAGGTGGACGCCGCCTCGCCGCAAGCGCTGTCTGAGGCGCGCGAATGTCTGGCGACCCTGCGGCCCGGCGCTACCGTTCTAACCTCCGTCCACGCGGACCTGCCCGCCTCGGCCCTGCTGGAGGCGCTGGAAGGCCGCAAGGACCCCTGCCTTGGCCACGACCACGTCCATGCCCGCCACACGCCGGATCTGACCAGCGCCTTCGCGCCCCTTGAAGGCCTCGACGAAGCGTCCCTGCGCCAATGCGTCGAAGCCACGCTGGCGGCGGCGCCCGACGCCCTGCTGCGCCTCAAGGGCCTCGTGAGGCTTTCTAACGGGGAGTGGATGCTGGTGCAGGCGACGCCTGACGCGCTCGATATCGCGCCCGCTCCGCCCGGCATGGGGGCGCCTGAACGCTCCGGCGTGACGGTGATCGCTCATCATCGCCCCGCAGCGGACATCGCCAGCGCCCTCGCGCAGGGAGTCAGCTGATGGCGCCGCGCAGTGAAGCCTCGAACGAAACGGGCGCCGCAGAGCGCAGCTCGCGCCTCTCCTCCGTGACCACCGCCGTGCGGCTGCTTAAGATGTTCTCCGAGGGCGAAGCGGAGATTGGCGTCACCAGCCTTGCGCGCCGCCTTGGCGTCGCCAAGAGCACGGTCTACCGCATGGCCTCCACGCTCGTGGCCGAAGGTATGCTCGAACAGAATCCCGAGACCGAGAAATACCGGCTCGGCATCGCGCTTTTCGCGCTGGGCGCCTTGGTGCGCCAGCGCATGGACCTGTCCAACGAAGGGCGTCCCTATATTTTTGATCTGCGCGAGGCGACGAACGAAACGGTGCATCTGGCCGTGCTCGACCGCTCCGAGATCATGTATGTCTACGATCTCGAAAGCACGCAGGCGATCCGCATGCGCGCCAACCTTGGCGCGCGCAAACCCGCGCTCTGCACAGCTGAAGGCCGCGCGATCCTCGCCTTTCAGCCGCCAGACATCGTCGAGCCCATGCTGCGCGAAGGCTTCCGCCCACGCACGCCAAAGACTGAGACGCAGCCGGAAACGCTGCGCGCGCGGCTAGTAGAGGTGCGTGAGCATGGTTACGCATGCGAAGACGAGCAAAGCGAACTGGGCATGCGCTCCATCGCGGCGCCAGTGCGCGACTCCACCGGCCTTGTCGTCGGCGCGGTTGGCATGGCGGGTCCGCTACAACGACTGTCCAACGAAACGCTGGCGCGCTATGCGCCGCTGGTCGTTGAAACAGCCAATGCCATTTCCATCAGGCTCGGGTATAAAACCCATGCCGCCTATTAAGCCGGATACACTCTGGCTGATCAACCACCGACCCGGGGAAGGGAATCCATGTCGAAACTTAATCTGACGCTCGCCTGCTGGAACTATGACCGCACGCGCGCCATTCAGGACGGCTCCGTTCAGCCCGACGGGATCAACATCAATTATCATGACCTGCCGGTGGAAGAGACCTTCTTCCGCATGCTGCGTCATCAGGAATTCGACGTCGCCGAGATGTCGCTCTCGTCCTACACCGTCTCGCTGTTTCGCGAGCCGCGCCGCTTTGTGGCGATCCCGATCTTCCCCTCGCGCTTCTTCCGTCATTCCTGCATCTATGTGAACGCCAAGGCAGGCATTCGCACGCCCAAGGATCTCATCGGCAAGAAGATCGGCGTGCCGGAATATCAGATGACCGCGCCTGTGTGGATTCGCGGCACCCTCGCCGAACATTATGGCGTGCCGGTCGACAGCGTGACCTATTACACCGGCGGCGAAGAAGAGCCCGGCCGTCCCGAGAAGTTGGCGCTTGATCTGCCCGCCAATATCAAGGTCCACGCCATCGCCGACGACAAGACGCTCTCGCAGATGCTACGCGACGGCGAGATCGACGCACTGCATACCGCGCGCGCGCCCTCGACCTATGACGGCAAGAATGTGGTGCGCCTGTTCGAGAACTACGGCGATGTGGAGAAGGACTATTTCCGCAAGACCGGCATCTTCCCGATCATGCACACGATCGCGATCCGTCGCGATGTCTATGAGCAGAACCGCTGGGTCGCGCAGGCGCTCTACAAGGCATTCGTGGAATCTCAGAAGCGCACTTACGCCGACCTGCGCGAGACCGCCGTGCTGAAGGCCATGCTGCCCTTCCTGAACTGGGAAGTGGACCAGACCATCAAGGAAATGGGCACGAACTACTGGGCCTATGGCCTGCAGGAAAACGAGAAGGTTCTCTCGACCTTCCTCAAGTACCACTATGACTGCGGCCTCTCGAAGCGCCTCCTCAAGCCCGAAGAGCTCTTCGCGCCCGAGACGCACGAGTCCTTCAAGATCTGAACAGACGCATCGCTAAAACGTGGAAGCCCTCTTCTGACCGGAGAGGGCTTTTTCGTTACTGGTGGTAATGGCTGCCGGGGCCGTGGGTATGATCAGGATCATCCTCGTCGTGATCGTGACCATGTTCGCGTTCAAGCTGTTCGGCTTCCGAATAGCCATGCATCATGGCCTCCATCACCCTGCGCAGGGGATCTTCGCCAAGCGAAAGATGGGAGGCGAGGAAGCCTGCGAGCCTTGCGAAAACGAGCGACTGCATCGCCATTGTCTCATAGCGCTCCGCCGGCTCTCGCGCTTCGCAGTCGCTTCGCCCGCGCCGCAGCGCCGCCGCAAAGAGCGCGTCCGCATAGCCCGCAGCGCTTTCGGGATCACGCCCCTTGAGCCGCGCATGTTCAGAGAGCAACGCGCGCGCATGGGCCAGAAAAGCCGTGTAGAGATTATCTTCAAGAGAGGTTGGGGCCTCGTCTTCTTCTCCGCACATCAACGCCTCCTTTAAACGGAAACGCCGGCGCCTCTGAAGCGCCGACGTCTGGAATTGAGAACGTCGGCGGCAGCAACGCGCCGACGATTGGCTCAGTAGCCCTGCGCGTCCTCGAGCTGCTCGAACCAGTCGAAGCCCATGGCCTTCACGATGCGGCTGTTGACGACGATGATGCGCGCCTCGTTCGCAGGATCAGCATTGAAGTGCTGATGAGCGACATAGGGCGGAATGTAGACGAAATCACCCGCCTTCCATTCGAACTTGCGGGGCTCGGCGTCCCACTCGAACTCCATCACGTCATGGCAGTCGAAACGCACGTCCCAGTGCAGGTCATAGCCGCTTCCTTCGACGACGTAGAACACTTCCTCCGACAGATGACGATGCTTGCCCGAGGCTTTGCCGCCGGGCAGGAACTGCATGTAGATGTCGAGGCAATATTCCTTCGTATTCATCTGCTCATTGATGATGTGCTTGATGATCCCGTGGCGCGAACGCTCGAACGGCATCTGAGCCGCCTTCACGATGTTCATCTGCTCATCGTAGCCCTTGCGGAAGACCTTCGAGGCTTCGAGAGCTGCGTCATAATAATTGGCGGTCAGGGTCTGGGTCTGGGCGCGTTCACGTTCGCGCGGATCGATAAAGCTCATGATTGCACCTCAGAGATCGGCCGGGGGCGAATAGGCAAGCTGCTTGGCGGTGCCATCCTTGGGCGGGAACTCCGCCACCTTCTGGAAGAGAAGGTGCATGAACAGGAACAGCGGCTTCGCCTTCATCACCAGCGTGATGCATTCGTCGTCGTGATCGTCGGAGAAATGCTGATGCACGCAGGCGTTCTCTACGATGAGCGCGTCGCCCGCTTCCCAGTCGTAACGGCGACCGTCGTGGACGTCATGGCCCGTGCCCTTGAGCACGAAGAAGACGGCGCTGTTCATATGACCATGCTTCTGGCCATAGCCGCCCGGCGAGAAGACCTCGATATGGGTCTCGATGGACTGGGCGACCTTCACCGACTGCGGATTGATGATCTTCTTGCCGTAGTGGCCAGGACCGCCCTTCCACTTGTGGTCGCTGGTGGGATAGACGCGCGGCTGATTGAAAAGCTCGCGCACCAGTTCGCCATAGGTGCCTTCAAGGGCGCGCACAAAGGTGCGCTTCTTCGTCCAGCGCTCCCAGACGACTTCCTCGCGTTGGGCGGCGCTGTTGTGGCCGGCTACCCCGTGCTCCTGTTCAGCCAAGGTCTTCTCCATAAGGTCAGAGATGAATAAAAAGCGGCCCACGGACAAAATCCGCAGGCCGCCGATATCGTGAGAGCGCCGATCTGACGATCAGGCGATCAGGCTACCTTCGGCGGCAGCGTTTCCAGTTCGGTCTTGTAGGCGTCGTCCATGCGAGGCTCAAGACCAACCTTGGCGAGCTCGTCCTTGAACATGCTGCGCACGACCGGCATTTCGTCAGCATAATCGATCTGGTCGCCGCCGACGCGCTTGGAGATCCAGGCCTTCGGCACGCCCTGCGCGTTACGGATCGAAACGACCTCATGCTTGAACGCGAGATAACGCGAAGGCGTGGTGCCCGTGTTGAAGTGCTGATGGTTCCACATGTTGGGCGGCACGATCATGGTGCCGATCTCCCAATCGTAGCGCTTGGGCTCGTCGCCCTCAGCCCACATCAGCGAATAGCCCTGACCGCCCAGAATGATGACATGAGCGCCGGGACCATGGGCATGGCCCTTCTTGTAGGTGCCGATCGGGAACTGCGAGATATGGCTGTTCATCGAGCCCTTCGCCATGTTGAAGCGAATGTGGCCGCCGCCCGCGCCGCGCTCCTTGGCGGTGATGAGCGGAATGTTCGGCGCATCAGGCACGAAGTTGGTGGTCAGCTTGAAGCCTTCCTGCTGGCCCTTGTTGGCGAAATAATCGGGCTCGCCGTTGAAGCGCTCCTTGAAGTCGTGGGGCGTGTTGAAGATGAAGTCGATGTCTTCATAGAGGTTGATGATCGGGGGCGCATTGGTCACCGACACGAAGCGCGCGGGCTCGCTGCCCGAGCCATTGAAATGCTGATGCCAGCAGTTCAGCGGAATGGCGAAAAGCGCGCCGGCCTTCCATTCGAAGGTGATGCGTTGACCGGCGTCATTCCAGACGGTGGTGGAGCCGCGGCCGTCGAGCACGAGGATCATCTCCTCGAAGAGCTGGCGCAGCGGCTCAAGCTTTTTGCCCGGCGCGATTTCGCACACGTAGCAATCGTTCGACGTGCGCGAGGCCTCGTGGTTGATGTAGACGCCCTTGCCGCCGCGACGCGCCCAGGGCTTCAGCTCGACCGTGCGCAGATTGCGGATGTAATGAGCGCTGATGATGTCCAGGCCTTCGTCGCGCACCCAGCGCAGATAGGGCGTGTCCTTCTCGGTCGCGAATTTCTGGGCAAGATCGTCGGAGACGATCGCGTTCTTGGCCATGGAGCTCTCCTTCTTCGTTTACAGGCGTCTTCGATCTGTTGGGCCGCCGGAAGGCGACGATAATGATGATCGCTCAGGCGGCGACGCGCGCCGTGGCTGAGGCTTCCGCAGGCAGCGCCAGGCACTTGTGCGGATCAAGGCGGACATTGATTTTATTGCCCACCGGCGTGCGCAAGGATGGGTGCCCACGCGATTGCAGCATGTAATCGCCCACTTTCACTTGAAAGTCCACGAAATCTCCGAGGAAAACGCGCAGGTCCATGACACCCTCGCAGGTGTTC
>CANBVC010000118.1 GCA_947372795.1 Beijerinckiaceae bacterium
AGGAAGGCGAATCTGAATTTCGGTTTCGACGGCATGGGCAGCTCCCCCAAAGGCTAAGCAAGGAACTTCGCTGGCGGGATGAAGTTGCGGCTCATTGCCTGAGATATCCTGAACATGGTGAAAATTGTGGCCTTTGACCGCGCGCATGAGGCGGCTAAGGTGCGGCGCGGTTTCGGCTTTGGCGGATGGATATGCAGTTCTTTGACGGACCGGGGGCGCGGATCGCCTATATCGACGTGGCCCCAACCGGGCCTGATTTGCATGAACCCATTCTTCTCATCCATGGCTTCGCATCGAACCATGCGGTCAACTGGGTGAACACGCTTTGGCTGAAGGTGCTCACGGGCGCCGGGAGGCGCGTCATCGCGCTCGACAATCGCGGCCATGGGCAGAGCGAAAAACTATATGCGCCGGAGGATTACGCCACCCCCACCATGGCGAAGGACGCCTGCGCCCTGCTCGATCATCTGGGCGTCGAATGGGCGGATGTCATGGGCTATTCCATGGGCGCGCGCATTACGGCTTTTATGACGCTCAACCATCCTGAACGGGTGCGCTCGATGATTCTTGGCGGTCTCGGCCATCATCTGGTGCAGGGCGTGGCCCTGCCGATGGGCATCGCCGACGCCATGGACGCGCCAGCGCTCGACAGCCTCACCGACCCGATGCAGCGCATGTTCCGGGCTTTCGCGGAGCAGACGAAGAGCGACCTGCGGGCGCTGGCCGCCTGCATTCGCGGGTCACGCCAGACCCTTGGCCCCGAGGAGCTTAGCGCCATCCTGACCCCAACGCTTGTGGCGGTCGGCGACAAGGACGCGGTGGCGGGCGACCCACACAAGCTTGCGGCGATGCTGCCGAAGGGCGTCGCACTGGACATTCCCGGGCGCGATCACAACCTTGCGGTGGGCGACAAGGTCTACAAGCAGGGCGTGCTTGAATTTCTCGCCGTACGGCCGTGACTTCTGGCAGGCGGACAGCCGTGCTATAGTCGCGCGATTGCAGGAGTATAGCGTATGAGCCAGGGACATTCCGCGCGAGTGATCAATCTGGGCAAGGTCGACCCGATTTTCTCACGCATCCGCATCGAGGCGGAGGAGACGGTGCGCAATGAGCCCGAGCTCGCGGGCTTTTTCATGGCCTCGGTGCTCAACCACGAGACGCTTGAAAGCGCCATCGTGCACCGCGTCGCCGCGAGGCTCGATCATCAGGATATCGCCGGCGACCTGATCCGCCAGACCTATCTCGAAGTGATCGCGCGCGATCCTTCGATTGGCGAGGCCTTCCGCGCCGACCTTCTGGCGGTGGCCGACCGCGACCCGGCATGCATGCGCTTCATCGAGCCCCTGCTCTATTTCAAGGGCTTCCACGCCCTGCAGTCACACCGCCTCGCCCATGCGCTATGGAAGGCGGGGCGGCGCGATTTCGCCCTCTGGCTGCAAAGTCGCTCATCGGAAGTGTTCCAGACCGACATCAATCCGGCCGCGCGCATCGGCAAGGGCGTCTTCCTCGACCATGCGACGGGGCTCGTTGTGGGTCAGACCTGCGTCATCGAAGATGACGTGTCGATCCTCCACGGGGTCACGCTTGGCGGTACCGGCAAGGAGCGCGGCGATCGCCATCCCAAGATCCGACGCGGCGTGCTGATCGGCGCGGGCGCGAAGGTGATCGGCAATATCGAGGTCGGCTATTGCGCGAGAATCGCGGCGGGCTCCGTGGTGCTAAGCCCGGTTCCCCACAATAAAACCGTGGCGGGCGTGCCCGCGCGGGTGGTGGGCGAAGCCGGCTGCGCCGAGCCTGCGCGCAGCATGGACCAGATTTTGGCTGACAAGCTGGAGTCTTGATTCGTAAAACCTAGGGCTTGCAACGCGCCATCTGCGCCACTCTGCAATGAGGGCGGATCCAGTCGTGGGTCGCAGGGCATAGCCATTTCAACAGGGCCAACATCTGCGCGTAATCAGCGGAGATGTCGCGTTTGAAAATCGGCTCATGATGAGAAATTCTGTTTCGCAGCAGCGCAACGCCATTCGCCGCCTTTAGAAGAGAACCTCTGCTTTCTGACTCAGGCAGATCCGGAAAAGACCTACTTAAATGCGAACTCCAGAGTTCCGGATTATAGCGTTTGCGTAACATGCCGACCCAAAATCCAAATGAAAGCCCAGCGACCATCTGGCCCGTCACCAGCGACAAACGCCGGTTCCGGATGCGTTTTTGGACGGTGATAAGATCGAACTTCCTTTCGATATCGATAATTTCCAGAAACGCCTCATGCAACCACCAATCGGTTCCGTATTTGGACACCAGAGCGTTATTGATCCTGTTTCTCAGCGTGACCTCAACCGCTTGAATCGGGAGATGAAAAGCCTCACCCAATTGCGCGTTCCAAAGGTAGAGACGCAGTGCTCGTTCCTGATCTCGTCCAGCGGCTGTGAGATAGGTTCCAAATCGCTCCGTAGATAACGACTGCACGACCTTCACAATCATTTTGTCACATCTCTTGAAATATTCGGGCGAATGAATTAGTTAAACGTTGTGAGCCGAACGCTGTCACTGCTTTGCATACGGCCTCGGACGGATAGAGCCCCGCGACAGCTGAAAAGCCCTCGCGGGGCTTGCTCGTTCTGGCGGTCACAGGACGTCCGAATACTTGACCTTAGCAAATCAAGCATTTCGCGCAAGACACCGGCATTTTAGCCCGCACATAAGTCCCCGCCTTGCGGATCATCTGCTTTTCTGGCACTCCAGCAGTCCAATCGCATGAGGCCGCCGGGACCATTATGGACAAGACTGAACTTCGCAAACTGCAGGCATTCGTGCGTCATTCTTTCGACAACGAAAGCATCCGCGTCAGCCTTGATCCGCAAGATGTCCAGGCTGCGCAGGTGACGCTGGGTGAACGGCAGATCGCAAACATAACCGTTGATGACGAGGACGGCGATCGCTCCTTCGCCCTCGAGATGAAGATTCCGGTCGGGCGCGAAGTCCTGCAGGAATATCTGCGCATGCTCTTCGAGACGGACAAGCTCAAGATCGTCGCTCGTATGAAGAAGAACGACTCTGTTGAACTGAACAACGGCGACGACTTTCTCGGGATCATCTCCGCCGACGACCCCAAGGGCAAGTCCTACACGCTCCAGATCGCCATTCTCGATTTCGATCTTGAGGATTTTTGATCGCGACAACGATTTGCTCCACCGGAGTCACCACCATGGCCATTTATGCGCTCGACGGTGAAAAGCCTGATCTGCCGGAAGAAGGCCAATACTGGATCGCTCCTGACGCGCAGGTGATCGGCAAGGTGAGGCTGGCTGAGGATGTCGGCGTATGGTTTGGCTGCGTGTTGCGCGGCGACAATGAATGGATCAGCATCGGCGCCCGCTCCAATGTGCAGGAGGGAACCGTCATGCACACGGACATGGGCTCTCCCCTCGATATCGGCGAAGGCTGCACAATCGGCCATCGGGCCATGCTGCATGGCTGCACCATCGGCGACAACACGCTGATCGGCATGGGCGCCACGATCCTCAACAACGCCCGCATCGGGCGCAACTGCCTCGTCGGCGCCAATGCGCTTGTGACAGAGGGCAAAGAGTTCCCCGATGGGTCGCTGATCGTCGGCAGTCCGGCGAAGGTGGTGCGCCAGCTTGACGAGGCCGCCATCGCCCGTCTGGGCAAATCAGCCGAAGGCTATGTGCGCAACTGGAAGCGTTTCGCCAAAGGCCTGATCCGCATCGATTGAAGAAGGCTCACGTGCCCAGACAACCCGCCTTCAATATCCCCGGCGTGGTGCTCGGCGCCATGGCGCTGCTGGCGCTCATTCATGGCCTGCGCGAATATGTTCTGACGGATCGGCAGGATCTCGAGACGCTGGCGAGTTTCGCCTTCACGCCCGCGCGCTTCACCCTGCTCTATGATCCCGATGGTGTGGCGGATGCGCTTGATGGGTTCTCCCGGACGCAAGCGGCGCTGTTCTTTCTTGGCGATGGCGAGCCGCAGTGGTGGACGCTTGTCACCTATAGCCTTCTCCATGCGGACTGGACCCATCTCGGCCTCAACGCCCTGTGGCTCGCCGCTTTTGGGGCGCCAGTGGCCCGCAGGTTTGGCGCCCTCCGCTTCATGATTTTCTGCCTCGCCACCACCATCGCCGGCGCGCTCGCGCATTATGGCCTGCATCTCTATGATTTTCTTCCGATGATCGGCGCCTCCGGCGTTGTATCAGGCCTCACAGGCGCCTGCGTGCGGTTCGTATTCCAGTCCCATGGCCCGCTGGGCGGCGAGCATATCGCGAGCGGCGACGAGGCCTATCGGCAACCCGCGCTATCCTTGCGCGGCGTCTTCGCAGACCCCCGCGCTTTCACCTTTCTGGCGTTTTGGCTCGTGCTGAATGTCTTGTTCGGCGTTATGTCGCCGACGCTCGGTTTCTCCGAAGGCCCTGTGGCATGGGAGGCCCATATGGGCGGCTTTGTGGCGGGGCTATTGCTCTTCCCCCTCATGGATCCGCGGAGCCTGTCACGCAGGGTTTGAAAGGCGCCGAACGTCTTGGTGCTTGCTAATCTTCAGCCAAGGCCTATCTTCATCTCTGCGACAAGACGAAGCGGAGATCAGGGAGCTCCTCATGACCGTTGCGCGCATACTCGCGGTCAAAGGCCGCGATGTCTTCACCACCCAGCCTCATCGCACTTTGCAGGAGACCGCACGCCTGCTCCACGATAAGGGCGTCGGCGCCCTTGTGGTGACAGGCGCCGACGGCGCCGTGCTCGGAATCATTTCGGAGCGCGACCTTGTGCGTGCGCTTGCAGAACGAGGCGCTGTTGCGCTCGATGACGCGGTGTCGCGACATATGACCAGTGATGTTTTCACCACGACCAGCGGCGTCTGCATCATCGACATCATGGAGCGGATGACACAGAGCCGCTTTCGTCATGTGCCGGTGGTTGAAGACGGGCGCCTTGCCGGGCTTGTCTCGATCGGGGATGTGGTGAAGCATCGCATCGCCGAGATCGAGACCGAGCATCGGGCGCTTCGCGATTATATAGCGACAGCCTGAAGCGGCTCAGCTTTCGTCGATGACGAGATGCAAACCATCTTTCGCTTCCACGCGCCTGTAGAAGCAGGAGCGGCGGCCTGTATGGCACGCCTTGCCATCGCCACCAGCCTCTACCTTCAGCAGGATCGCGTCCTGATCGCAATCGGTGCGCATTTCAACCACCGACTGCGTCTGGCCAGATGTATCACCCTTGCGCCAGAGAGACTGGCGCGAGCGTGACCAGTAATGGGCGACGCCAGTGTCAAGCGTCAGCGCGAGGCTCTCGCGATTCATATAAGCGACCATGAGAATGTCGCCGCTCGAAGCCTCGGTCGTGATGCAGACGATGAGCCCATCGGCATCAAACTTCGGCGCGAAGGCAGGGCCTTCTTCGAGCTCATGTTTGGAGCCGCGCGGGGCGAAGGTGAGGGGCATGGGCTAGACCTGAAGCTCAAATGCAAAGATCCAACTGCCCTTACACATAACACCTAAAGCGTGAGGAATAGAAGCCGTTGGATACTGATCGTTGACGGTTGCTATAAAGCAAAAAGGCTTGCGCATGAAGCGCAAGCCAGAGGCCTCAGCGGAAGCCGCGCACCATGCTGAAGAAACGAGCCTGCTCGGCCGGATCGTCTCGGAAAGCGCCCGTGAAACGGGTGGTGATGGTGGAAGCGCCCTGTTTCTGCACGCCGCGCATGGACATGCACATATGCTCGGCCTCAATCAGCACCGCGATGCCGCGAGGCTTCAGCGCGTTGTCGATGGTGTCGGTGATCTGCGCCGTCATGGTCTCCTGCGTCTGAAGGCGACGGGCGAAAACTTCGACCACGCGGGCAAGCTTCGACAAGCCAACCACGCCCTCGGCGGGGAAGTAGGCGACATGCGCCTTGCCCACGAAGGGAACCATGTGATGTTCGCAATGGGACGTGAAAGGAATGTCCTTCACAAGAACCATATCGTCGTAGCCTTCAACCTCTTCAAAGATAGTCGAAAGCTGCGCCTCTGCGTCCTGCTCATATCCTTTGAACAATTCTTGATAAGCTTTCACGACGCGCTTTGGCGTATCGAGAAGCCCTTCGCGGGCTGGATCATCGCCGGCCCAGCGGAGCAGAACCCGCACAGCAGCCTCAGCTTCTTCCCGGCTAGGCCTTACGACAGGCGCTCTTTCTATGATCGGCTTAGATGAGGAACTAGGGTTCAAGGCCTTAACCACTGCGTCCATGTGGCGCCTCCTTCTCTGTTGTTGACTGTGATTGATACGGGGCGAAGCCGAAGCCAGACCACAGGCCAAAATACATTATTTTCAGACCGCCGCTGCAGGCCTGTAGTTGGAGAGGGGGGCTATTCTGCATGACAGTTTTGAAACCCCGCTTGTCCCCTATATGATAAGCACAGATTTCGCCCGGACGCGAATATCCCCGAAAGATGCTGCCGATATGATGAATGATGTCTACAACAAACGAATTCTGGAGCTCGCGGCGGAAATCCCGCATCTTGGTCGGTTGCCGCACCCAGACGCCTCCGCCACGGCCCATTCCCGGCTCTGCGGCTCGACCGTGACAGTGGATCTCGTTCTCAAGGACGGTCAGGTCGTTGATTTCGCCCATGACGTGAAGGCCTGTGCGCTTGGCCAGGCCTCCTCCTCCATCATGGCGCGCAACATCATCGGTTCAACTCCGGAAGAATTGCGCGGCATTCGCGAAGACGTAAGGCGGATGCTGAAGGAGAACGCCGCCCCGCCCGCTTCTGGCAAATGGGCTGATATCGCGGTGCTGGAGCCGGTGCGCGATTACAAGGCCCGCCACTCCTCCACCCTGCTGACTTTCGATGCTGTCATGGATGCGCTGGAGCGGATCGAGGCCGGCAAAGCCGCTGCAGACTGAGCCGCCACTTGCGCGGGCGACGCGCGATTGTGTAGAGCGGCATTAAGGAACTGGAGGAAATGCGATGTCTATCTTGAAGCCGCTTTATCTGGCGGCGGCCCTCAGCGCCGCCCTGAGCAGTGCCGTGCGCGCCGATGCGGTCGAGGATTTCTACAAGGGCAAGACCATCTATGCTTTGGTCGGTGTGAGCCCCGGCGGTGAATATGATTTCCAGCTGCGCCTCGTGGCCAAGCATCTGGGCGCCTATATTCCCGGCCATCCCAATATCGTCGCGCAGAACATGACCGGAGCCACCGGCATGGTCATGGCCAATTATCTCTACAAGGTCGCGCCGAAAGACGGGACCTATATCGGCCTCATCCAGAACGGCCTGCCGACCTCGCAGGCTGTGGGCATGGAAGGCGTGCAGTTCGACGCCTCGAAATATAACTGGATCGGCTCCATCGCCCCCACAGTCGAGACAATGGCCGTCTGGAAATCGACCGGCGTGACGAACATCGAGCAGGCCAAGCAAGCGGAGGTCATCGCTGGTTGCGTGGGATCATCCGGCATCACCCTCACCTTCCCGGTCATGCTGAACGATCTGCTCGGCACCAAATTCAAGATGGTGATGGGCTACACAGGCTCTGGCCCCCTCAACCTCGCCATGGAGCGCGGCGAGGTTTCGGCGCGCAATAACTCGTGGTCGAGCTGGAACGCCTCGAAGCCCGAATGGGTCACTAACAAAGATATCAACATACTCGTTTATTCCGGTCCCAAGCCCGCCGACCTGAAGGGCGCCCCCTCGTTGGACGAGCTGATCAAGGATCCGGAGGACCGGCAGGTCGTAGATATCGTGACAGCAGGCAATGGCCTCGGCCATCCCTTCGCAATGCCGCCGGGCGTGCCGCAAGACCGTGTCGCGGCGATCCGCAAGGCTTTTGCGGAGATGCTGAAAGACCCCGCCTTCCGCAAGGAGGCTGAGGCCGCAAAGATCGAAATCGAACCCGTTAGCGCGGAAGCTTTGGAAAAGGCGGCGCTGGGCGCCATCAACGCCTCGGACAAAGCGAAACTTCGGGCGCGCAAATACTTCCAGTAAGGGCCGGGGGGCGAGACGCGCCCCCTACCCAAACGCCCGCGCCTTCTTTATGGTGCGCCGCGATATCCGCCAGTTTCGGGGACAGAGCATGGCAGCCGATCACGCCACACCGCATTTCCACAATCAGCCCGGAGTCCGCTCCGTGCGCGTCGGCGCCAAGGAATTCATGTGCATAGGCGCTCTGCCCCCGTTCGATCATCCCCATATCTTCATCGACATGGGCGATGCGGAAGAGGCGATCTGTCCTTATTGCTCGACGCTCTACGTGCATGACGTCGCCCTGCATGGACATTCGGACCCTGCAGAATGCGAATGGAGCCCACAGGCCGCCTGACGTTCATTTCCTGAAATCCGGCCGCGGAATGTGAGCTGATGGCGGAAAAACTGCACGCCATCATAGCGGGAGCGGGAATCGGCGGACTAACGGCCGCGATAGCCCTCGCCCGCGCCGGGCTGCGCGTAACCCTGCTTGAGCGCGCACGCGCAATCGAAGAAACCGGCGCAGGCATTCAGCTCGCGCCCAATGCGACGGGCGTGCTCGCAGACCTCGACCTGCTCGACTTCGTGATGCAGGCGGCGCTGACGCCCGAACACCTGCGCATTCGACGCGCCAGCGACGGCGTTGAGCTGTCGTCTTTCCCGCTAGGCGTCATAGCCGAAGCTCGTTGGGGCGCTCCATCTGCTGTGATCCACCGGGCCGATCTGCAAAAAACGCTGCTGGAGCGGTGCGCCGCCTATCCTGACATCGCCATCCAAACGAATGCGCCCGTGGCCGGCTTCGCCGAAACCGCCGGGGGAGTCGAGGTCGCGATCGGACGAGCGGGCGACGCGCGCAGCATGACAGCTGATCTGCTGATCGGCGCCGACGGGCTGCGCTCAACCATCCGCGCAAGGCTGGGGCTCGGGCTTGCTGACGAGCCCATCTGGTCGGGGCGCACCGCATGGCGCGCCCTTGTGCCGGCCGATCAGGCGCCCAAAAGCGCGCTCAAACTCGAAACCAGCTTGTGGCTCGGGCCAAAGGCGCATCTTGTTCATTATCCCCTGCGCAATGGCGCGTTGATCAATATCGTCGCCATCACCGAAGATAGCTGGCGCGGCGAGGAGGCCGCCGATCTGTGGGCCATCAGCGGCAAGCCTGCCGACGTCTCGCCCCGCTTCTCTCGCTGGCATAAAGACGCCCGCGCACTCGTTTCGGCGGCGAAGGAATGGAAGCGCTGGCCGCTCTTTGACCGCGAGCCTACCGCGCGCTGGACGCTGGCGCGGGTCGCCCTGCTCGGCGACGCCGCCCATCCCATGCTGCCTTTCTTCGCGCAAGGCGCGGCGCAGGCGATTGAGGATGCGGGGGCTCTGGGGCGCGCCTTCACCGGCGCCAAGGACATCAATACGGCGCTA
>CANBVC010000119.1 GCA_947372795.1 Beijerinckiaceae bacterium
TTCAGGCCCGCAGCAGCCGGGTTGGCTGTCCGCACGCCGGGCAGGCGCAACAGGGCCTGAGCGGAGAAGACGACATCCTCATGCAGCGCGCGACCAAGCTCGACCCTTGCGCCGAGCTCCGACATGCCGGGACCTCGGTAGTAGGCGGCAGGCGGGCCCTGAGCATAGGCGCGCGCCGCCTCCAGACGACCAAGAAAGGTCAGCCAATCGAGCGCGCCATATTCGAGCGCGAGGTCCGAGGTGTACTTGGCGTAAAGAGGCGCCCCGACAACCCCTCCCCGCCGGTCGAAAGCCTGCAAGGCTAGCGTGGATGTGAATTCGTGAATCACCAGCAACATGCCCTGTCGCTGCGCAAAGGCGCCGGCGCACGCAGGATGCGCGGCAAGGCAAAGAATGAATACAAGGACCCATCGAGGCGACATGGCGTCAACGCAGGTTTACAAAACGGAAACTAAGCCATTCTGGCCCTCAAAATGGAGGTCAGCAATAGTGAAGTTCATGTCAAGTGATTTGCAAACCGGGCGGCTCTGGTCCAAACTGCGCAAGCTTTGACACGCCCGCTGGCTTGGCCCATGGCCCCAACCCCAAGACAGGCTGATGACTTATCTCGATTACGACGCGCTCGACCGCACTCCGCTCGCACGCGACCCCTACGACCATATCGTGATCGAGAGTTTCATCCTGCCCGATCCCTTTAAAAAGGTATCGGCGGATTTCCCGACTGTGCCCGGACCGGGATCGCACCCGCCCTCCGAGCTTGATATTCGGGGCGCGTTCAAGGGCTTGATGGAAGAGCTCGATGGCGAACGCTTCCGTAAGGCCATGGAGGCGAAATTCGAGGTCGATCTGACCGAGCGCCCCACCATGTATACGGTGCGCGGCTTCGTTCGCGAGAAGGACGGCGAGATCCATACGGATTCCAAGACCAAGATCCTGACCGTGCTGCTCTATATGAACGAGGGCTGGGAGTCGGATGGCGGACGCCTGCGCATCCTGCGGTCGGGAACTGATCTCGAGCAGTTCAGCTCAGAGGTTCCGCCCTATGGCGGCACTCTGCTGGTCTTCCGGCGCTCGGAGAATTCATGGCATGGCCACAAGCCCCATTCAGGGCCCCGCCGCGCCGTTCAGATGAATTGGGTCACGACGCAGGACGTGGTGGACCGCGAGCAAAAGCGTCATCGCTTCTCGACCAAAGTGAAGAAGCTCACCACCGCGCTTTTCGGCTGAATTTTCAGCCACGGGGCCGCCGACGCCTCAAGCTATGGACAAAATCGACCCGTACAGCGATTGTCGCGGCCCATCAGGCGAAAGCGCCTTATCGACGGTCCGGGAGGTCCCCCTTGAGCAAAGCCGAACACAGCCACCACGACGCGGAATATGTGCTGCGCATGAAGGTCGCCGCCTGCACCCTGATGCTGGTGAACGAAAAATGCATGAACTATTCAGGCCATGTGAGCGCTCGTCTGCCCGGCGGCGACACATTCCTGATCCAGCCCATCGATGTGCCCCGTTCAGGCCTGCGGCCGGACGATCTTCTGGTCTGCAATCTCGACGGCGAAGTGGTGCGCGGCAATGGGGATTCCAAGCCCCCGGCGGAAACAGCCTTACATGCCGAAATCCTGCGCGCGCGGCCCGATGTGAACAGCATCGCCCACTTCCATCACGACCAGACCAATTCCTTCACGCTGGTCGAGGACATGCCGCTGCGCATCGTCAAGAACCACGCGATCCGCTGGCGCAGCGGCATGCCCGTGCATGCCGACCCCGCCCATGTGGCGAATGCGGAACTGGGGCGCGCCGTCGCTAACACGCTCGGCCCCCATCACGCCCTGCAGATTCGCGCCCATGGTCAGGTCATCACCGCCGAATCGGTGGAGGCGGTGCTCACCGATTCCATCCATTTCGTGGAGAATGCGCAGGCCATGCATAACGCCTGCGTGCTCGGCCGCCTCGTCCCGCTGAGCGAAGAGGACATGGAATCCTTCGCCAAGTACTTCAAGCGAGATCGCCATGTCGACAAGCTCTGGCGCTATTATCTCGAATGCTGGCAGACGGCGGGCGTAGTCCCGGCCGACTGGCAGATCTGACCAAAAGCGGGGCCGCGCCTAGTGAAAAACCGGCGCGGCTCCGGTGGACAAGCGCAGTCCCGACCGCTAGAACTTAGAGACCTAATGGTAATCATGGGCTCGCACCCATGGCCGAAAACAAGGGCGGAGCGATCACCAGGTCGTCCGGCCAAGGGTGGGACGGATGCACGACATCGATTTCGAACACGAGCACGCGCAGCTGAGCGAGACGGACAAGGCCGAGATGGCCAAGTTCATCTGGAGCCAGGAAAGCGTTGAGCTGAAAACGGTCGGCATCGACATCGGCAGCTCCACATCCCATCTGCTCTTCGCCAAAGTCACTTTGCAGCGCCAGTCGCAGGGTCTGTCGAGCCGTTTCGTCGTGACCAACCGCGAGGTGGTCTGGCGCTCGCCGATCATGCTGACGCCTTTCGTGTCTGACGGCTCCATCGACGCCCATGCCCTCGATCACTTCATCCACGACTCCTACAAGCAGGCGGGCGTGCGGCGCGGCGACATCGATAGCGGCGCGGTGATCCTCACCGGCGAAGCGATCAAGCGCAAGAATGCGCGCGCCATCGACGAGCTCTTCGCCGAAGAGGCTGGCAAATTCGTCTGCGCCACCGCAGGCCACAAACTCGAATGCACCCTCGCCGCCCATGGGTCGGGCGCTGTCGCCCTCTCACGCGAGCGCCAGTGCACAGTGCTGCATGTCGATATCGGCGGCGGCACGACCAAGCTCGCACAGATCGAAAAAGGCGTCATCAAAAGCGTTTCAGCCTTCGCTGTGGGCGGGCGCCTTCTGGCCGCCGACGCCAATGGCGACTGGACGCGCGTCGATCAATCGGCCTGGCTTGTCGCGCGCGAGCTTGGCGTGGGCACGGACGCCAAAACGCTCAGCGATCCTGCAGTCCGCCAGCGTATCGCCGCGCGCCTAGCCGAACTCGCTGTCGACCAGATCACGGGGGCGGAACTTGATGCTCTGGGCCGCGAATTGCAGCTCACCGAACCGCTGGTACGCGCTAAAGCGCCCGACGCCATCACCTTCTCGGGCGGCGTCTCCGAATATATCTTCGAGACCGAAACGCGGGATTTCGGCGATATCGCCAAGATCATCGCCATGGAGACGCGCCGTCTCTTGAGCGCGCGCAGCAAGGTCGCGGTGGTCGATCCGGGCAATCGTATTCGCGCGACCGTGATCGGTGCCTCGCAGTTCACCGTGCAGGTCAGCGGCAAGACGATCTTTCTTTCCAAGGGCGATGCGCTGCCGGTGCATAATGTGCCCGTGGCGCCCATCGGGCTCGACTTGTCGGGCGAGATTGACTCCGCCGCTATCGCAGAAGCGATCCGCAACAAGGCCGAACAGCTCGACATTCCGCCCGGCGGACGCATGGCTGTGTCCTTCAACTTTGCGGGCGATCCCGAATACAAGCGCCTTTACGCTATCGCCAAGGGCATTCTGGATGGCGCCGCTCCCGGCGGCAAACGTCATGATCTCTTGCTTTTGATGATCGACGGCGACGTCGGCAAGAGCATGGGCAACCTGCTCGTGAAAGAACTCGATTTCCCCGGCGACCTCGTCTCCATCGACGGCGTTCAGCTGCAAGAACTCGATTATGTCGATGTGGGCGAACTGATAACGCCGCCGGGCGTCGTCCCTGTCGTGATCAAGTCCCTGTTGTTTTCATAACCCCAAGGAAACATCCATGAGCGAAAGCACCCCAGCCCGCTACGGCATCGATCCCTATCTCGATTGGATCGCGAAGGAAGGTCTGCCGGTCACCGAGGACTATGGCATCGACCTGTTCACGGTCGAGATGAAGATCTGGCCGCGCGTTGGCGTCAAGGGCGCCGCCGTGCATCTGAAGGGCCGTGGCGACTTCTGCAACATGTTCCTTCTGGACCTGCCGCCTGGCGGCTCCACCGAGCCCCAGCGCCACCTCTACGAAGACGTCTATTACGTGCTCGAAGGGTCCGGCTCCACGCAGGTCGAGCTGGCCGACGGAACCAAGCGCAGCTTCGAGTGGGGGCCAAAAAGCCTTTTCGCCATTCCGCTGAACGCCAAGCATCGCCACTTCAACTCCAGCGGACGCGAGCGCGCCCTGCTCGTCACCACAACCGACATGCCGCTGGTGATGAACACGTTTCACAACGAGAAATTCGTCTTCGACACGCAGTTCGATTTCTCCGAACGTGCGGGCAAGAGCGGCTATTACAGCGGCGAAGGCGATCTCATCACCGTGCGTCCGGGCAATCATATGTGGGAGACGAATTTCGTTCCCGATCTGGCGGCGATCGAGCTCAAGAGCTGGGGCGACCGCGGCGCGGGCGGCACCAACATCATGTTCGTGCTCGCGGACGGCACCATGCACGCCCATATTTCGGAAATGCCGGTCGGCACCTACAAAAAGGGCCATCGCCATGGTCCCGGCTTCCACGTCATGTGCGTGACCGGTCATGGCTATTCGCTCCTTTGGTACGACAAGGAGCAGGACTATCTGCGCATCGACTGGAAGCACGGCGTCGTGTTCCCGCCCGCCGATCAGCAGTTCCATCAGCACTTCAACACCAGCCCGCAGCCCGCGCGTTATCTCGCCACCGGCGTCGGCGGTCTGCGCTATCCGTTGACCGTGCAGCAACGCCGCTCGCTGCTCGGCCTCAAGCCCGGTGAAAAGGGCGCTGTCTCCACCAGCATCAAGGAGGGCGGCGACCAGTACGAATACGAGGATCAGGATCCCCGCATCCAGCAGATCTGGGTCGACGAGACGAAAAAATATGGTGTCGAGCAGAAGATGGACAAATTCTTCACGAAGTAAGGCTCCGGCGTCAGCCACAGAGGCTCCCCTCCCCGGAGGGGAGCCTTTTTGTTATAAATCCAGTTGAACGGCTCGCCCGAGCCTGTATCTAGACCCTGACCCGCAGGTATCAGCGGGTTTGCTCCAAGGGGGACACTATGGGGAATATCCATCTGACGCTGGCTTGTGGCGATTATGAAATCGTTCGCGCGCTCAAGGAGGGCGACGTCAAGGTGGATGGCGTCGATCTCACCGTCCTCACCGACATCGATTCCAGCACGCGCCACTGGCGCTTCCTCCGCAACCGCGAGTTCGATGTGGCGGAGGTCTCGGCCTCGTCCTATCTGCTGGCCCGCGACAACGGCATGGAGATCGAAGGCCTCCCGGTCTTCCTGCATCGCCGCTTCCGCCATGAATTCGTCTTCGTCAACACGAAGAAGGGCATCCGCAGCCCCAAGGATCTGATCGGCAAGAAGGTCGGCGTGAAGTCCTTTCAGGTCAGCGCGATTCTTTGGATGCGCGGCATTCTCGAACATGAATATGGCGTGCCCCACAAGTCGATCCACTGGCATTCGGAAATCGACGAGGATGTGGAATTCACCCCCGCGCCCGACCTCAAGTGGACGCGCCTCGCCGACAATCAGACGCTCGAAGAAATGCTCGTCGCGGGCGAGCTTGATGCTGTCATCCATTCCGACATCATCGAGCCCTATCAGCAGGGCGACCCGAACGTCGCGCGCCTTTTCGATGACTACAAGGGCGAGGAAGAAAGCTACTACAAGAAGACCGGCATCTTCCCGATCATGCATGTGATGGGCATCAAGCGCGAGATCGTCGAGCAGCATCCCTGGGTGCCGGTCAACATCTATAAGGCCTTCGAAAAGGCCAAGGCCATCGGCATGAAGCGCATGTTCAACCCGCGCGTCGCCCCGCTCGCCTGGTATCGCCACGCGCTCGAAGAACAGCGCAAACTCTTGGGCGAAGATCCTTGGGAATACGGCCTCTCCGACAGCAATCGCCACAACCTCGATACGCTCGTCGGCTATTCTCATGAACAGGGCATGATGAAACGCCGCTGGCCGCTCGACGAATTGTTCCTGAACGTCTCTCAAGGCCGCAAGCGCGGCGGCTTCCGCGTCTAACACAGGGATCGACCATCATGGCCATGTCGTTCTTCAACCCGATCTATCTCGAAAACGCCGTGCGCGCCGCCCTCGACGAGGATCTCGGCCGCGCTGGCGACATCACCACCCTGGCGACGATCCCGCCCGGAAAACAGGCGACCGCCGTGCTCGCCGTTCGCAAGCCCGGCGTCGTCTGCGGCTTGCCCATCGCAGAGGCAGCCTTCCGCCTCATCGATCCCAGCGTTCGCTTTGAGGCGCTGGTGGAGGATGGCGCGAAGGTTCCGGGAAACCGCACGCCCGTGGCGCGCGTCTCCGGCGACGCGCGCGCGATCCTCACCGCCGAGCGCACAGCGCTGAACTATATGTCGCGCATGTCCGGCATCGCGACGATGACGGCGAAATATGTGGAGCTTGTCGCCCACACCAACGCCAATATCTGCTGCACGCGCAAGACGACGCCCGGCCTGCGCGCTTTCGAGAAATACGCAGTGCGCTGCGGCGGCGCCATGAACCATCGCTTCGGCCTCGACGACGCCGTGCTCATCAAGGACAACCACATCGCCGTCTGCGGCGGCGTGCGTGAGGCCCTGCGCGCGGCGAAGGCCTTTGTCGGCCATCTCGTAAAGGTGGAGATCGAGGTCGATACGCTCGATCAGTTGCGCGAAGTGCTCGAAGAAGGCGCGGACTTCTGTCTGCTCGACAATATGAGCCCTGATATGATGCGCGAGGCCGTGAAGCTTTCCGCCGGGCGCGTGAAGCTCGAAGCCTCTGGCGGCATCAATCTTGAGACGCTGAAGATCATCGCCGAAACCGGCGTTGATCTCATCTCATCAGGCGCACTCACCCATTCCGCGCCGATTCTTGATCTGGGCTTGGATATCGAGATCGCCTGAACCAGAGCCTCTCGCAAAGCAAAAGCCCCGGCCTTTCGGTCGGGGCTTTCGTGTTTACGGTCTGGCCATTTATTCGGCGGCGTTGGCGCGATGCGCCTCGTTCCACGCGAGCTCTTCGTCCGAACAACCAAGCGTGCGCCAATCATAGCCCTTCTGCACCACGCCCTCGTAGGACTGCAGCTTCCCATGGGGCACGCGGCCCTCGTGAGCGCCAATGGCCTTGCCGGTGGCGGCGAAAGCGGCGGCGGCTTCGACCATCTGGCGACGGAACTCGACAATGGCCAGATCGCTGGCGCCGAGAATTTCATCGCCACGATCCGCGATCGGTCCAATGGTCTCCCACATCACGACGTCCTGATTGGGAATGCCCGGAATGCCCGTGAAATTGCCCAGCCGCATCGCCTGGCGGTCCTGCAGATAGTTATTGGCGAGGGTGCGCTTCTTGCGGAAACTCTTGTCCACATCGATGCCGACCTGCCCATGCAGGAACTTGCGCCAGCTTTCGGTGCTGGGCGTATTCACGCCGCCCCAGGCGATGAAGTGGAAGGCGGTATGGGTATTATCGATCGGCACATGCAGGATGGCGATGTTGTACATGTTGTTCGACGGGATCTGGACCGTATAGGGCGCGATGAACAGCGTCGTGCGCACATAGTCATGGGTCGTCGCATTATGGATCGGCCGGCGGATGGCCGAATAGCGGAAACCGAAGGCGGTGCGGTCCACAAAGAGGCGCGGCGCCTTGTCGGTCGAGGGGCGCAGCCAGTTCGTGTCGGTCGCCTTCGCGCCATCGACGCGGGCGGGCACCATGTCGGATGAATGCAGCGTCGACGAATGAGCGGAGTCGATGGCGCCTTCGAGAATCTGCGCCCAGTTGCAATCAACGATGAGCTTTGAAATCGCGATGCGCGTATCGTCGTCCGGCTGGAAGACAGGCGGATCGAAGGCGGGCATTTCATTCGCCGGGCCCATATAGACCCAGATGAAGCCCGCGGCCTCATGGGTCGGATAGGCCTTTTGCTTGACCTTTTCCTTGAGCGCGCTCTCGGCGGGCTCGGAGGACATGTCGACGGTGTTTCCATCAACGTCGAATTTCCAGCCGTGGTAGAGGCAGCGCAGGCCGCATTCCTCGTTCCGGCCGAAAGCCAGCGAAGCCTTACGATGCGGGCAAAATTCGTCGAGCACGCCTACGCGGCCGTCGGAATCGCGGAAAACCACGAGGTCCTCGCCCAGCAGCCTTATCTTGACCGGATCGCAATCGGGGTCGGCGACTTCCTCAGAGAGGCAAGCGGGCAGCCAGTGCCGGCGCATCACGCCCCCCATGGGCGCATCGCCTTCGACATGGGTGAGGGTGATATTTTCCTCTTTGGTGAGCATGAGCTCCTCCTGGGCATGGCGCTTTTACGCGCGCAACATCTTAGGCCTCTAAGATGACTACCACGGCGGAACGCCCGTGTCGATATGGACGCCTGCGCTTAGCCGCATATTTCAGCGCCAGCCCCCTTGAACCGACCGAATTAGACTTCTAAGTTCCGCCACCACCCTGCGGCGCCAAACCCGGCGTCACCGCTGGAGCGCACCATGTCAAGCCCCGCTTTCGACACCGCCACGCTGCTGCTGCGCATCGCCGCAAAAGACGAGATCGCGCGCGATGTTTTCCGCTTCGAGCTCACACGCCCCGATGGCGTCGATCTGCCGGAGTTCACGGCCGGCGCCCATGTGAGCCTGCGCACGCCCGGCGGCCTTATCCGCAAATATTCGCTCTGCAACGATCCTGACGAGCGGGGCAGCTATGTGATCGCGGTGAAGCGCGAAGAGCCCGGCGAGGGCGGCTCCCTTTCGCTCACCCGCGATGCGCAGGTTGGTGACATGATCGAGGTCGGCGAGCCGCGCAATGATTTCCCGCTGGCGAACAATGCGCCCTACCATCTCTTCATCGCAGGCGGCATTGGCATCACGCCCATCTATTCCATGATGCAGCATCTGAAGAGCACGGGGGCCGGGCGTTTCAAGCTCTACTATCTCACACGCGAACCAGACCTGACCGCCTTTCGCGAAGAGTTGAAATCGTCGGCCTATGCCGGGCAAGTGGTCATTCATCATGACCATGGCGACCTCTCGAAATCGCTCGATCTCTGGCCCATTCTCGAAAAGCCCATGGGGCGGCATCTCTACTGCTGCGGCCCACGCCCCCTTATGGAAGCCGTGCGCGACATGAGCGGCCACTGGTCCAGCGCCGCCGTCCATTTCGAAGATTTCGGCTCCTCGAAACCCGCCCATAAGCCGGACGACAAGCCCTTCGCCGTGCGCCTTGCGCGCTCAGGACGGAGCCTTGAGATTCCGGCTGATGTGTCGATCCTCGACACGTTACGCGCGGAAGGGATTGCGGTCTCCAGCTCCTGCGAAAGCGGCACTTGCGGGTCATGCCGCACAAAGCT